>CANRBI010000001.1 GCA_947628775.1 uncultured Clostridia bacterium
GAAAATGCAACGGGTTACGAAATAGGAATTTATGATGTTGATGAAAATATTTTATATTATTATTGGGAAAGTATATAACATAAATAAATTTATTATATTAAATGAAAAGATAAAATAATACAGACATAAATTTTTAAAATTATAATATTATAAGTGTGTTGTAAAATAATAAAAATTGTGCTAAAATAAGTAAGAAAAAAATTTAGAAAACATTAAAATAAAACGGAGAAAAAAATGCAAGAAAAATTCATGAAAGAAGCTATAAAAGAAGCGAAAAAAGCGTATGACAAATTAGAAGTACCAGTAGGTTGTGTAATAGTAAAAGATAACAAAATAATTGCAAGAGCATATAATTTAAAAGAAACTAAAACAGACACAACTAAACATGCAGAAATTATAGCTATACAAAAAGCAAGTAAAAAATTAAAATCATGGAGACTTATAGATTGTGACATGTATGTAACATTAGAACCATGTTCAATGTGTGCAGGAGCAATAATAAATTCAAGAATTAGAAAAATATACTACGGAGCACCTGACCCAAAAACAGGAGCAATAGGCTCAGTATATAACCTATTAGAAGATTACACCTTTAATCATAAAGTAGAATATGAATCAGGATTATTAAAAAAGCAATGTGAAAATATATTAAAAGAATTTTTTAAAAAGCTACGAGAAATAAAAGCAAAAAAGGAAGTGAATACTAATGAAGGAACAATGGAAAAAATTAATGAATAGAAAATCATTTCATATAAGTATTTTAATTATAATGACACTAATTATATTATTAATCCTAGGCTTTATAATATTAAGATACCAAGTAGAAGGAGAAACAAACCTACCATTCAAACTATCAAAAATATCAATAATTAGTTCATCAGAAGGAATAGACAAGCAAGAACAAGTAGAAGGAAATAGATGGAATTTTGACATAAACCAAAACAATGACATTTATATGTATGTCGATAAAAATGAAGAATATGACAAAACAGAAATAATAGATAAAATAAGTATAGAAAATATACAAATGACAAAACAAAATGAAAAAGGAACATTGCAAATATATAAACCAGATGTAGAAAATCAAAACGTAATATTTTCAAACAAAGAACAAAATCTAGTGCAAAACATAACATATGAAGCAGCAGAAAATGCAGACATAAAAAATCTTAAAATTACAAATCAAGGCGGAATAGTTGCAATAAGACTATCAAATAGTAAAATGGCAGAATATATTGCAAATGATGAAGAAATAAATCATAATGAACTATTAAAAAAAGCAAATATATCATTAGAAGATATAAAAATAGATGTACAATTTGATTTTATAATAAGCCTAAAATCCATGAAAAAATATAAATCAACAATAGAGTTACAACTACCATTAGAAGAAATAATAGAAAAAGGAACAGATTCAAAAGAACTAACAGACATGGAAAAATACGTATTTAAAAGAGAAAAAACATAAAAACACTTGTCAAAAAGAATAATTCATTATATAATACATAAAGTATGATACTCTAATCTTTGTATAGAGAGTAAACCAATAGGAGCCTATGAACCTTGTCAGGTCCGGAAGGAAGCAGCAATAAATAGATACTCTTATGTGGAGTACTCTCTATAGAGAGATTAAAGTATCTACTATTTTTAAATCTAAAAATATAAAGGATGTGAAAAATATGGGGTACACAGCACTTTATAGAAAATTTAGACCTATGAAATTTGAAGAAATGGTAGGTCAAGAACATATAACAAGAACACTAAAAAACCAAATTATAGCAAACAGAGTAGGACATGCATATTTATTTAATGGGGGAAGAGGAACAGGAAAAACATCATCAGCAAAAATATTAGCAAGAGCAATAAATTGCTTAAATCCGCAAAAAGGAGAACCATGTAATGAATGCGAAATATGCAAAGCAGCGATTAGCGGTTCACTAACAGACATTGTAGAAATGGATGCAGCATCAAACAACAGTGTAGAAGATATCAGATCAATACGAGAAGAAGTAAACTTTCTACCAACAAAAGCAAAATACAGAGTATACATCATAGATGAGGTACACATGCTTTCAACAGGAGCATTTAATGCATTATTAAAAACACTAGAAGAACCGCCTGAACATGTTAAATTTATATTAGCTACAACAGAACCTCAAAAATTACCAGCAACAATATTATCAAGATGTCAAAGGTTTGATTTTAAAAGAATATCAAATGAAGACATAATAAAAAGATTAAAAATAGTATGTAGTGAAAGTAAAATAGAAATAACAGAAGCGGCACTAAACATGATAGCAGTACTATCAGAAGGAGCAATGAGAGATGCATTATCAATATTAGAAAGATGTATACAAGACGGAGAAACAAAAATAGATGACAATAAAATAAAAGACTTAGTAGGAATTCCAAAATTTGACTTTATAAATCGTATGATACAAGCAATAACAGAATATAATATAGATGAAGCAATAACATGTACAAATGAAATAATAGATCAAGGGAAAGACTTAGAAAATTTCTTATGGGAAATAATAAAATACTTAAAAGATATACTAATCTATCAATCATGTAATAAACTAGAATTATACAATGAGCAAGAATTAGAACAAATAAAAAACTTAGCCACGAAAATAACAAAACAAAGAATAGTACAATTAATATATACATTATCAGAATTACAAAGTAATATGAAATGGTCAAATCAAAAAAGTATAGTATTTCAAGCAGGAATTATAAAACTATGTGCAGAGCCATCAACAGAATTACAGCAAAATACAATAAATACAACACAACAGCAACCAAAACAACAACCTATGCAGCAAATAGTACAAAAATTTGAAATACCACAAGTTGAACAAGAACAACCAAAACAGCAAAATCCAATTACACCAAAAAAAGAACCAAAACAAAACATGAGTACAGCTACAGGAGATATAAATAAAGAATGGCCCAAAATCATAATGAACTTAAAACAATCAGGAAAAATTGTACTTTACACAAACCTAATGCAAACAGAAGCAAACGAAATAAATGATATGACAGTTGGAATCCAATTTAAAAAAGGAATAACACCATTTGGGAAAGCAATATTAGAAAAACAAGAAAATATAAAAGAAGTTACAAACTTAGTATCAATGGCATGTGGTAAACCAATGCAAATAAAATACATAGACTCATCAAATAAAACACAAAACAAAACAACAAGTGCAGAACAAGAAATACAAAATATAGCAAAACAATCAGATATACCATTTAATATAATAGAATAAGAAAGGAGAAATAAAAAATGGGTAAAAGAGGAGGATTCCCAGGAGGAATGGGAGGATTTGGCGGAATGAATATAAACAACTTAATGAAAGAAGCAAAAAAAATGCAAGCAGACATGGAAAAATCACAAGCAGAACTTGCAAGCAAGGAATTTGATGCATCAGCAGGAGGAGGAGCAATAACAGTAAAAGTATCAGGAGAAAAACAAATAAAAGAAATAAAAATAAAACCAGAAGTAATAGATCCAGAAGATGCTGAAATGTTAGAAGACTTAATATTAACATGTATAAATGAAGCATTAAGAAAAGTAGATACAGAACAAGCTGCACAACTAGGGAAATATAATATACCAGGATTAATGTAAAACAAAAAAACTAAAAAAAGAGGAAGTAAAAAATGTCATTATATTCACCATCAATAGAAAAACTAATAGAAAGTTTTGAAAAACTACCAAGTATAGGTCATAAAACAGCAGCAAGGCTAGCATTTTATATATTAAATTGTTCAGAACAAGAAACAAATGAATTTGTAAACTCAATAATTCAAGCAAAAAACAATTTAAAATACTGTAGTAAATGTTATAACATATCAGATACAGACCCATGCCAAATATGTAGTAACACAAAAAGAGACAATAATTTAATATGTGTTGTAGAAGATGTAAGAGATATAATAGCAATGGAAAAAACTCATGAATTCAAAGGAGTATATCATGTGTTACATGGTTCAATATCACCAATGAATGGAATAGGACCAGATGATATAAAAATAAAAGAACTATTAACAAGAATAATGGAAGGCGAAGTCAAAGAAGTAATACTAGCAACAAATCCTAGAGTAGAAGGAGAAGCAACAGCAATGTATATTTCAAAACTAATAAAACCATTAGGAATAAAAGTAACAAGAATAGCACATGGAATACCAGTAGGAGGAGATTTAGAATATACAGATGAAGTAACACTAACAAAAGCATTAGAAGGAAGAAGAGAAATATAAAAAAATCCAGATTTTGAATTAAATCAAAATCTGGATTTTTAAAATTATAAACAATCATTAATAATAATATCACAAATATCTCTAGTTGAATATTTTTTAGCCAACCTATTAGTATTAATACGCATAGAAATTAGCTTATCTTCATCAGAAAA
Organism: uncultured Clostridia bacterium; assembly: GCA_947628775.1. GTDB lineage: Bacteria > Bacillota > Clostridia > TANB77 > CAG-508 > CAG-269. Next base: position 4,419 of record CANRBI010000001.1, read on the forward strand.
TAAATCTTGAAAAACAAGTTTAGGATTATCATCTTTTTTAAGCCAAACACAAGTGCCATTTTCCTCTAAAAAAGCCGCATTTTCTTCTTCTTGACCTGGAATAGGATTAATAATAACCATAGGTAAATTAGAAGCCAAGCTTTCAGAAGTAGTTAATCCACCAGGTTTGGTAACAACCAAATCAGCAATATGCATAAGTTCTGGAACTTTATCAGTAAATTCTAAAATTTTTACAGTATCACTTTTTTGATTTCTATCTACAACTTCACAAAAACGATTTTTCATCTTTTCATTTTTACCGGCTAATAGCAACAATTTGAATATTATCAATATAATGAACTAAACTCTCAAAAATTTCAACAGTTCTTGTTTTACCAAGACCAAACTCTCCGCCACCAAAAAATAAAACCGTTTTCAAATTATTTGACAAACCAAAACTATTTAAAATATCATCTCGATTATAATCAGCTAAAAATCTATCGGAAATAGGTATTCCAGTAGAAAATACTTTATCCTCATCAATATTTTTAGAAACTAAATATTCTTTCATCTTATCATGAGCAACAAAAAAATAATCAGTATAATCTTTACCAATAAGCCATTGATCATGTGGAGCAAAATCAGTTAAAATAGTTGCAATCTTTGCATCTATTTTCCCTTTTCTCTTTAAATAACTACACATTTGACTACCAAAAGGATGAGTAGAAATAATAATATCAGGATTAATTTTCCTCAATAACTGTAATAATTTAATAGCCATAATTTTATTTGACCTAGAAGTAATATGAGCCAAAGGACCTTTTTGAGAGTCATTATAAATTCTACCCCAAGCCCAAGGCATTTTTTTTGCCATTTGACGATAAGCAGAAGTAGTTAATTTTTCCAAAGCCAAATTAACATATTTCATACAATCAATTAATTCAACATCTAAATTACCATAATTTTTATTTAAACATGCTTCAATAGATTTAGCAGCATTTAAATGTCCACCACCATATGAAGCATAAAATATAACAATTTTCATAAAAACCCCTTTTAAAAAATTTTATAAAACCATTTTATCATATTTTAAGCAAAAATACAAAAAAATTGTATAATTTTTTCAAAAAAAACCAAAATATAGATAAAAGAAGGTGATTAATTGAAAAGAAACATAAAGAAAATATCAACAGTAATAGTAATAATAGCAATATTTACAATAAGTATAATAACAATAGAAAAAAATACTCCTAAAATAGCTACAACATATGCTAAAACCTCAAACTCCACATCAGATGTTCAATTAATGGCAAGAGCAATAAATGGAGAAGCAAGAGGAGAACCATATGAAGGACAAGTAGCAGTTGGAGCAGTTATATTAAATAGAGTAAAAGACTCAAAATTCCCGAACACAATAGCAGGAGTAATATATCAATCAGGAGCATTTACAGCAGTATCAGACGGTCAAATAAACCACCCAATAGCCGAAAACTCCACAGTATACAAAGCAGCAAGAGATGCAATAAATGGATGGGATCCCACAGGAGGATGTATATATTATTTTAATCCAGCAACAGCAACAAGTAAATGGATATGGTCAAGACCATTAGTAAAAACAATAGGGAAACACAGATTTTGTAAATAAAAGAAAGGAAAGAAACAAATATGAATAAAGTTCAAGATTGGATACACAGATTAAAAAAAGGACATATGCTTAGTGTAATAGGAGTATTTCTAATAATAATCATAGCCTTAGGAATAATATTATATCAAAAAGAAGTGCAAGCAAAACAAGTATCAGAAAATACCTACAATATGGCATTTTATGAATTAGTAGACTATGTAGAAAATGTAGAAACATATCTAGCAAAATCACTAATATCTACAACAGCAGAACAAGGAGCAGAAACTCTAACAAATGTATGGAGAGAAGCAAATATGGCACAAACATATTTATCAAGACTACCAATAGAAAGTCAAGAACTAGAAAACACACAAAAATTCTTAAATCAAGTAAGTGATTACAGTTACTCATTATCTAGAAAAAACATATATAATGAAGACTTATCAGAAGAAGACCTAAAAAATTTAAAAGACCTACACAACTATAGTATAGATTTAGAAAACACCTTAAATCAATTATCAGAAGACTTAAACTCAGGAAGAATAAAATGGGGAGAACTAACCAAAAAAGGAAATACAGCATTTGCACAACAAGTAAGTACAGAAAGTCAAGAAGGATTCAGTAGCCTAGAAGAGAACTTTCATGAATATTCAGGACTAATATATGATGGAGCATTTTCAGAACATATAACAAATCAAGAAAAAAAGGGATTAACAGGAGAAGAAATAGATGAAGAAAAAGCACAAGAAAAAGTGCAAGAATTCATAGGGAAAGACCAAATAAAAGAAATATCAAAACTAGGACTATCAGAAAATGCAACAATACCAGCCTATGGATTTACAATACAAACAAATCAAGACGAAACAATAAATATATCAATATCAAAAACAGGTGGACATATAGTATATATGAATCATGACAGAGAAGTAAATTCAGAAATAATATCACAAGAAGAAGCAAATAATAAAGGGAAAGAATATTTAACACAAAAAGGATTTCCAAATATGAAAGAAACATATTACCTAAAACAAGAAGGAATAATGACAATAAATTACGCATACAACCAAGACAATGTAGTAATGTATCCAGACTTAATCAAAGTAAAAATAGCATTAGACAATGGCGAAATACTAGGAATAGAAACAACAGGATATTTAAATAATCATACACAAAGAGATATAACAACAGTACAAATAACAAAAGAAGAAGCCAAAAAAACACTAAACAAAGAACTAAACATACAAAGTGAAGGATTAGCATATATTCCAACAGAATGGAAATCAGAAATATTATGTTATGAATTTAAAGGCAAAGTTGATGATAAAGAATTTTTAGTATATATAAATGCAGAAAATGGAAGAGAAGAAGATATATTAGTAATAAAAGACACCCCAAATGGAGTATTAACAATGTAAAAAAAGAGGTACTATTATTAGTGCCTCTTATAAACATCACTAGAAAGCAAATAAGTACCAACAACTTGCCCATTTTGCTTCAAAATCTTATAAGCCTGGGAATAAATTGCAGTAGAAGTAGTACGAGTAATATTATTTGTAATTTGAACCTCATAATCATTATCTCTTTTTAAACCTAAAATTTGAAAATTTGCAATACCATTAGCAACAGAGCAAACCAATTTAACAGGATAATCTCTATTATTTTTAAACTTAAAATCAATAGCACCATAAACAACAGTTGCATCACGGCTAGCAGGAGCATAAGAAGGAACAAACTGATGATTAGTTCTTTCAACAATTTCCAAATTAGCATAAACTACAGCATTATACAAAGTAGTAGTTATTTGGCAAATACCTCCACCAACACCATCAACAACTTCACCACTAACATAAATTGGAGCCTCTTTATAACCTGCCGAAATAGTCCTTTCACCGACCACCTTATTATAAGAAAACGTCTCACCAGGCATTAAAACAGTACCATTAATTTTACTTGCAGCTAAATACAAATTATTAGACCTATCCCTATCTCTAGTTGAATATTTGGTAGAATATGAAGAAAGTACATTAGGAAAAGCCTCTCTACCTAACATATTTGTTGTAATATTAGGAAATAAAACTTTTAAAGGAACAGTATATTCATCTTTATCCTCATTAAGCATATTTTTTACCTCATCGACAGAAGAAGCAAAATCTATACCATTTTCACTAGGAAAAACACTATAAGGATTTTGAGTAAAATAAGCATCTTTAGGTTCCTTATATAACTCTGTATGAATAGCATCAATATCTAAACTTGCGGGTTCAACAGTTTCCGTAATTACAGGAATAGAAACATCTTTAATATTAAGACTTTTAATCTGATCAATAATATAATCAGCAGTTTTATCAATATCAATAACACTACCAGTTTTACCCTTTGTTAAGATAAGATTACTATCTTCAATATAATAACTACTTTCAATCAAACGATCAGGTAATTTAGAAGAAATATCTTCTAAACATTTTTTCAACTGCTCAATATCTAAAGTCAAAACAGGTTCAATTTTAGTCTTAGCAAAAAATGATTTTAAAGTAGCAATATCATTTTTAAGCAAATTATCTTTTTTTCCATATGTATAAGCCAAATTAACAGCAGAAGCTGTATCAAAATTAATATTTAAATCTTTTACAGGAATAGAAGTTTCAAAATCATTATGAGAAACCTTAATTTCTTCTGGAATATTAGAAGAAATATAAGTATTTAAACTATCTAAAGCATCATCTTTAGACAAATTTGAAACATCATGTCCACTAATAAACACATTATGCATAATAGATTTTTTGTTAGCAGTATTCACAGAAAAAGCAACAAAAGCTGTTAATAAAATTGACAAAAAAATGATAGCAAAAATTCCAAAAGTTTGAAAAATACCAGTTGATTTTTTAACTTTAGAATAATCAACAGGATGAAAAACTTTACTATCAGAATCTTTATTAACATCTAATTTCTCAATTTGATTATCAGATTTATCTATTAAGTTATCATTTTCAGCAACTTCATCTTTAACCATTTTAAATCTCCTAAAATCATATTCTAATATATTATATCACTTTTTGTAGTAATTTGTCATTATATTTTCGAATTTTTATATACAAAAGCAATTTTACTTAAAAATATTATAACAAATGAAAATAACAAAACATCAAAATCAGCATAATAAAAATTACGGAAATAAGGGATTATAGAAAAATAAAACAAAGAAAACTTAAAATATGACAAAAACATTACAAAATTGTAAAAAAAACTTAACAAAAAAACCTGAAATGACCTTCCGTAAAGTAATAATAAATGCCTAGAAATACATGGAAAAAATTGCTATTGTAATTTAAAAAAAAATAATTTATATTAGACTTAAGTAAATATATAATATGCGAGAGAAGGGATTAATGATGATACAAGGTAGACACACGCAATTTTTAGAAAATAGTATTAATTCTATTTTTCAAAACAAAGTAAAACAAGGAGGTGTTGTATAAAATGAACAAAAAGAAGGACAAAGTAATAGCGGTATTTATACTTATAATTATGCTAATGAATATGTTATCAGGTATAATAAGTGCAGATTTTGAAACACAAGTAGAAGATACAAATGTATTTTTTGATGTATATTTTGATAATGAAAGTCATAATACTGAAGCTAATATAAATGAACAAACAATGCTTACAGCTAACATCAAAATTGAAAATGCGGGAGTTATTGATAATGCTAAAATAAAATTTGATAATCCAAATTTTAAAATAAATGCTGATGATATTGACCAAAAATACATTAAAGAAGTGAACAAAGAAACAGACGAAATAACACTTAGTCAAATAACAACAGGAGAAATAAGTATCAAAATACCAATAATATTTGAAAAATACGGAAAAATAGATATATCAGAATTATCAAAAGCAACACCAATAAAATTCACTGGAGACTATAAATGTCACTCAGAAGAAATAAGACAAATAGAAAAGAACATGGAAATTGTAGTAAATTGGGTATCATCACCAACAATAGAACTACAAAGTGAATACACAAGTTATTTTTCAGACAATTCTCAAGTAATATTAGAACAAACAATAACTTCTACTGATAATGACAAAATGCCAAAACAAGCAGAAAGAATAGAAGTACAAATTCCAATATTAGATGAACAAAAACCACTACAAACAAAAGTATTAATAGATGATATGATAGCAAATGAAGAATACAAAATAGAAGAAAATAGCTTAATAATAGAAAACACAAACGACTTATGGGAGAAAAATCAAGACAAATATACCATAATATATACATATCCTGAAACAGTAGAACTAAAAGAAAGAGAAATACCACAAAACATACAATGTAAAACAAGATTTTATGGAAAATCAGAAATAGCAGAAACACAAAAAAATGAAACAGAAATAGTACAAGAAAAAGGACAAGCAATACAGACACAATATACATCTACAGAAAGTGTATATAAAGGATACATACAAAATGCTGCAGAAAGAAATACAACAATAGATGAAGTAACACAAATAAAATTTTTAAAAACTGAAAAAACAATAAAAGAAATAGAAATGGGAACAACAAGCCTTGTTGATGAAAATGAAAATCAGTATCCTATAGAAAATGTCCAATACGAAAAAACACTACTTAATAAAAAACAATTAAAATCAGTTTTAGGTGAAAATTTTGTACTAACATTCATAAATCAAGAAACAAATGAATTAATAGCAACAATTGATAGTAATACAAAAGAAGATGAACAAGGAAATATTACTATAGAATATGAAGACAATATTCATAAAATAAAAATACAAACAGAAAATGAAGTAAAAAATGAAGGTAAAATAACAATTGCAAATGTCAAAAATATAATAGGAAATACAGGATATACAAAAGAACAAATAAAACAATTCAAACAAATAAATAATGAAGAAAAAATTAAAGAAATAGATGATACACAAACAGAAATAGCAGTACAAACAGAATTAAAAGATACTGAAACAAAAGCAGAATTAAAAATAAGTACAGAACAATTAATATCATCACAAACAAATGAAAATGTAGAAATAGAAGTAAATCTATTATCATATAACATAATGCATGAACTATATAAAAATCCTTTAATAGAAGTAAACTTACCAAAAGAAATACAAGATATAAATGTAAAATCAATAAAAAAGGTATATTCAGACGAATTATCAGTTCAAGATGCAGCATTAATAACAAATGACCAAGGACAAAAAGTAATACAAATTCAAATGGCAGGAGAAGAAACACAATATAATAATTCAACATTTAAAGGAGCAACAATAAAAATATTATGTGATATAGACTTGAAAAATAAAGAACAACTAGAAGAAGAATATAAACAAGAACAACAAAATCAATCATTAGAAGAAAATCAATTACAAGAACAAATTGAAAATGCAACTCAAGAAGAACAACCAGAAACACAAATATATACATCACAAATACAAGTAAAATGCACAAATGAAAATTCAAATCAACAATATGAAGAACAAAAAGAAGTAAAAATTTTAGCATTGGAAGAGCCAAAACAAGAAGTACAACAGCCAGTAGAAGAAAATATGACAGAAATTCAACAAACATCAACAACAGAAGAACAAGAAGTAGAAGAACATACAAATGAAAAAATAACAATGGAAGTACTACCAAAAACTAATGGTGAACAACTAAAAGATGGAGAAGATGTATATGAAGGGCAAAATATATTCTATCAATTAAAAATAAAAAATGTATCAGAAAATGATATACAAAATGCAAAAATAGCAGTAACACATGAAAATGCAATATTCTATCATAATGTAAGAACAGAAGTTGAAGTAACAGATGAAGATACGGAATCTAATTATGAAGATATATATGAAGAAGATCCAGAACTAAAACAACTAGATATAGATATAGGAACAATAAAAGCAGGAGAAACAATAGAAAAACAATATGAAATTTCTGTAGCAGAAGTAGAAGAAGAAGGACAACTTTCAGGAAATATAGTAGTTACAGCTACTGATATGGAAAATTTAGAAGTAGAAACAAATAAAAATCCTATAAAACAAGCTGATCTAAAATTAGTAATGTCAATTAATAATTTTTCAAATAAAAGAGAATATTATTCAGATCAATCATTAGAAATCCGACTTTCACTTACAAACTTTACAGATGAGCAAAAAGATGCAGATATATATATTCCATTACCAGAAGGAATAAGTTCTCAAGAAAGACAAGGAGAAGAAGATGAAAACTTTGAATATTTGGGCGTAGAAAATGGAATGTTACATGTAAAAATAAATAATATACGAGCAAAACAGGTAAGGAACACATCTGTAAAATTATGGATAGATGAATTTGAAGATGAATCAGATAAAAAACAATTTGAATTTTATGCAATTTTAAAACTAAATGAAGAAGTTAATTTAAGAACAAATTTTGAAATAATTGAAGTTGCTAGACTAAGAGAACAAGATGTACCTTTACAAGTTAACTTAATTTCGACACCAGATAATAATACAGAAGTTTCAACAGGACAACAAATTACTTATACAGGTATAGTACGAAATTATGGATTACAAGATATTGAAAATATTGAAATAGCAATCCAAAAAACAGAAAACATTATAATAGATAGCATAACAATAGAAGGGGCTGTGGATCAAGAAACACAAGATTATGGAGAAAATTTCATAATATCAAAAATAGCAAAAAATTCAACAGCAACAATTACAATACAAGCACATATAACAGAGGATGAACAAGCAGTAACGACACAAGAATTATATGATACATCACTTTATTTTAATGTAAAAACGGAAGAATATGAATTAATGTCTCCAGAAATAAATCATGAAATAGTTATAGATAATCAAGGGACACAAGATAATCCTTGGTATGGATATCCAGTAAGTAATGGTAAAATAAGTGGAACTGCATGGATAGATAGTAATAAAGACGGAATAAAAGATGAAGGAGAAGAACGAATACCAAACTTAGAAATTGTACTAATAAATGCATTTGAAGATGAACAAGAAGTAATGTATAGTACAATAACAGATGAACAAGGAAATTATGAATTCTCAGATTTAATAGAAGGAAACTACATTATAGGATTTAATTATGATAATGTTAATTACCAAATGACAGAATATCAAAAACAAGGAGTATCAGAAAGACAAAACTCAGATGTAATCACAGAATATTCAAGTGATGGTAAATTATATGCAATTACAGATATAATAAATGTATCAGAAAAATATGTAACAAATATAGATGCAGGATTTATACAAAAAGATTTATTTGACTTAAGTATGAAAAAATATATATCAAGAGTAACAATAAGAGATAATAAAAATAATGTTACAACAACAAATTATCAAAATACACAATTTACAAAACAAGAAATACCATCAAAAACACTAGAAGGTGCAGTTGTTTTAATAGATTATGACATAGTAATAACAAATGAAGGAGAACTTCCAGGATTTATTGATGATATAACTGATTATATCCCAGCAGATTTACAATTCCAATCATCAGTAAATAAAGATTGGTATCTTGGAACAGATGGAAATTTACATACTAATAGTTTATCACAAGAAATAATACAACCAGGAGAAACAAAAACAATAACATTAGTATTAACAAAACAAATGACAAAAACAAATGTAGGAATGATTTCAAATACTGCAGAAATTAGTGCAGCACACAATGAAAGAAATTCTCAAGACAAAGATTCTATACTAGGAAATAGACAAGATGGAGAAGATGATATAAGTAATGCACAACTATTAGTTTCTGTAAAAACAGGATTAGTACAAAGTGTAAATATAACAGTTATTATAACAGTATTACTTGCTATAGCAATGATAATATATATAATTAGAGGAAAGGAGGATGATGAAAGTGAAGATAAGACATAATAAAATAATAAAATTGCTATTTATAACAATCTTCATAATCCTTCTTATAAATAAACCATCAACAGCTTTAACTAGTAAATCTACTAATTTTGACGAAATGAGACAAGAATTACTAAGTTCTGATGGATTTGATATAGATCCAAAAAGCTTTTTTAAAGATATGGAATATTCTATAGATACTCATGTTAAAAAAGGAGCAGCTTGTATACATGACCATCAAAATACACCTTTGACTAAAGATAGAAAAACCAGCATTTATTCAATTTATGCTGTTGTAGATTTGAATTTTAAACAGAGCACTTACTCAAAACCAGGAACATTTGTCAGGTATACAAAGAGTTCTCAAAAAACATATACTATGCAAGAAGCGAAAAAAGGAAAAAAAATAACCCCAATAGATAAAGCACCATATAAAGATGTTTATCCACAAATTTCGGGTGAAGGACAGGCAAAGACAGCTATATCAGCTTTAGGTTATGCTGCTTATTATGCTAGAAATGAAAATGAAAATACTGATGATGCTAATAAGTCAAGATTTAGAATGATGTATTTCTTATCAATTAATGCACTATCCAGAAATTCAGACATATTACCAGTTAAGTTAAATACAGGTAATGGAGGAAGTTATTCTAGAGAAGCGGCAGCACATGGAGATGCAATTGTAGAGATACTTAATTATGCTAATTCTGCTGTAACATATAAATTTGATATAAATAAATCAAATAGAAATTACAAAGCTACAAACACACGTCCTGCAGATGAAACAAAAGCATATGTTACATATAATGAAGAAAATGATGTTACATATGTTGGACCATACTTTTTCAATTATACATATGAATGGAAACAAAATAAATTAAAAATTGTAGATGTAAAAGCTTCATTAGATAGTTATCAAGGAAAGATATTTTATACCCTAAAAAGAGATGGAAATAATTTAAAAAGTTTTGAAGATAAAGATAGTTTCCCTACAGGTTCAGATAATCCGTTTTATATTGCAATTAAAGGCAAACTAAAAGAAAAATTAGATGTGACATTTGTTAATGAATATGATGTTTGTAAGGCAAGAATCATATTTGGTGCAAGTAAAACCGATGAAACTGTTTCTCAAGAACGATGTATATTTAAGACTAAAATGACTACTTTAAATGATGCAGTAACAGTTTCTATGGAAGGTGGAACAGATACTAAACTACATAAAATAGGATATGATCCTAAGACTGGAGAACAAACAAATCTTGAAGGAGTATTGTTTATATTCCAAAACATGGACACACGTAAGTATATAGCAAAAGATGGTGGAGAGACTTCTAGAAAAAGTGAAGCATATAAAATACCAACAGATCCTGAAGGTATGATTACATTACCAGATTTAGAAGGAAATTATTGTGCATATGAAGTAGATAACCCAGATAAAAAATATGACGGAGCTTGGAGTGAAACAGAAGGAATAAAATTAGAAATTGGAACAACAACTACAATTGTAAACACACCAGGTGCGATAGAATTACAATTGCAAAAAGTAGATGGTGACACAGGTGATCCTATAGAAGGAGTAGTATTTAAAATAAAGGAAAATACAAAAGGCTGGTATACAGGAAATATAGATGAACCATTTTCAAATAATGAAGATGATGCAAGTACATATATAACAGATATTAATGGTATAACAAAAGTGCCAAATCTACCATCAGGAGATTATAGCGCAGTTGAAATAAGTACAAAAGAACCATATGAAATAATAAAAGGTTCAATACCTTTAGATATAGCAAAAAAACCAAATGTAATTCAAAACTTTAAAAACGACGAACCACAACCACCACCAGAAGAAGTACCAGATAGAGGAGAAGGACTTGTAAAAGTATTTTCTAATACAAATAACATGGCCCCAATGGGAGGAATTCAATTTGGAATAAAAAATTGGGAACCAGATAATCCAGAATACAAAATAGAACCACGAGAACCATTAAGAAGTGATAGCAAATATTGGAGTAATGTACCTCATACAGGACGAAGACCTACAGAAAAAAAAGACGAAAATGGAAATACAATCTATGAATCATATACATATTATGAATGGGAATTTACAGAAGAATTATTATATCAATCAGATCATAAAGAATATGAAATTAAACTAGACAACTACAAATATTATATGAAATCGAAAGAAACATATGTTGCAACAGGTACATCTCAAACAAATGGAACTGTGCAACTATCTGGAGACATAAGACCAGGTACATATGACTTATATGAATATGGATCATTAAATTCATATGTTATTGTACAACAGAAATGTGTACAATCAGGATATCGAGTAGGTGATTCATTAGATGTAGAAAATCCTAGAACATATGTAGATATAGAAGGAAATGTATGGGTAGATTATCAAGAAGGAAAATCATCTACAAGAGATAATAAATTTGCATCAAATGAAGGATTAAATGGAGTAAAAGTAACATTAAAACGAGGAAATAGCGAAATATGCAGTGTAGCATCAGGATTTGATAGTAATGGAGCATCTCAATCTAGAGGACACTATAAATTCTGGGGAGATATAAATAACTTAAGAATAGAAGTAGATCATTTGGATGAATATTCAATAGAATTCTCATATAATGGTATTGTATATCAAAGTATAAGTGCTACATCAATAGAACCAGGAGGAACAGCAAAAGCCAAAGAAAACGATAGTGAAAGAACACAGTTTAATGCTGACTTTTCAACAGTAACAGCAGGAACACAAACAAGTAATGGACAATCAACAAACTTATCAAGAAATAATGGAAAAACTATTTTATATAATTCAACAGGTCATAGTAGTAGAGTAGTATACAAAGCTACACAAGATGCAATAGGAACCTTATCAGATGAAGCCTATGCAGATGATCAATATCATATGAAAGCATATACAACAGAAGCTGGACTAAACTTAGGATCACCTAATCAATATGGAGGATATCCATATGACCCAGCTAAAAATTCAATAACAGATATCAACTGTGGATTATTTAGAAGAGATAGTTTAGATTTAGCGATAGCAAGTGACTTATTAGCAGTGGAGACATCAATAAATGGATATTCTAATATTTATGAATATAATAAACGTTATGCAAAAATAGCAAATCAAGATGCATTTGAAATAAATATAAAAGAATCAGATATAGGCTATAATGAAACATTATTAAGAGAGTTATATCCAGAAGATATAGATTATACTAGCAAAAATCATGATGCAGCATATGGAAATATGGAAGAAAACGGATTAAATGTATTCTTAACATATAAAGTTGTAGTTAGAAATCAATCATCTACACTATCAGCAAAAGTCAATGAACTTGTAGAATATTTTTCTTCAGATATAAAAGAAGTAGTTGCTGTAGGAGGATATATTGATGAAAATATGACAAATGAAGATTTGCAGAAAATGCCAATAGGTTCAAATGGAAGAAGATACCAAGTAAAAAACACAAGCGGATTTTCAGTTGAAAATACTACACAAGTAAGTGGAATTGATTATAAAAAATCTGTAATTAACACAGAAGGATTAGGAACGATACAAGTAGGAGATGCAGTAGAATTTTATATACAAGTAAGAATGGATCAAGAATCATTTGGAACAAAATTAAATCAAGATTCTTCTGGTAATACACAATTGAGAAATGTAGTAGAATTATATACATGTACAGCTTATGATAAAAATGGAAATCTTTGCCCAGCAATTGATTCTGATTCAGCAGTAGGAAACTGTATACCAAATAATATAGATACAATGGAAGATGATACAGATTTTGCACCTACAGTAGTAATACAACGTTCAGGATCAATAAGGAAAATAAGTGGAACTGTATTTGAAGATCAAACTTCAGAAGCATTAAAAGCAGGAGAAGAAAGATTAGGCGATGGAGTTTATGGTTCTGGTGATACACCTATTGATGGTATACGAGTAGATTTAATCGATATAGATAGAGGCATTATAGCACATGTATATGAAGGCGGAGAAGTAAAGGATGCAACTAAAATAACAGCAGATGGAGGAAAATATGAAATACAAGGATTTATACCAGGAAATTATGTAATAAGATATACTTATGGTAATGGAACAGGAAAATATACAGCTCAACAATATAAATCAACAGTATTTTTACCAGATTATTCAGGAGTTTCAACAGAAGGTACTATTGTAGCATCAAACGAAAGAAAAGACTATTATGAAGCACAAAATGAGGCTAAAACACCAAGTGGAACTGCAACATATTGGGGCTCACCTGAATGGTATAAAGATAATGTTTCTACACAATGCTCAGATGCTGTAGATAATTATAGTGGAGAAATGGAAGCAATAGATTCAACAGGTGGACATGAAAAATATTATCGTACACCACGAACAGATGGAAGTATGAGCAGAACTGAAATAGAAGAACTATGGTCAAATGGTTATGCTGACGGATATCAACATATATTAGCTAATACAGAGATAGATAAGACAATTAATATTAATGCATATACACCATGGATGGGATTTAGTGTACAATATGACTATGATTGGATTAAAAGTGGAGATGGAAATTTGGAAAACTTCACAGTTGAAAATGTAGATTTTGGTATTTCAGAAAGACCAAGATGTTTAGTGCAAATAGATAAAGAAATAAAACGTATTCAAATATTGAATTCAGATGGAAGTATACTAAGAGATTTAACATCACTTGAAAAAGACACGCTTCCACAATATACAAAAACTGAGCCAAAAGAACCAATACAACAATTAAAAGAAACAGGTTCAGATGCAACACCAAATAGAGGATTTGTAGAATTTGAAATTGACAGAGAATTACTACAAAACCCAACAATTCTTGTAGAATATGAATTCACTGCAACAAATAAAAGTGAAGTTGATTATAAAGATGAAGAATACTATAAATATGGCGTTTCTTCAAATGCTGATGATAGTACTATCATGAATTTATCAGTAGTAGGAGTTATAGACTATGTAGACAATCAAGTATTATATAATAAAGATAGTAATATGATTTCAGAAGGAAATGATACAAAAACAAATGAAGAAAATGGATGGTCTGTAATAGATTTATCAAAAGCTGAAAACAAAAAATACTTGCAACAAAATGTTCTTGACAACTTATATGATAGTACAGGGTGTAAATTTAATACAGTATTAATAGGAAAAGGATTAGATAAACTAATAAAACCAGCTGTAAAAACGGAATCAATAGGATTAGTATTAAATAAAGATTTGCAACAAAATGATATATGGTCATATGAAAATATAGCAGAAATAGTAGAAGTTAAGAAAACATGGGGAAGGGAATTACATGCAGAAGATACATCAACATCATATGGAGAAAAATTAGGAAATCTAGACCCAACAGAAGACATGGACGATATTGTAAATCCTAAAAATAATCCAGGCACACCAGGTAAAGAACCAGACACAAGTTATACTGAAAGAATAATTATAAACCCACCAACAGGACAAGACAGAAATTACACATATATTGCAATAATAATCATAACATTACTTGGACTATTAGCAACAGGAATAATAATCATAAAGAAAAAAGTACTAAAATAAATTTATTATAATATAGTAAATTTGACAAAAATTGACAAAATAATTTTAACAAAAATGTATAAAATATTAATAGGATTTTAAATAAAGTCCTATTAATATTTTTTTCGTAATAGGAGGATATTATGTCTAGAAATAGTAAATTAATATCTGAAAATTTAAGAGAGGAAATAGCAAAAGAGCTTGGAGTATATGACCAAGTAAAACAAGATGGAGGAAGTTGGGCAAATGTCTCTTCAAAACAATGTGGAAACATTGTAACAAAAGCAATAGAAATAGCTAACCGCTCTGTAGAAAAATAGTCTGATTAAATAGGGGCAAAACCATATATAAATGTGGTTTTGTCCCTATAATCATAAAACACTGTATTCATTCTTGATTTTTAGAATATAGTATAGTAGAATATAAAATATTAAGAAAAAAAGGAATGAGGTTAATGAAAAATATCAGTGTAAAAGACATAATCCAAATTACAGGAGGAAACTTAATTCAAGGAAATATCAATGAAATATCTGGCAAATTTGCTTATGACACTAGGGAAATAGAAGAAGGAGATACATACATAAGAGTCGATAATAAAAAAATAGAAGGAGAACAATATTGGCAAATAGCCTTTAAATCAGGAGCAAAAATAGCTATAATTCATGAAGACTTAATAGAAGATACAAACATATTAAAAAACTGGCCTCAAAAAATTTTAATTACAGTCAAAAATCCACTTTTAGCTCTACAGCAAATCGCAACATACAAAAGAGAGCTATATGGAAAAGATTTTCCAATAATTGCAATTACAGGAAGTGTTGGAAAAACCAGCACAAAAGATATGGTAGCAAGTGTAGTTAAACAAAAATATAAAACATTAAAAACAAAAGGAAATTATAATAATCATATAGGAGTTCCAATAACAATATTGAGTTTAAAAGATGAAGAAGCGGCAGTTATTGAAATGGGTATGAATCATTTTAATGAAATAAGAGAACTTACCAAAATTGCAAAACCAAAATTATCAATAATAACAAATATAGGAACATCACATATAGGAAATTTAGGATCAAGAGAAAATATACTAAAAGCCAAATTAGAAATATTAGAAGGAATGGACCAAAAAGAAATTATCATTAACAATGACAATGATTTATTATCCAATTGGTTAAAACAACAAAAAGAAAATGAAATAAAAATTCACACATTTGGAATAGAAAATCCATCAGATGTAACAGCAGAAGATATTGAATTAAAAGAAAACAGTAGTAAATTTACATGTAATATAAAAGGCGAAAAAATACAAATAAATGTACCAGTTGGAGGAATACATTTTATATATAATGCATTATGTGCAGCTTTAGTCGGTGAAATTCTAAACATACCACTAGAAAACATAAAAAAAGGAATAGAAACATTTGAACTAACTAAAAAAAGAAATGAAATTATAGAACTAAAAAATGGAGCAAAAATAATAAATGACGCATATAATGCAAGCCTAGAATCAATGCAAGTATCAATAAAAAACTTAGAAAGCTACAAAAACCACAGAAAAATTGCAGTATTAGGAGATATGTTTGAACTAGGCGAATTTTCAGAGAAGCTACATAGACAAGTTGGAAAACAAATAGCACAAAGCACAATAGACATATTATTATGCTCTGGAGAAAATAGTAAATATATAATAGAAGAAGCAAAAAAACAAAACAGCAACCAAAAAGAAATAAAATATTTTGAAACAAAAGAGCAAATAATAGAATATCTAAAACAAAATATAAAAGAAGAAGACATAATATTAATAAAAGCATCAAATGGAATGAAATTTACGGAAATAAGTGACGAATTAAAAAAGTAAAAAAATTTGTAAAAAACCTAGCTTTTTGAAAAAAATATGATATAATAAAAACACCTATTAGGTGGGAGGATGTCAAATGAAATTAAAGGATTATTATAAAATACTAGGATTAGAAACAAGCAGAGTTTCAATAGAACAAATAAAAGCAGCATATAGAAATGCAGCAAAAAAATACCATCCAGATGTTAATATGAAAGACTCTTTAGCAGAGGAAAAAATAAAAGACATAAATGAAGCATATAGAATATTATCTGTACCATCATCAAAAAGAAAATATGATAGATCATGGAATGCATATTATGCTCAAAAAACAAGAAATTCACTAAAAAGCAAAGAGAGTATTTTTGGAATATTTTTAGGAGATGTAGAAAAAGGGACAAACAAAGATGAAAAAAATTCACCAATAAGAGGAGAAGATGTTGAAACAGAAATAAAAATAGAACTCAATGAAGCATTTACAGGAACTGAAAAGAAAATATCAATAAAAACAGTTCAAGGAAAAACAAAAACATTTACAATAAATATACCAAAAGGAATACTAAATGGAGAAAAGATAAGACTAATAGGTCAAGGAAAACAAGGAACAAATGGCGGAAAAGATGGAGACATGTATATAAAAATAAATATACAAGACAGTAAAAAATTTAAACTAAAAGGAAGTGACCTACATACATATTTACTACTCACACCATGGGAAGCAGGACTTGGAGCAAGAGTAGTACTACAAACAATAGATGATGAAACAAAAATATATATACCACAAGGAATACAAAGTGGAGAAATACTACGAATACCAAATAAAGGATATTGGGACGGACAAGAAAATAGAGGAGACCTAATAGCAGAAGTAAAAATAGTAGTACCAAAAACAATGCAAGAACAAGAAAAAAAATTATATGAGCAAATGCAAAAAATTTCAAAATTTAATCCAAGAGAAGAATATTAACATAAAACAGGCACAGCTATTGACAAAAAGCCTAAAATCCACTATAATATAAAGTAGGCATTCTAAAGACAAGCTATGTAAAAACATAGAAAAGGGGTGTAAAAAACATGGATATGTGGCAAGGGAAACACTTTAGCATTACAGATCCAAAGGATGTAAGAACTGTAATATATCAAATAAATAAAACAGAAAAAGAATTTCTAGATCAATCACCTAAATACACCATACAAAGGCTAGACTATTCAGAAGAAATTAGAGGAGAAAATACTAGAAAAACTTTTTATGTCGATAATCCTTCAAAAGATGAAGACCAACTTGTAATTTTATCTTTCGGAAAAGATAGAGTTGTAGTTAACATGGCCTTACTCGAAGGAAACAAAATATCTATATCAAAAAAACCAATGCCATTAAAATTTGACAGCATATATAACGAAGAAAAAGTAGAATACAGAGAATTTACATATACACCAAATTTAAAAAGACCAATATGTATAATAGACCCAGAAACTGCAGAAGAAGTTACACCGAGTCTATACTTTGATGAGCAAACAAATGAAGTAAAAGGAAAATGTAAATTAAAACCATATAAATCTTATTTTGCCTTTGAAATCAGGGACAAAAAAGATAATTAAGGAGGAAGTTTGAAATGGAAAATACTCAAAAAGAAGACCAAAAAACAGAATTAAATATTGTGTGCACTAATTTTATTGTACAAGTAAGAGAAGAGCAAGAATTAACAAATGGAGATAAAAAAGAAGTAAAAGAACTAACATCTGGAGCAAATGGAGAATTTACATTAGAAGGTGGAGCTGTAATTGAAGCAAATGCAGGAGATATAGAATGTTATTATGATGAAGATGAAAATGATGCATATAGAATAAAAAATGGCAAAAAAATAAAAGCAGATAGAGAAACAATGAAAAAAGCAGAAGAAGCACAAGAAGCAAAAGGAAATGTCAGAAAAGTAGAAACAGAAAGAGGCATGTAATAGAATAATACCAAAGATAGTAGGTGATTAAAGATGCATTACAAAATTGAAGGAGCAATAAAAAGAAATAGAAAAACATTTATAATAGCAGCAATACTATGGATTATATTAGCCATAGTATTTGTTTCGCCATTATCATATAGTATATTTCAAGCATCACAAGGAGGAACCTTTAACAGCCAAGTACTTATAAGAGGAATAGGTCAAAACTTCACACATCCATTGCAAACATTTGGAAAACTATTTTCAGATGGAGCATTCGGAAAATTTATATCATTCGAATTTGGATTTACAATATTTTATCTAATATTTTTCTTTATTGGATTTATACGAACAGCACCAAAAAATGAATATTCAGACATAGAGCATGGATCAAGTGATTGGAGTCAACATGGAGAACAATACCGTATACTTAACAGAAACAAAGGAATTATCCTAGCAGAAAACAACTACCTACCAGTAGATAAACCAGGAAATGTCAATGTATTAGTAGTTGGACGGATCAGGAGCTGGTAAATCAGCATCATACTCAATACCAAATGCATACCAAATGTTAGGATCATATGTATTTACAGACCCAAAAGGAGAATTATATGACAGAACAGCAGGATATTTAAAACAACATGGATATAAAATCAAAGTATTAAATCTAGTAAGACCACAATATAGTGACGGATACAACCCACTAAAACACATATCATCAGAATTAGATGTAGATGTTATAGCAAATACAATAATAAGAGGACAAAAAACAGAAGGAGGAAGTTCAGAACCATTTTGGGACGATTCAGCAGAAATGCTACTAAAAGCACTAATATATTATCTACTTGCAACAAGACCTGAAGAAGAGCAAAACCTAGCAAGTTGTGCAGAACTAGTAAGAGCAGCAAACAGTAATGGAGGAAGTAACTTATTAACAGAACTAATAAGCAAACTACCATATGATCACCCAGCAAGAATGTACTATAAATCAATAGAAATTGCACCAGAAAAAACATATAGTTCAATACTAAGTACATTACAATCAAAACTAGGAAAATTTGACTCAAAAGAAATTGCAGAACTAACATCAACAGATACAATAAATTTTGAAGAAATAGGAAACACCAAAACAGCAGTATATGTAATATCATCAGATACACATACAGCATATGACTTTTTATTAACAATATTTTTCTCACAAATGATACAACAATTATATGATTATGCAGACAAAAATGGAGGAAAATTAAAAGAGCAAACATTTTTCATCTTAGACGAGTTTGCAAACATAGGAAAAATACCAGACTTTGATAAAAAAATATCAACATCAAGAAGTAGAAAAATATCATTTAGTGTTATTTTGCAAAATGTTGATCAACTAGAAGCAGTATATGAAAAATCATATGAAACAATAATGGGTAACTGTGATACACACTTATTTTTAGGAAGTAACTCATATAAAACAGTAGAATATTTTTCAAAACAACTAGGAGAAAAAACAATAGAAAGAGACAGTGTATCAATAAATAGAGATAGACAAAACTGGAAAACAGGAAAAAGTGTATCAGATCAAGTTATGGCAAGAGCATTAATGACACCAGATGAATTAAGAAGAATGGACATGGATCAATGTATCATATTTGTAAAAGGATTAAGACCTGTCAAAACAAATAAATTTTACTATTTCAAACATCCAATGGCAAAACAACTACAAATGTGTGAAATAAGTCATAACGATATAGGTGAAATAGAAAGAGGAACATGGAGAAAATACAATCCATATAATCCATATAAAGAAGATAATGATGAACAACAAATAGATAATTTAAAAGTTGAATCTCTTGATGATTTATTTGAAGATGTAAATGATGCAGAAAAAGAGCCATCAACAATACAACAACCACAAAAAATAGAGAATGACTCAAACCAATCAAAAGCAAGGAATGGATTACTAGAACAATTTGAAGAAGAAGATACACTTATATTACCACAAGAAGAGGACACATATGATTTACAAAAAGAATTAGAAGCAAAATTTGATGAACTATTTGGACCATTAGAAGATGAATAAAAACACAAAAAATACCTTAATAAAATAAGGTATTTTTTTGCTTTAACAATATTTTTAAAAACTATTTACAAACTTTCGTTTGTATGATATAAATAATAAAGAGAGGTGATAAAAGTGAAATTTGTACATATAGCTGACATACACTTTGATGCTCCATTTAGCAGTTTATGTGATAAAGGAGCCTTAGGCGAAATAAGAAGACTAGATCAAAGGAAAGCATTTAAAAAAGTAATTAATTATATAAAAGAAAATAAAATACCATTACTATTTATATCAGGAGATCTATTTGAACATGAATATATAAAAAAATCAACAATTCAATATATAATAGACTGTATAAAAGAAATACCAGAAACAAAAATATTTATATCTCCAGGAAATCATGATCCATTTCTGCAAAACTCATATTATAATAAATTAACAGAATGTAAAAATGTCTATATATTTAATTCAAAAATACAAATAAAAGAATTTGATGAATTTGATATATATGGATATGGATTTAATGATTTTTACTGTTCAAACTCAGGTATAGAAAATATAGAAATAAAAAATCCAGAAAAACTAAATATATTAATAATGCATGCAGACCTAAATGGAGCAAATACACAGCAAAAACCATATAATCCTATATCACAAAAAGTCCTAGAACAAAAAGGATTTGACTATATTGCCCTAGGCCATATTCACAAAAAATCATATAATGACATACCAAATCAAAAAATAGTATATCCAGGTTCCCTAATATCCCTAGGGTTTGATGAATTAGGAGAACATGGAATGATTGTAGGAGAACTATCAAAACAAAACTTAAAATTACAATTCATAACTTTAGATGATAAAGAATATATAGAAGAAAAACTTGATATAAGTAATACATTATCAAAAGAAGAATTAATAGAAACAATAAATAGTAAACAAATTCCTAATAATAAATTTGCAAAAATAATATTAATAGGAACAAGGCAATTTGAAATTGATATAACTGAATTATATAAATTAATAGAAAATGAACAAATAATAAAAATAAAAAATCAAACAAAAATAAATTATGATTTAGAAAAAATCGCAAATGAAAACACACTAAAAGGACTATTTGCAAAACAAATGTTAAAACAAATGAAAGAACAAGATATCAGTGAAGAACAAAAAGAGATATTAGAAAAAGCAACTGAAATTGCATTTGATGTTTTAGCATAAAGAAAAGGGGTGAAAATCTTGAAAATAAAGCAAATAAAAATAAATGCATATGGAAAAATCAAAAATAAGCAACTAGAATTGCAAGATAATATAAATATAATACACGGAAAAAATGAATCAGGTAAATCAACAATACTAAGATATATAATAAATAGTTTTTATGGTATTTCAAAAAATAAAAAAGGAAAAGAATATTCAGATTATGAAAAATATGAACCATGGCAAGGGGAAGACTTTTCAGGTAAATTAACATATGAACTAGATAACAAAAATCAATATGAAATATATAGAGATTTTAAAAAGAAAAATCCAAAAATATTTAACAATAAAATGGAAGACATATCTAATACATATGTAATTGATAAAACCTTAGGGAATCAGTTTTTTACAGAACAAACAAATATAGATGAAAAACTATTTTTGTCAACACTAATAACAAGTCAACAAGAAGTAAAAATACCACAACAAGAACAAGGAATATTAATACAAAAAATAGCAAATCTAGTAGGTACAGGAGATGACAACACATCATATAAATTAGCAATAGATAGAATTAATAGAAGACAACTAGAAGAAATAGGAACAACAAGATCTAAAGAAAAACCAATTAATCTAATAAACAAAAAAATAGAAGAATTGGAAAAAGAAAAAGAAGAAATAAAAAAATACGAAACATCTAAATATGAAATAGAAGAAATAATAAATCAAAACAAAAAAGAAATAAATGATTTAGAAAAAGAACTAGACACATATAATAAATTAAAACAAATATTAGAAAATGAAAATATACAAAAACAAGAAATATATATACAAGAAGATATAAAAAAGAAAAACACAGAAAAAATAAAACAAATAGACAATCAACTAGATGATATAAAAATGCAAAGTAAAACTATAGAAGAAAAAAATTATAATAAAAAAGAAAATAATACTAAATTTACAATTTTATCAACAATAATAATATTAATTATAAATATATTACAATTTATATTTATAAAAAAATCACCTATAAACTACAGTATACTTGCAATTTCAATAATTGCACTATTACTAATAATTATAAAATATATTAATACGCAAAAACAAAATAAAAAAATACAAATAAAATACCAAGAAGAACAAAAAAATTTAGAAATAATAAAAGAAAAAATAAAACTATTAGAAAATGAAGTAAATATAATAGAAAAAAATAATGAAGAAATAACACAAATAATAAAACAAAAACAGCAAGACATTTTTAACCAAAAGAAAAACCAATATGAAAAAATATATCAAGAAAATCCAATACTGCAAATAGATATTGAAAACACAACATTACAAGAAACATCAAACAAAATACAAGAATTACAAACTAAAATAAATGATAAAAAAATACAATTACATAGTACAGAAATAGATAAAAACCTAATAGAATCTAAACTAGACAAAATAGCACAAATTGAAGAAGAATATCAAACAAATATAAAAAGAAAAAAAGAACTAATAAATTTGAATACAAGTATGGAAATAGCAAAACAAATACTAACAAGTAGTTATGAAATAATGAAAAATACAGTAACTCCAAAATTCACACAAAATCTATCAAACAATATAGCGCAAATAACAAACAACAAATATACAAATGTAAGATTTAATGAAGAAACAGGATTAATGGTAGAAAACGAATATGGAGAATACATACCAGCTACAAAACTAAGTATAGGAACAATAGATCAATTATATTTATCTCTAAGATTATCAATGATAGATGAATTATCAAACGAAAAAATGCCTATAATTTTAGATGAAGCATTTGCATATTTTGATGACGAAAGATTAGAAAACTTTTTAAAATACCTAAACACCAAATATTCAGAAAGGCAAATAATAATATTTACTTGTACAAATAGAGAAGAAGAAATATTAAAAAAGAATGATATTCCAATATCTATACAATATATATAAAACATAAAAAACACTAAAACTATTGAAATTTGCAGGCATTTTGTGTTACAATATAACAAAATAATATCCAAGGAGAGTAAATATGTTTGACAAATTAGAAATTGTAGAAAAAAGATATGAAGAATTAACACAAATGATAAGTGATCCAGAAATCATAAACAATCAAGTAGAATGGCAAAAAGCAATTAAAGAACATGCAAGTATTGAAGAAGTAGTTTTAAAATATAGAGAATATAAAAAAATAAAACAAGAGATGGATGAAGCAAAAGAAATGATGCAAGACCCAGAACTAAAAGAACTTGCTGAACAAGAATTTTATGAATCAAAAGAAAAACTTCCACAAATAGAAGACGAATTAAAAATTTTATTAATACCAAAAGACCCAGATGATGATAAAAACATAATATGTGAAATAAGAGCAGGAGCAGGAGGAGAAGAAGCAGCACTATTTGCAGGAACCTTATTTAGAATGTACACAATGTATGCAGAAAAAAGACACTGGAAGCTAGAAATACTAAATGAAAATGAAACAGGGCTTGGAGGATATAAAGAAATTTCATTTATGGTAACAGGAAAAGGAGCATATAGTAGACTAAAATTTGAAAGTGGAGTACACAGAGTTCAAAGAGTACCAGATACTGAAAGTAGTGGAAGAATTCACACATCAACAGCAACTGTTGCAGTATTACCAGTAGTAGAAGATGTAGAAATTGAAATAAATCCAGCAGATATAAAAATGGAAGTATTTCGTTCATCAGGAGCAGGAGGACAACATATCAATAAAACCTCATCAGCCGTAAGGCTTATACATGAACCAACAGGAATTGTAGTAGAATGTCAAACAGAAAGATCTCAATTCCAAAACAGAGACAATGCAATGAAAATGCTAAGAACAAAACTATATGAAATCCAAAAAGAAAAACAAGATAGTGAAGTTGCAAATGCAAGAAAATCACAAGTAGGCTCAGGAGATAGAAGTGAAAAAATAAGAACATACAACTATCCACAAGGAAGGATAACAGACCATAGAATAGGAATGAGCATTTACCAAATAGAAAATTTCTTAAATGGAGATATAGATGAAATGATAGATAACCTAATTGCAGCAGACAGAGCAGAAAAATTACAAGGAGAATAGTAAACAAATAGTGCTATAATTTATATATTTCAAAATGTAACAATAATTTAATAAAAATGTAATAAAATACCTAAATGGAACGTCCGTATAGGTATTTTTTTCTACACCAAAAACTACCATTGAAAGTTGAAATATCATATGCTATAAATATTATAGGAGTAATATGACAAAAAGTTTTATGACTATATGAAAACTCATGAAACTATAGGACTCAAAAAAAGAGAAAGGTGATTAAAATGAAGACAAAAACAATTAAAATAATATCATTAATTTTAATTATTTTAATGGTCATATCTATGGCTTTTTATGTAGTTGACGCAGAAGATCAAAATGTTACTCTTAGTCTCACACCAAAGCCTAAAATAGATATAGTATTAGCTAAAGCAAAAACATCACTTGATTTAGGAAATTTTGAAAAAGATATAAAATCAAAACTTTCTAATGAAGGTATAGACACAGATGATGTTAAAGTAAGTGCGATAGAAGCTAATCAAGAAGTTTTAACAACATCTTTTGATTGGGATCAAGATTTATCAAAAGATATAGGAGATATTAAAATTACTAATGGTGGACGAGATGTTGAGATGATAGGCAATTATTCAGAAGAAGGAAAAAATGCAATGTGGATAATTCCGGACAAGCAAAACCAAGATCAAAAATTCACTTTTGATTATAATATTGACTTTGGAGATAGTTTCAATGCAGCTGGAATGTTATTAAAAGTAAAAGACAATGGAAATACATTGACAGGATATATGTTAAGTTTTAATAAATCATCAAAAAGTTGGTATTCAGGTAGTGGTAATTATAATGGAGCAATTTGGGAATTTTCATATACCAAAAAAGCAAATACATATAATGTAGAAACAAAAATACTAAAAAAAGGATTGGATATTTTAACAGAAGGTACACTTACAGTTGAAACTACTGATACACAAATTAAGGTTTCTGGGGGAGGATTAAGTGAAACAGCAATATATGATATAGAAAAAGAATTTGGAAATGGATATGGATTTTTCTCAGACCATTATAGTCATGGTTGTGATCAATATGGTAGTTTCAAATTAACTAATATTAATTTACAAACAGAATCAGTAAAAACATTTAATGAAGTACTAAGAAGTGCAGACTGGAGAGATGGAGCTTATAAATTCTTGGTAAATGTTGATGAAAAAGAAAATGAAGAATTAGCAAATGCATCTACATATGGAGAGTTAGCAACAAGATTAATGAATGAAGGTATATATTTTGTAGCATGGGGAAATTCTAAAAACGAAACTCAATTTGAAAACTTAATAAAGACAAATGATGATAAGGGTAAGTTTATAACAAATGCAGGATATACATCTAATATTGAACAAACTGCAAAATATATAAAAAGTGTATTAGGAACTTTACAGTCATCAAATTATTTAATTGTAAATGAACCGATAAAAATAGGAGTAGAACCACCAGGAATATTAACAGGTACTATAGATGAACAATGGACAACTGGTAAATGGATGGTAAAGCATGATTATGAATATTATGAAAATAATATGGGACAATTTGCGCAATCAAATATGTATACAGATGATTTTACGACAACATTTAATAAAGTAGGAAAATATGAAATAACATATAAAAATGTTCCAATAAATCCAACTGAAATATATGTACATAGAAGACCTATAGCATTATTTGATATGGCTATAAATGAAACCAATGTAACACTAACAGACAAATCATATGATTTGGATAAAGAATCACAAGATAATGGAATAAAAGAAAAACAATGGAAATGGAAAGAACCTTCAGAAACAAGTTGGCATGAAGGACAATTAACTACAATAGATAAAACAAAGGAATATATAGTACAATTAAGAGTAAAAGATTTTCAAGAAACATGGAGCACACCATGTAATAAATATATTAATTTAAAATTAGATAATATAAAACCAATAGCAACATTTGATTTTAAAAACAGTGAAATTACACCATATGACAAATTAGAAATAACAGATAATTCATATGATCCAGCAGGCAAGACGATTACAAATAGAAAATGGGAAGTATTTGATAAAGATAATGTATCAAAATATAATAGTACAACACAAAAGGAAACTTATACAGATTTAACACCAGGACAATATAAAATGAGTTTAACAGTAACAAATGAATCTGGTACACAATCAGAAACATTTTCAAGATATTTTACAATTGTAGCAGATTCAATTGCACCAGAATTTGTAGCCACTCCAATAGAATCAGATTGGACAAAAGAAGTAACAGTAAATTTAGAGTTTAATGACCCAGGACTAAGTGGTTTTAAAAACTATAAATATGAAATAACAACATCACAAGATAAACCATCACAATATTCTAATCAAAGTACAAATGCAAATGATCAAATAACTTTAGATGGAACGGGAATAAAGTATATACATATCATAACTGAAGA
Source organism: uncultured Clostridia bacterium (assembly GCA_947628775.1). Lineage (GTDB taxonomy): Bacteria > Bacillota > Clostridia > TANB77 > CAG-508 > CAG-269. Next base: position 32,069 of record CANRBI010000001.1, read on the forward strand.
TATAGCAGGAAATATAAGTGCAAACAGAATTATAGGATCATATAAATTGGATAATCAACCGCCAGAAATAACAGTTACAGCAGATTTCCAAAATGCAGTAGTAGATAAATTACAAGTTAATATAAAGACAGATGATCCGCATTCAGGAATGAAAAGTCTTAAATTAGATGGAAATGATTTAAAAAGTATTAATGATGATACAGTAGAGATACTAAAAAATGGAACATATACAATTACAGCAGAAGACCAACTAGGTAATACAAGTACAAAACAAATTCAAGTAAACAATATAAATTATGAATGTAATGCAGGATTAGGACATCCAAACTACAGTTCAAGTCTTGATAAATGTCCTATATGCAAACTTTTAGAAGGAGTTACAGTAACAAATCATGAAGCTGTATATGATAAAACTGAAAAATCTCTAACATATGATAATCCAAATGAAGCTGAAATAGTAGAATATTATAATGGTTCAACACAAAAACCAATAGAAGAAGGTTCATATACATATGTACTAAAAATAAAATATAATGGAACTGAATATAACACAGGAATATCAGGAACTTATACAATACATCCAAAACCAATAACAATTACATCAATAACTGCAGAAGATAGACAATATAATAAAACAGATGTAGTTAATATTTCAGGAGGACAACTAGTAGGAGTAGAACAAGGAGATGAAGTAGGATTTGAATTACCACAAACAGGACAATCAGTAGATGTAGAAGGTGAACAAATCATACCAGTGGTAGAAGTAGGAACACATAATGTGCGAATAGATGAAATAACATTAAATGGAGCCCAAAGTCACAACTATAAACTAATACAACCAAATATAACAGATGTATCTGTAACTATTACAAATAAAGAACTAACAATTGTTGATATAATAGCTGAAAACAGACAATATAACAAAACAGATATAATAAATTTATCAGGAGGACAATTAGTAGGAATTGAAGAAGGAGATAATGTAGGATTTGTATTACCACAAACAGGACAATCAGTAGATATTATTGAAAATCAACCAGTATCAGCACCAAATGTAGGTGAACACTACGTAAAGATAGGTGAAATTAAGCTAATAGGAGAAAATGCATCTGAATACATATTAATAGCTCCTAAAACAACAGAAGTAAAAGTAACAATTACACCAAAAGATATAAATATTACTGAAATAAAAGCGGAAGACAGAGAATATGATAAAACAAATATAGTACAATTAAAAGGAGGACAACTAATAGGACTAGAAGAAGGAGATACAGTAAATTTTGTACTACCAGAAACAGGAACAATAGATGATGTAATAATAGGAAAATATAATGTACACATTCCAGAAATAAAATTAACAGAGGAACAGGCATACAATTATAACCTAATAGCACCACTATTTGAAGATGTATCAGTAACTATTACACAAAGAAAAATTAAACTAACAGATTTACAAGCAATAGACAAAAAATATGATAAAAATGCAATAGTTAAATTAAAAGGAGAAACATTTGATAGAGCAATAGAAGGCGATGATGTAAAAGCAATAATTCCAGAAACAGGTATAGCAGAAAGCCCAGATGTAGGACAATGGAAAGTAGGAATGCAAAAAATAACACTAGAAGGAGCAGATAGTGACAATTATCAAATAATTCAACCAGAATATGGAGAAGTACTAGTAAATATATTTGATCCAGAAAAACCATTTATACATATGGAATCTGATGTAGTGGCAGTAAATGAAGACAAAATAGAAATTTCAGAACCTCAAGTAGATGAAGAAGGAAATGTTATATATGAAACTGATAAAAAAGCCATAGATGTAAGATATGGAGACGAAATAGCATTACAAATATCTGCATATAATCAAGGGATTGGAGCTGGATATGTAAATGAAATACAAGTAGAACTTCCAGAAGGTTTAGAAATGCTAGATTCAGAAACAAATAAAGTAAACAAATGGAAATCAACAAAAGACAATACATATACAACAACTAAACTTTCTTTTGAAGGAGGAGTAAAAAACGAAATTCCAGGAATGGAAGACAACATTTTAAGCGAAAAATCTCTAATACTTGAATGTAAAGTAACAGCAAAAGATATAAACACCAAAGAACTAATAATAAAAACAAAAGCAAACCAAGCAGATACTATAAATCAAACAATAGAATATAATGAACAAAAAGAAGAACAAAACACAGTACAAGATGAAAACACAGTACAAGATGAAAACACAATACAAGATGAAAATACAGTTCAAGATGAAAATATAATAGAACAAAAAGAAGATGAAGAAGACGAAGTTCAAGAAGTATCTAGAATATCACAACAATTAGAGGAGACTGAAATAAAAGCAGAAGATGAAATACAAGAAAGAGAGCAAACAGAAGACACAGAAAATACAGAAGACCCAAATGATATCGAAGATACAGAAACAGAAGAAAAAGAAACAACAGAAATATATAGCACATCAGAAACAAAATTAAATGTAAAATATACAGATTTTAGTATAAGTGCAAAAATAAAACATATATATAACATAACAGTAGGACAAGAAATACCATCAAACCCAGAGCCAAACACAATAACGAAATTTGAAATACACAGAAAACAGATAGCTCAAACAAAAATACAAGTTATATATGAAGTAGCAGTTGAAAATAAAGGAAACAGTGAAGGAGAAGTAGACAAGGTAATTGATTACTTGCCACAAGGTCTACAATTCCAACAATCTCAAAATCCTGATTGGACTTTATCAGAGCAAAACACAATAGAAACAACAGAATTTGGAACAATTAAACCAGGAGAAACAAAAACAAAAGAAATTATACTAAACTGGGACATGTCACAAACAGCAGGAACAAAAGAAAATAAAGTAGTATTAACATCTATACATGATATAGACCAAAGAACAATATATGCTGATCCAAATAAAACATTAGAAAAAGAACAAATAAAGGGAAAAATTTTAGAAACAAACAATACTTCACAAACAACAGTAATAGGATCAGTAAAAACAGGTATACAAGTTTATATTACAATAATAGCATCATTATTATTACTAATATTATTGCCAATAGTATTTTTAATAAAAAGAAAAAGAAATAATCTTTCTTAAAAAATAATTTTATATAATACATAACCAAAGGCTATAAACTGCTATACAAAACATTGTTATTAACAATAAAAAGCACTCAAAATATAAAAAATATTTTGAGTGCTTTAAAAATCAAATTACAAATTCATTGCAAGTATACCCAACAAAAATCCAAACATATTACCAATAGCAGACATTCTACCATTATACAACTTATTAGATTCTGGGATTAATTCACCAGACACAATATACAACATAGCACCAGCAGCAAAGCTAAGACAAATCGAAATAACTGTCACAGAAATTTTTCCCAAAATAGCCCCAAAAAAAGCACCAACACCAGTTGTAACCCCAGACAAAACAACATAAAGAATTACCCTTAACTTCGACATTCCCCCATTCTTCATCGGCACAGCCATCGAAACACCCTCTGGTATATCATGTAAGCAAATAGCTATTGCTAAACTTAACCCAAGTTTAATAGAAGCACCAAAACCAGAACCGATAGCAAGACCTTCAGGAAAATTATGTATAGCTAACCCAATAGAAACAACAATACCAGTTTTTAACAAGCTATGATTTTTATTTGAATTTTTATGTAACTCTTCAATCTTTTTATTATTAAATTTTTTTTCAACTAAAATATCACAAAAAATCATAGCTATAATCCCAACAATTATACCTGTTAAAGCTATAGAAATAGAACTAATATCTAAAGCCTCTGGAATTAAATCAAAACAAATAATAGCCATCATAAGACCTGAAGCAAAAGACAAAATAAAACTCAAAAATTTATCCGAATTTTTTTTCAGCAACACCCCAATTACTCCACCTATAGTAGTTCCAAAAGTTCCAAAAAACAATCCAACCAAACTAGTTCTCAAAATATCCAAAACCAAAACCCCTTACATTATAACTTTATACATTTTATGGAACAATAAAACTTTTTATTCATATTACTTGCATTTTAAAATTAAATATAGTAAAATACAAACAGAAATTTCAAAAAGAAAGAGGAATATAAATGGTAAAAAGCGGTTTATTAGAAGGACTAAATGACAAACAATATGAAGCAGTTGTCACTACAGAAGGACCATGCCTAGTAATAGCAGGAGCAGGTAGTGGAAAAACAAAAGTATTAACACACAAAATTGCATATTTAATACAAGAAAAACAAGTAAAACCATGGAATATATTAGCAATAACATTCACAAACAAAGCAGCAAATGAAATGAAAGAAAGGATAGCAAATTTAGTAGGAGATCCAGCAAAAGACTTATGGATGGGAACATTTCACTCAATATGTGTACGAATACTAAGAAAATTTATAGACAGATTAGGATATGATACATCATTTATAATATTTGACACAACAGACCAAAAAGCTGTTGTAAAAGGATGTATGAAAGAGCTAAATATAGATGATAAAACTATAACAGATAAAAGTATACAATATGAAATAAGTAATGCAAAAAACGACATGTTAACACCAGAAGAATATGAAAAAAGAGCAGCAAATGATTACAGGAAAGAAATAATTGCAAAGGTATATAACTTATACCAAAAAAGATTAAAAGAAAATAATGCTATAGATTTTGATGATATAATAAACCTAACAATAAAAGTATTAATGGAAAATGAAGATGTATTGCAATATTATGCAGGTAAATTTCAATATATATTAATAGATGAATATCAAGATACAAACAAATCACAATTTACATTAGTCACAATGTTATCAGCACTTAATGGAAATGTTACGGCAGTAGGAGATAGTGACCAAGGAATATACTCATTTAGAGGTGCGGATATAAGTAACATACTAAATTTCGAAAAAGATTTTCCAGGAACAAAAATTATAAAATTAGAACAAAACTATAGATGTACAGGAAATATCCTAAAAGCTGCAAATAATGTAATAAAAAATAATGAAATGAAATACAAAAAAGATTTATGGACAAAAAATGAAATAGGAACTTTGCCAAAAGTATATTCAGCAGATAATGAATATGATGAAGGGAGCTATATAGTACAAGAAATAAACAGACTAAAAAGAGAAGAATATTTTAAATATTCTGATTTTGCAGTATTATACAGAATGAATACCCAATCAAGAGCAATAGAAGAAATACTTAGGAGAGAAAAAATACCTTACAAAATAGTAGGTGGAATGAAGTTCTATGAACGAAAAGAAATAAAAGACATAATATCATATTTAAGATTAATTCAAAATCCATCAGATAATATAAGTCTAAAAAGAATAGTAAATGAACCAAAAAGAGGAATTGGAAAAACAAGTTTAGACAATATAGAAAAAATATCAAATGAAAAAGCAATATCAATGTACGAAATAATTAAAAATGCTGACCAATATGGACTAAATAGAGTTTTCTTAAATTCTAGAGAATTTGTAAATTTAATTGAAGAATTTACACAAAAAAAAGAAGATATAGTTATTTCAGAATTAATAACACAAATATTAAAAAAATCAGGATATATGAAAGCCTTAGAACTAGAAAAAACAGTAGAAGCGGAAAATAGAATTGCAAACTTAGAAGAATTCTTAAATGTAGCAATAGAATTTGAAGAAGAATCAGCAGATAATGGCTTAAGTGATTTTCTAGAAGGAATAACTCTAGCCAGTGACATAGATAATTTAGAAGATACAGATGATACAGTTACTCTAATGACTCTGCACAGCGCAAAAGGACTAGAATTCCCAGCAGTATTTCTAGTAGGAATGGAAGAAGGAATATTTCCAGGATACAAATCAATAGGAGAACCAAAAGAACTAGAAGAAGAAAGAAGATTGTGTTATGTTGGAATAACAAGAGCAAAACAATTTCTATTTTTAACATGTAGTAAACAAAGGACAGTATTTGGCTCAACAAGTTGCAATCCTGTATCACGATTCCTAAATGAAATACCAAAAGAATTATTAGAAGGATATGACGAAGCATTTGAATCACAACAAAAAATAGATAATACATATAGTGATTCAAAATACAGTTGGACATATGGAGAAAAAAATGCTGAAAATATAAAAACATATAAAGTAGATACAAAACAAGCAGTTGCAGCTGCCAAAAAACCTTTTTCTTTCCAAAGAACTGCAGAAAGTTTCTTAAGTTCACTTGGAAAAAAACCATCAAATGAAAATATTGATTTATCAGAATATGAACTAGGAGTAAAAGTATATCATAAAAGATTTGGTGAAGGAACAATAAGTTTAGTAGAACCAGAAGGAGAAGATTTAAAAGTAGATATAGAATTTGATAAAGTAGGACATAAAAGACTAATGGCAAAATATGCAAATCTAGAAATAATAAAATAAGAACTTGGGTCTTACTTTGCAATCAAAGATTGCAGTGGGTATCCCCAGAACCTTGTTGTCTTTGACAATAACAAAAAACCTTGAACACATAAAACTAAATATGTGTCAAGGTTTTTTAAATTTGTAAACATATTATTAATTATGAATAAGAAAACAAATTATGGAAATAATAAAATAAGAAATTATATGAAAGGAAGGATAAAAATGACAGACTTAAATCAAATTGAATTACAACACTTAAGACATCTAATAGGAGCACACGAAACAGCATATCAAAAATTAAATGCATATTCAGCACAAGCTGTTGACCCACAAATAAAGCAACTATTTACAAAATCAGCACAAGATGCACTAAACACAAAACAAAAACTAATGACATTTTTAAATAACTAAAAAAATATTTATAAAGAATAGGAGGACAATTTATAATGGATGAGAAAACAATGGTAAATGATATTTTAGGAAGTGTTAAAGCAGATTTAACAGCATATCAAACAGCAATATCAGAAGCTGAAAATATAGGACTTAGACAAACATTTCAACAAATAAGAAACAATGACGAAAGTTTTCAATACGAATTATTCAAATTAGCACAAGCTAAAGGATATTATATACCAGCACAAAAAGCAACTGTAACAGAAATAAATACTGTAAAAACAAATTTAAGTTAAAAAGGCAATTAACCAAAAGGTAAACTAAAAAACAAACACAGATAATTAACCAAATGGTAAATTATTTTTTTAATCATAACATTATCTTAATAAAAAGGCATTTTTTAAAGTTAAATAAAATATTTTAAAATTTAAAGAAAAAGTAAATAAAAAAGAGATAAAAAGAAAAAAAGAGAAATAATTGAATATAATTCGAAATTATTTCTCTTGCAATTTAATTTACATTACAATATGATTACAATGAACCAAAAAATATTACAAAAATATTACATAAGATATACGAAGGAGATAAAAGTGTTATGTTTAAAAAAATATTGATACACACAAGAAGATCAATCAAATTCTTTATACTATTAGCAATAGCAGTTTTTCTAATAGTAGGAATTGTAGCATATTTTTATAAACCGACATATAAGGTTACATTTAATGGAGAGCAAATAGGATATACATCAAATAAAGGAGAACTACAAAACAAAATAAATGATTACATAAAAAATGGTGATGGTCAAAATGTTGCATTTGTGCAAATAGACCAACTGCCAGAATATCAGTTATGTTTATTAAAAAGAGGAATAGTAACAAATGATGATGAAATATATGAAAAAGTAAAATCACAAGGAAGTACATATTATCGTTATTATGCAATACTAGAAAATCAAGAAGAAAAGTTATATACATCAGATTTTGAACAAGCTGAAAACATAATAAATACATTAAAACAAAAAAATAGCACAAATATGGAAGCAATTTCAATAGCAGAAAAATATGAAACAGAACTAAAAGATTTCACAGGAGTAGATGAAGCTGTATCAAAATTATATGTAGAATCAAAACCAGACCCAATACAAACAGTAGCAGTAGCAAAAGCTACGGGAACAGTAAATACAGGTTACAATGTATCTGCTTCAAAAGTAAATTTAGGAATATCATTAATAAAACCAATATCAGGAATAATAACATCAAGATTTGGAGCATCAAGTAGAATAAGATCATCAAATCATACAGGTTTAGATATTGCAACATCAAGAGGAACACCAATAAAAGCAGCAGCTGGAGGAACAGTTAGTTTAGCAGGTAGAAAAGGTTCATATGGAAATATGGTAGTAATAACACATGGAAATGGAGTACAAACATATTATGGACATTGTGATTCATTACTTGTATCTGTAGGTCAAACAGTATCTCAAGGGCAAACTATAGCAACAGTTGGTTCTACAGGAAATTCTACAGGACCACATTTACACTTAGAAATAAGAGTAAATGGAGTAGCATATAACCCACAAAATTATTTATATTAAATAACAAACTTTCAAAAAAAGATTAAAATTAAAAAAAGTCCAGTGAGAAATCACTGGAACTTTTTTATACTATTAAATAATTATCCAAAATATTTTAAACCTGTTGAAATAGCCCTACTTTTCATTATACATTTTCCATATTCTTTAAGTTTAGCTTCAAAATGATTGTCATGTGTACAAAAATCACTAAATTCACTTAAGCATGAATAAAATTGTAAAAGAGACTTATGTTTTAAATTTATACCATTTAAAACCAGATAATATGTATTTTTATATAAGTAAACAGATGAAGAAGAAAGAAGTTTATATGTAGATATATGTGATAATTTTTTTAAGCTATTACAAAAAGAGCAAAAATCTTCAAAAATGTTAAACTTATATATACCAAAATTTGATTTAGGCAATTTATTTATTTTTCTTTTAACTTTTAAAGTTTTACCAAAAGGATTAGGCTTAGGGCAAGTAGTATCTTCATTTGTAATATCAACATCAATACTAATAGTATTTTTATCTTTCAAAGCTTCAAATTTAGTAATAGTAAAAACAATTACATCATCATTAGAATAAAAAGCTTCAATTAATAACTTATGTCCAATTGATTCAAAACCAACTTCCTTTTTAGCTCTTTCTAAAATTCCTAAGAACAAAGTTTGAGAAGTTATAACTTTTGACATAATAGTATGAAGGTCTAAAGAAGTATCTTTCAAATCTTCTTTTTTTATAATAATACGTATTTTATTTTCAGTTAATTTTTCGAATTTCAAAATTTTACCTCCGTTCTAAATACTAAAAAATATATTCTTAATTATATTATACTACTATTTATAGTATAATGAAATACACAAAATCTGGTAAAACTAATAATTAGTGACATATATTTTAAAATTCTATATTTTATATTAGCATATAATAAAAGATATTTAAAGTACTATATCATAATAAACAAAAAAAATAAAGTAAAATCTCACAAATTACTTGAAAATTTTATTATTTCCATATATAATACGTTTAGTATTTCAAATTTGTGAAACCGTAAGAAAAGATTAATTTTTTAATTATAAAAATAAAAATAGAAAGGAGGAAATGTTAGCATAAAAGCTAACATAAATAAAAATGGCTACAAGAGATAAAAATATATGGATATTATTAGTATTTATATTATCAGGATTAGTAATAGGGGGCTTACTGGGAAAATTAGCAAGTAATATATCATGGCTATGGTGGTTATCATTTGAAGAAAGCTTTGGGCTACAAGACCCACTAGTATTAGATTTAAGTGTTTTAAAATTAACATTTGGACTAGCATTTAGAATAAATGTTGCTAGTATAATAGGAATGGTACTTGCTATATTTATATACAGAAAAGTCTAATTTTAATGTATAAAAAACCTAAGTAAGTAAAAATTAAATATTAAGGGACAATAATAATGCGAGAAAGGAGTCATCTTTTTGTCTATTAAGATGAAAGATTTACCAGAGTCAGAAAGACCTTATGAAAAATTAGAGCTATATGGAGAGCAAAGCTTATCAAATGCAGAGTTATTAGCAATTATAATAAAAAGTGGAACAAAAGATGAAACCTCAGTTCAAATAGCACAAAGGATATTAAAATTAAGAGGAACTTATGAAAAGGACAACCTATCATTTTTAAGAGAAATAAGTTTAGAACAATTAAAACAAATAAAAGGAATAGGAAAGGTCAAAGCCATACAAATAAAAGCACTATGTGAAATAGCAATAAGAATGTCAAAACCAATTAATTACAAAGATATAATAATAAAAAAGCCTCAGGATATTGCGCAAATGGTGTTAAATGAATTATCTCATGAAAAAAAAGAAATTGCAAAAATTATATTATTAGACAATAAAAACAGAATTCAAAAAATTAAAGATATATCAACAGGAGGAGCAAACTACGTTAATGTAAATATAAAAGACATTGCTATTGAAGCACTAAAAATATCAGCAACAAGGGTAATTTTAATACATAATCACCCAACAGGTGATTCAAGGCCAAGCACAGCAGATATTAAATTTACGCAAAAACTATATACAGCACTTGAATTATTTGAAATAGATTTATTAGACCATATAGTTATTGGAAATATGGAATATACAAGCATATATGAATACATAGAAAAATTAAAAAGAAAATCACCTAAAGAACTGGCAACAATGTTAAATAATAAGGATGTTGAATAAGAAAGGAAATGTGGTAAAATGAAACTTTTTAAACTAGGTTCAAAAGATATAGGAATTGATTTAGGAACAGCAAATATATTAGTAACAATTAGAGGAAAGGGTATAGTATTAAAAGAACCATCAGTAGTAGCAATAGATAGAAAAACAGGAAATATAGTAGCAACAGGTCAAGATGCAAAAGATATGCTTGGAAGAACACCAGAACAAATAAAAGCAGTAAGACCATTAAAAGATGGAGTTATAGCAGATTTTACGGCAACTCAATTAATGCTTAAAAATATAATTCAAAAAGTAGATAAAAAATATAATTTAGGAAAACCTAGAGTAGTTGTAGGAGTACCATCAGGAATAACAGAAGTTGAAGAACGAGCAGTTGAAGAATCAGTTATGCAAGCAGGAGCAAAAGAAGTATATCTAATAGAAGAGCCAATGGCAGCAGCTATAGGAGCCTCATTAGATGTAGCAGAACCAAGTGGAAGTATAATAGTGGATATAGGTGGAGGAACAACAGAAGTAGCAGTTATATCACTAGGAGGAATAGTAGTAAGTAATTCATTACGTATAGCAGGTGATGAATTAGACGAAGATATTATAAACTATGTAAAAAGAGAAATGAATCTTGCAATAGGAGAAACAACATCAGAACAAATAAAACTACAAATAGGATGTGCAATGCCACTTATGACTGAAATGAGTATGGAAATAAGAGGAAGAGATTTAATAGATGGATTTCCAAGAAATGAAAGAATCACATCAGTAGATGTTGAAGCAGCAATAAAAGAGTCTATTAGCAAGATTGTTGAAGTAGTAAAAGCAACACTAGAAAAAACACCACCAGAACTTTCATCAGATATTATGGAAAAAGGAATAGTACTTGCAGGTGGAGGAGCACTAATTAAAAATTTAGATAAATTACTTAGTATAGAAACAGGTATGCCAGTATATATAGCAGAAGACCCATTAGATTGTGTAGTTAGAGGAACAGGCAAAACACTAGAAGATTTAGAAAATCTAAAATCTGTACTAATAAATGCTAGAAAAAGAAGATAAACTTCGATTGAAAGGAATGTATATATGTACAAAAAAAACAAAGCTGGAATTATAGGAATTATTATTACAATTATTGTTTTAATATTAATTGTAATATTTTCAAATGGGGAACGAAATACGTCCTTTTTTGAAAATGTAGTTAATAAGTTAGTTATGCCTATACAAAATGGATTAACATATCTAAAAAACAAAACAAATGGTAATGATGCATTTTTTGCAGATGTAGAAGCACTAAAAACAGAAAATGATAAACTAAAAAAGCAAAATAGTGAATTAGAACAATCTTTAAGAGAACTAGAAAACATAAAAACTGAAAATCAAACACTAAAGGAATACTTAGAACTAAACCAAAAATACAGTGAATACAAAACATTACCAGCATATATCATAAATAAAGACATAAGCAATTATTCTAAAACAATAATAATAAATGCAGGAGCAAAAGATGGAATAAAAGAAAATATGACAGTTATAGCAGATAAAGGTCTAGTAGGTCATGTTATATCTGTAACTGACAGCACAGCAAAAGTACAAACAATAATAGATACATCAAATTCAGTAAGTTGTATGATGAGTACAAATAAAGATAGTATAGTATGTAAAGGAACATTAGAAAATAATACTGAATTAAAAGGAGTTTATTTACCAGCAGATGCAAATGTAATACAAGGAGATAGTGTAGAAACATCTGGATTAGGAGGAATATATCCAAAAGGAATACATGTGGGAACAGTAAAAAGTGTAAGTTCAGCAAAAAATATAACAGATAGATATGCCACAATCGAAACAGCTGTTGATTTTAGTAAATTAGACACAGTTTTAATAATTATAAATAATACAATATCAGAAGAATAATTACCAAAAAGAAAGGATTTTTATTTTGAAAAAAATATTAATAAATGTAACTTTAATAATACTATTTTTCATTTGTTATTTTTTACAATCCAATTTTTTTAATTGGTTTACAATAGCAGGAATTATGCCAAACCTATTTGTTATGCTAATAGTATTTATAGGACTATTCGGAAATAAATTTATGGGTTCTATATATGGAATAGTAATTGGATTTATATTAGATTATTTATTTAGAAGTACTGTAGGAATAACACCAATAGCTTTAGGGCTAGTTGGACTAATCGCCAAAATATTTGACAAAAACTTTTCAAAAGATAGTAGAATTACAATTATGATGATGGTAGCATTTTCTACAGCTCTATTTGAAATAATATGTTATATAGCAAGTTATATCGTATATACAACAAATATGGAAATTTGGCAATTTGTTAGAATATTAGTAATAGAAGTAATATATAATGTTATTTTAACAGTAATAATATATCCACTAATACAAAAATTTGGATATTATATTGAAAATGAATATAAAGGTAATACAATACTTACAAAATATTTTTAAATGAAACAAACTATGGAGGTGCAATATTGTTTAAAAGGATAAAAAAACCACCAAAAGTTAATACTAAATTAAGATTTAATTCTTTAACTGTATTTACATATATTATAGGTATAATTTTAATAATCCAATTATTCAATTTACAAATAGTGCATGGAGCAGAATATAGAGAACAATCAAATACAAGATTAACACGTGAAACTGTAGTAGAAGCAGCAAGAGGAACAATAATGGATAAATCAGGCAATTTATTAGTCTCATCAAATATAAAATTTGATTTAGAGTTATATAAAAGTAAAATAGATACAAAACAGCTAAATGAAACCATATTAAATATAATAAATGTACTAGAAAAATATCAAATAAGTTATCCTGATTCATTACCAATAAATATAGAACCATATGAATTCAAACTAGAAGGAGAGAATTTAACCAATTGGCTAAAGGGCCAGGAACTACCAGAAAATATTTCAGCAGAACAAGCATTTAATGAATTAAAATCAAAATATAAAATAGAGGAACAAGATATTTATCAAGCAAGAAAAATAATGTGTATAAGATATGAAATAACAATGCAAGGATATAGTAGTACAAAAGCATTAGTATTAGCAAAAGATATTCCAAGAGAAGCTGTAGCTGAATTTTCGGAGAGTTCAGAAAAATTCCCAGGAATTAATATAGTAGTACAACCAGAAAGGGAATATCCAAAAGGAAGTTTAGCATCACATATATTAGGTTATGCATCTAAAATAGGACAAGATGAATATAATGAAAAAAAAGATATATATGATCAAAATGACATAATTGGAAAAACAGGTATAGAATATGTATTTGAAGAATATTTAAGAGGAAAAAAAGGAGAAAAACAAATAGATATGGCTGTTGATGGAAGTATCACAGCAGAATATACAGCACAAGAAGCACAATCAGGTTCAGATATAATATTAACAATAGATGCAAATTTACAACAAGTAACTGAAAATGTAATAGCATCAAATTTAGAAAAAATCAGAAATGGAGGATTTGGAAAAAGATATGATGCAATTTCTGAATCATGTGTAGTAATGAATGTAAAAACAGGAGAAATACTTGCATTAGCAAGTTATCCAAATTACAACCCATCTGATTTTGTTGGAGGGATAAGTTCAGAAAATTGGAATAAATATATCACAGATGAATCAAAACCATTAGTCAACAAAGCAATACAATCTTCATATTCACCAGGATCAATATTTAAAATGGTAACAGCAATAGCAGGATTACAATCAGGAGTAATAAATTCAAAAACAGTAATAAATGATACAGGTGTATATACAAAATATGCAAAACAAGGAACAAGAATGAATTGCTGGTATTATACAGATTATCATAGAGGTCATGGGCCACTTAATGTAATAGGGGCAATAGAAAATTCATGTAACTATTTCTTCTATGAAACAGCAGATAGAATGCAAATAGATACTTTAGACCAATATGCAAAATACTTTGGATTAGGAACAAAAACAGGGGTTGAATTACAAGATGAAACAGCAGGAGTTTTAGCAAGTAAAGAAGCAAAAGAAAAAATGCATCCAACTGAACCAACATGGGGACCAGGAGATACATTAAATGCAGCAATTGGGCAAGGAGATAATGAATTTAGTCCAGTGCAAATGGCGAAATATATAAGTATGTTAGCAAATGGTGGACAAAAAATAGATGTAAGTATAATAAAAACAATTAGAAATGCAAATGGAACAGAAGAATCTAGAGAAAATATTAATAATTTTATAAAAAACAAATTAAATTTACCAGATGAAGAACAACTTGATATTAGTATAGACCCACAAAATTTAAAAGTAGTATTACAAGGGATGCGTTCTGTTACAGAAGAAGGAACAGGAGCATCAGTATTTCAAGACTTTGAAATACCAGTAGGAGGAAAAACAGGTTCAGCAGAAGCACCAGGAAATAAAGTTAATGCATGGTTTGCAGGTTTTGCACCATTTGATAATCCTGAAATTGCAGTAGTAGTAATGGCAGAAAATGGTGGACATGGTTATTATACAGGAGAAGCAGTAAAACAAATTATGAGAGAGTATTTTGGAATGAACATACAAAATGTAACTGAAAGTGTAACAGCAATTCCATACACAGAATCAATGCGCTAAAAAATACACAAACTAAAAAGGAGAAGGATGTAGCAATGAAAAATATAATAAGTGTAAATTTAAAAAAGGATCAGACGATATTTAAAATATCAGAAGATGCAGAACAAAAAGAAATATTGCAAGTACTAAAAAAGAAATTACCAGAACTAAAAAAACTATATAAAGGTGCTAAAACACCAATAAAAGTTACAGGAAAAGTTCTAAAAAATAAAGAAGTAGATCAAATACAGGCATTGATACAAGAAAAAATGGATGTTGATATAACATTTGATACTCCAAAAGCGTTAGGATTAGCAAGTATAAAAAGGACATTTGATAAAAATATAGCTCTTTCTGAAACAAAATTTCATAAGGGATCACTTCGTTCTGGGCAAAAATTAGAAACAGAAGGAAGTATAGTAATTATAGGAGATGTAAATGCAGGGGCAGAAGTTATAGCATCAGATAATATAGTTGTTTTAGGTAGTCTTAGAGGATTAGCACATGCAGGGGCTAAAGGCAATAAAAAAGCAATAATAGCTGCAGGCTTACTAGATGTAGTACAAATCAGAATAGCCAATATTATAAAAGAGGTAAACCGAGATGAAGAGCCTCTACACAGACAATCATATGTTAGTATCATAGATGACAGAATTATTATAGAATAAGTAATAAAAAAAGACATATATATAATAAATCATCTTTTACACCTTCTTGATACAAAAAAATCAAAACACAAATAATAATAATATCATCTATATATAGCTTAATACCAAACATTTCAAATATAGGTTGTTCGATATCATTAAAAGCATCAAAATTAAAATTTAAAGGGCCAAATGAAAATAAATTAGAAATCGTATTACTATTTTTAGTAATATGATTTTTTTCTTCTTTAGAATTATCTGTATTTTTAGTATTATTGTTATTAAAAATAGGATTAGTATTTTTAATAATTTTATCACCGTGAGTGATAAAATTACGTGGAACATGTGAAAAATAGCGGTATCTGGAAAATGGAAAATAAAAAGCCATAATTTAATCATTCTCCTGACTAGAATTAAAATTATTTTTAAATAAATCAGCCATTTTAGCCATATTTAACATATTTATGTAATTATCCATTTTTCCTTTTTTGCTATCTCTTAAATAAGGTTTGAGAGCATTTAATAGATTTTGGCGAGAATCATTTTGATTAGAATTATTTAGCTTTGATGCCATTTTCATAAGCATATTAATGTCAATATTGTTAAAATTAGTATTATTAGAATTCATTTCATTAAATCTGTTACTCTGAGTGTTATTAACATTTGCTTCATTCAAACAATTAGTATTATCAGTAGTATTATTGCAATCATAATTAACACTATTAATACTATTTTCTAAACATTTATTGATATTATTACTATCATTTACACTACTACAACTACTATTATTACTGTTACTATTTGCATTTATATTACTATTTTTAGTATTATCATTTTGGTTTTGACTTAACATTTTAGAAAAATTTTGTATCATATCAGGAGGAATTTGAGAAACAGCTTCATCAAATTTACCATTTTCAATTAATTTCTTTATATTATTCATAGTATTTTGATTAAAATTATTTTCCAAATAAATCACCACTTTCTGAAAATTTTATTATTGAAAATAACAATAATTTGGATATTTAACTTGTAAATTATCATTATGTTATAAACTATTAAATAGAAACTACCAAGCTAAAAATTAATTTTTTAATATAATATGATTATTACTAAAAAAAATGCGTGTCCTAAGGCAATAAACGATATATAAAATAAGGGAAATTTAGAAAATAAATCAAAAATTGACATAAAAACTTAAAAAATACTAAAAAATGTTAAAAAAACATTGAAAAAACTTTAAATTTCATGTATAATATAATATGAGGGGGATTTTATACATAACCCAGATAAAATCAAAACGATAAATATTTAGGAGGCGTTAATATGAAAGAGAGAATTACAAGAGCAATAATAGCTAGCTTGTTAATTTTAGCAATGACAATGTCTAACTTTATATTGCTAGGAATCACTGCAGTAACATATGCAGTTGATAGTATTACTCAAGATAAAACGACTAATAATAAAAATGTAGAATTCATGGCATATTTTAAAGATTCAAATCAAAACATAATATCTAGTCGAGAAATAAAAATGAATGAAACTGATTTAAAACTTTATTTTAAAATAGCTGTAAAACGTGAAGGTTATTTCAATGGACAAGTAGAACTTTCTAACAGTAATTTTAAAATAAATGAAACAAACTTGGAAGAAAAAGGTATTTCAAAAATAGAAGGGAATACAATATACTTAAATCAAATTAATGCAGGAGAAGAAAAAGAATATGAAATAGGAATAGAACTATTTAAAGATGATATGTATGATTTAAGTATGTTACAAAAAGATTCACAAGTTTCTATTAGTGGTACCTATAAAGATAGCACTGAAAAAGATATAAGCATAGAAGCATCTAGAACTGTAACTCTTAAATTAATGGAACCATATGCAGATAATGAACAATCACCAGTATCATTAGAACAAAAAGTAATAACAAATAAAGTATATGATTCAAATGGTAGAAAAGTTAGAGTTCTACAAGTGCAGATTGATGCAAAATTATTAGATAATAATTATCCTATAAAAAGTGCTAAACTAGAATTAACAGCACCAAAGGTAAATAATAAATATCCTGAAATAGTTGAACTTGTAACACCAGATGAATTAATGACAAATGGTAAAAAACTAAGTGAAGACCAATATAAATATGATAAAGGAACAGGATTACTTACAGCCACAGTAGAAAATACTGAAACAGATGGAAAAGTAGTATGGACTAAATCAGGTACAGATACATATGTTGTTACATATATATTTAGTGAAGAAGAATCTATTCAAGATCAAAGATTAATAGCAAGTGTAAAATATGAATTATATAATGATAGTAAAACATCATATACAAAAAATATAGAAACACCTATGATGAGTGGTGAACTAGATTCTACAATAGAAGTAAAAACAGATAGTACTGATGAAATATATAAAGGAAAATTATATGCAGGACTTGAAAAAGAATATTCACAAAATATTCATATTCAAGTAAATACATATGGAATAGCAGAATCAATATATGTAGCAGAAGATATTAGCCAAATGAGATTACAAACATATACAAAACAAATAAAATTAAATAAGGATAATATGATATCAATACTAGGAGATGATGGAAAAGTTACAATCTTAAATAAAGCAACAAGTCAAGTGATATCAGAAATTACTAAAGATAGTCAAGCAAATGAACAAGGAAATATAACAATTGATATACCAGCAAATATACCAGAAATTGCTATTCAAACAACAAAACCAACAAGTGCTGGAGTATTAGATATAACATCAATCAGAGTTATAGCTGCAAATGCTATAAATACTGTAAAAAGCATAAATGAATTACCATATGTAATTAAAGGAAATTATATGATTGGTAATATAGAAAATGCAATTAAAGAAGTATCATCAAATATAGAATTAAAAGAAACACAAACTTCAGCAAGACTAGAAGTTAATAAAGAAGAACTTTCAACAATGACAACAAATAAAAATGTAGAAATGAAAGTTATATTAGAAACAGCAAATGAAAGTCAAGAATTATACAAAGCACCAACAATACGTGTTACACTACCAGATAAAATACAAGATATACAAATTAACGCCATTAATTTAATAAATGAAGATGAATTACAAATAGCATCAAAACAATTAATTGGAAAAACAATAGAAATACAACTACAAAATGAACAAACAAAATACAAAGACATAGCAGTAGAAGGCGCAGAAATTCTTATATCAGCAGATTTAACACTTGACAAAAAAGAAACAAACTCAACAGAACAAATCACATTAACTTATACAAACCAAAAAGCAGTAAACTATAAAGAAGGAGCAGATATAGGAACAGATTCTAAACCAATAAATATAGTTTCATATGCAGGAATTGTTACAGTAAATGAAATTTCAGATTATGGAATTCAAACAATAAACAATGACGGAACAAAACAAGGAAAACTAGAATTAGGAAAAGAAGCTAAAACTACAACTATAAAATCTGAAATATATAACAACCAAGATGCAAAAATAAATAATGTAAGAATATTAGGAACATTCCCAACACAAGGAGCATCTGATGAAAATAATATTGAAACAAGTGTAAGTAAAATAACATTAGAAGGACCAGTAGTATCTCATGAAAATGAAAATATAATTGCAGAAATTCTAGCAAATCAAAAAGCATATTATACAGAAAATGAAAATGCAGATACAGACCTAGAAAATCAAGCAAATCAATGGGAAGAAACAATAAAAGATCCATCAAAAGTAAAAAAATACATGATAGTGATAGATAGTTTAGATATAAAAGATGAAATATCTTTTGAATATAATTTAACAGTACCTGCAAATTTGGAATATAACCAAACTGCAAAAACAGGATATGACATATACTACACTATAGACACAGCAAATGTAGAACAAGTTGTAAATACAGATAAATTAACTTTAGAAACAGGTGTAGGACCAATAGTAAATGCAGAATTACAAGCGACAGTTGGAGGACAAGAAATAACAGAAGTTAAAAAGGGAGAATTTATACATTATACAATAACTGCAAGAAATACAGGTTCAGAACCAGTAGAAAATGTAAAACTTATAGGAGAAGTACCAGAGGGTACAGTATATATTGAAGAAGTTATATATTCAAATGATTCTGATACTGAAAGCGGAGGAACATTTGACCTAAATAATCGTTTTAGTGAAGACTTAAATAAAACTCAAGTAGAGTTTACAGTAGAAAAATTAGATGTAGGGGAGCAAGTAGTTAAAACATATGATGTAAAGGTAAAAGATGTAACATCTAAAACAGCAGAAGCAAAAGTGAATATACAGTATGGAGAAGTAAAAAAACAATCTAATGTAGTTAAATTAGATTTAGAAGATTCAGAAATGGAAATAAATATAAAAGCAGCAAGTGATAATACTGTACTAAACTCAGGATATACAGCTTACTACATAATACAAGTATTAAATAATAGTGATAAAGTAATGAAAAATACAAAAGTAGTTTTACAAGCTGAAAATTTAAAAGTAAGAGAACTAGCATACTTTAATGATAAAGATGAAGCTATTGCAGTACAAGATTCGAATGAGATAACAGTAGATGAAATTCAACCAAATAAAAGTATTGATATTACAGCAACTATAGAAGCTTTACAATTTGTAGATTCTGAATCAAAACAAGCAACTTTACAAGCAAATGCAATTAGTGATGATATTACATATCACTCTAATCAACAAAAAATAACAGCTGTTGCACCGCTTTTACAATTAGAACACTCAGCAGAACGAGAAGGAGAATATGTAAAGGCTGGAGAACAATTAGCATATAAAATAAAAGTAACAAATAAAGGCGAAAATATACTAAATGAAGTGACAATAGAAGACAATATAACTTTATATGAAAAACTTGATTCTATTGCTGTAAATGAAACTCAATTAAAAGAAGATGAATACACAATTGAAAAAGAACTTAATGCACAGGGACAAACTATAACAATAAAAACAGATTTACAACCACAAGAAAGTAAAGAATATACTGTAATAACAACAATAGATTCTGTAGTAGAAAATAAGGAAGTAATAGAATTATCAAATAAAGCAAAAGTATATTCATCTGGAGTAGAAATTAAACAAAGTGAATTAAAACATTTGTTAGAACCAGATACATCAGGAAATGAAGACCCTTCTAATCCAAACAATGGTAATGGTTTAAATGGTCAAGATGGAAATGGTCAAAACGGAAATGAATCTGGAAGTAATTCTAATAAAATAATTTCAGGAATAGCATGGCTAGATAAAAATGAAAACAATGAAAAAGATACATCAGATTCAACAGTACCTAATATGACAGTAAAACTATTAGACACAACTACAAACCAATTACTAAAAGATAGTAAAGGACAAGTTATTGAAACAAAAACAAATGAAACAGGATTTTACAGCTTATCAAATATACCACAAGGTAGATATATGGTAATATTTGAATATGACACATCAAAATATGGATTAGTAGAATATCAAAAAGATGGTGTTTCTGAAGAAAACAACTCAAATGTTATAGCAAAACAAATTGAAATAAATGGAGCAAATAAACAAGTAGCAAGTACAGAGCTTATAGAATTATCAGACAAAAATGTATCTAATATAAATATAGGACTTAAAGAACTAAAAATATATGACATGAGATTAGATAAATATGTTAGCAGAATAGTAGTAAATAATTCAAAAGGAGCATCAACAAACGAATATGGAGAATCTACACTTGCAAAAGCAGAAATACCTGCAAAATTACTAAGTCAATCAAATGTAGTAGTAGAATACAAAATAAAAGTAACAAATGAAGGAGAAATCCCTGGATATATCAAAAAGATAGATGACAAAATAGCTACAGATTACAAATTCAGTTCAGAAATGAATAAAGATTGGTATCAATCAGGAGATACATTATCAAATGTAAGTTTAGCTAATACAAGAATAGAACCAGGAGAAAGTAAAGAAATCACATTAATACTTACAAAACAAATGACTGAAAACAATACAGGACTTATAAATAACACAGCAGAAATTGCAGAAGATTATAATGAACAAGGAATAGTTGATGCAGATTCAGTAGCTGGTAATAAAGATATTAAAGAAGACGATTTTGGATCAGCAGATGTAATATTAGGTATAAAAACAGGTGAAATAATCATGACAATAGCAATAATTATTACATCAATAGTAGTATTAGCAGCAGGAGCATTTATAATAGCAAAAATTGTTCTAAAAAAGAGAGTAATATAGAAGAAAGGAGGGAGAATTTACAATGAATAATTTAAAGAAATACTTACTAATGATAATAAGTTTTGTATTTATATTTATGGTTTGCTTATTTTCAACAAATACATCACAAGCAGCTACATTATCAGTTGATGAAATAAAAAAAGGTTCAAATGTAGGAGCAACGGTAAGATTAAATTTGAATACATTGAATTCTAGAAACGATTTGTATTGTGTTCAACATCATCAATTTCTAGATGCAAGTAATATATATACTTATAGAGTTGCAAAATATGTAGAAATAGTAGGAAATGATGCAAAATCAGGTGGAACAACAGTTTCAAATAAAGATAATGGTACATTGGCATATATTATTAGTAAAAAAGAAGGATATAGATATGGATCTTCAACTGGACAATATGCTATGTGGCAACATATAAATACATGGTTTAGTAGTGTTGGAGGTAAATTTGGACTAAATTGGATGTGGACTTTTAATGATGTAGGAGAAAATAGCTATATAAGAGAAGGAAGAGAATATGCAAATAGAATTGGAGATACAACAGTAACAGAAGTAAAAGATGAAACTAAAAAAGAAGATGTAAAAGTAACAGCATACAAAAATTCAAAAGGTGTACCATGTCTTAGAGTAGGGCCATTTAAATACAAATTTCCTGGAAATATACAAGAAATGAGTGTAAAAGATCAAGATGGAAATAAAATAACTTCTATAGCATATAGTATATATGAAGGAAACGAAGAGAAATTTGTTGAATTAAATAAAATACCAAGTGACAAAAACTTCTATATTTCAGTAAAGATAGATCCTAATGTTACTAAAATTACTAATATATCAGGAAAAGTAAAATTTGAAGATACAGTATTAACAGCAAGATTATGGTTCTTACAATCAAGCGGACTTCAACATTTACTAATAGTAGACCCTGGAACGAAAACTAATGAAGGAAACTTAAATTTCAATTTTAACTATGATATAGACTTAACTGGTGATATAGGAATTGAAAAAGTAGATGAAGACAATCATGATTTGAAATTACCAGGTGTTGGATTTATTATCCAATCTAAAGAAACAGGAAAATACATAAAAAGAGAAGGCGGAACAATAAAATATGTAGATACTAGGGAAGAAGCAGAAGTTATACCAACAGATGAAACAACTGGAAAAATATATGTAGAAGATGTATTAGTAGGAACATACTTATTCTATGAGGTAAGTAACCCAAATTATGGATATGAACTTCTTAAAGACCCAATAGAAGTAAAAACAAGTTCTCAAACAGGTAAATATACTTTAATTACAAATAGGCAAATATATGTAAAACTATCTGGATATGTATGGATAGATAAACAAAGTGAAAAACTAACAGTTAGAAATGACTTATATAGGAATGATACTAAAGATGATGAAGATGAATTATTTGAAGGTGTAAAAGTTAGACTAAAAGATACATCAGGAAATATCCTTCAAGAAAAAGTAACAGATAGTAATGGAGCATATTTATTTGAAGATGTGTTAATTGATGAATTAGGAAATTACTATATTGAATTTGAATATGATGGATTAACATATGAGAATGTAAATATAAACTTAAGTGCAGAAAATGGTTCAAAAGCATCTGAAGGTAACGAAAGAGAAAAATTTAATAACAAATTTGCACGAGTAGATGCAGATACAAGAGACACAGTTAGTGTAAAAGATTCTGCAGGTACAGAAACCTATAAAATAAAATATGAAATACAGGAAGGCGGACATAGTGCAAAAATAATTAAAAATCAATGTTTCATAACAGCAAATACAACAGATGCAGGTCTTACAATAACATATGAAAGAGGAAAAGGAATTAAAGAATTAAAAGGATTTAACTTAGGCGTTTATGAAAGAGAACAAACAGATGTGGCTCTAATGCAAGATGTTGACAATGTAAAAGTAGGAGTTAAAGGATATAATCACATTTATAAATATGGATCAAGGATAGGAGAAAACAATGAACCAGTTGAAGATGCATGGAATGTAGGTGTAAAATTCAGAAGTGAATATGGTTCACATAAATATCTAAGACCAGTATATAAAGCAGATGCTAATTATCATGATGAAACAGATGAAAGTAAAGACTTAAGAATGTTCTTGACATATAAAATAGGTTTGAAAAATCAATCAATTTTTTATGAAGAATCAACAAACCAATCAACTGCTAATGAAGAATCAGAAATACAATCAACTTCTGATGGAGAATCAAAAATAAAATCAACAAAGATTAATTCAATTGTAGATTACTATGATAAGAGATATAGATTTGTTGATGCAGGTACAGGTTTTGATGATAAAACAGGAACAATAACAGGAAGTTTACCAACTAAAGTAAATGATATAACTATACCAGAAAACGAATATTTATCAGCAGAAGTTGATACATCATCTGTATTAATTAAAAATAAAACTGAATATGTATATGTACAATTTGAATTATCAAGACAAAATATCTTAGACTTGATAAATGATAAAGAAGCTGGAGCTGAACCTTCAGAATATCTAGAAAATATAGCAGAAATTACATCTTATACATCATATGCAGATAAACAAGCAACACAACTTTATGGTTCAGTAGATAATGATGCAGTAGCTGGAAATGCAACAGCTGGAGATATAAACACATATGAAGATGATACAGATACAGCACCAAATGTTGGACTTACAGTTGCAAATGCAAGACAAACAACAGGTATGATATTTGAAGATAAAGAAGAACAACATTACTTAGATGAACAAAATATACGTCAAGGTAATGGAAAATATGATGAAGGTGAAAGCAAAGTAGGAAATGTCCAAGTTCAATTAATTGATCTTGACACAGGAAAAGTAGCTGAAGTTTATGATGAAAAAGCTGTAGATGAAGCAACAGGCAAATTAGGTAAATTTACAGGTGATTTATGTACAACAATAACAGGAGATGATGGTTCATACAGCTTCACAGGATACTTACCAGGTAAATATGTATTGAAATTTACATGGGGTGAATCTGATGATGGAAGGGTAATCTACAAAACTGTAGATGGCTCAAAAGTAAATTATGAATATGCAGTACAAAACTATAAAGCAACAGTATTTGAAGAAAGTAGATATAATCAAGAAAAAGAAAACCACCGCTATTATCAAACAAATACAGAAATTCCTCAAACACACGCAATAGATGACTGGGAAACAAGATTAAATATTGACAAAGAACTAAACAAACACGGAACTGAAGAAGATAATGGATATAACCACGCTACAGAAATTAAGACAAAAGAAATGACATCTACAACACCAGACTTAGAATTTGGAATAGAGTACACAGATACAGATTTAGACAATATTACAATTGTAGATGATACTCAAGTAACATTCCAAGTTAAAAATCTAGACTTTGGTATCATAAGAAGAGCAATACCAAATATAGAATTTAGAAAAAGAATAGCTCACATGACAGCAAAACTAGATGATGGTTCAACACTAATAGATGCAGATGTAGATGAACAAGGAAATTTAACAGGACAAACAAACTACTTAACATATCTAGCACCAACAGCAAATTCTAATGGTACATTAAGAGCAGAAATTGATACAGAAATAACACAATCATTATTTGTAGAACTAAAATATGAATTTGCTATAACAAATACTGGTGAAGCAGATTTTGCATCAGAAGGATATTACAACCATGGTAGTGAATACTACTCATCAAGAGGAGAAACAGGAGAAGAGCAAAAAGAACAAGATGTAGTAACAATATCACCAAGTAAAATAGTAGATTATCTAGATTCAAGAACAATTTATAGAGTAGATAATGAAATAAATAAACAGTATGGATGGCAACCTGCAACAGTTGAAGATTTAAAGGCAAATGGAGATATACTAGATGTTACTGAAGAAGGAGAAGTAAGTTGGAATGATAAGGCAACTCCATATTATACAGTATGTCTAGAAGATGCTAAAATTAAACCTAAATTTACGGTAGGAACAGAAACTAGAGATGCAGAAAGAAAAAATATATATCTTGTAGCTGAAAAAACTCTATCAACAAATGATGATACACACTACTTGAACCAAGTAGAAATAGTATTAATCAACAAAACATTTGGTAGTAGAATAGAAACAACACCAGGAGATTATACATATGAAACAGAAAGAGTTAATTTCCAAATGGATGATGCAAGGGCAGAAGAAATCGTAATCATGCCAAGTACTGGTGATAACAGAGATTATATAGTAATAGCATTAAGTTTTGTAGGAATACTAGCAGTATTTGGAGTAGGTGTATACTTCATCAAAAAAAGAGTCAACAAATAGACGGGTGACCGTAGAGATAAAATAGAGAGATTAAAATAAAAATTAATCTCTCTATTTTTTTTATTTTTATTGCAATTTTTGATAAAATATAATAAAATAAAAAGCATAAAAAAAGGAATAAGAATGTAAGAGTGAATAATAAAAAATATACAATCACTTTTTGTCAAAAACTTTTTTAAAAGAACTTACTAAATAAGACAAAAAATACGAAGGACAAGTAGTACAATGTGCATGTAAAAAAGTTTAAGAGGTGATAAGGATGTCTCAGAATGTTAAAAGTCAATATGCTAATAAAAGTAATATACATTTAGAAAGAAATAATAAAACAGGTTTACTTTCAAATGTATTTTCATTGCAATATATTCCACTATATATAATTGCAATAATGATTTCAATAACAGGTATAAATGAACAAATATCTCCATTTGGAATCAGTATGGTAGCAGCATGTATGGGGAATTTTGTACCAATACTAGGAATAGTAGTTGCAGGAATTATAGGTAGTGGTATAGGTTTTGGAATAGAAGGAATACTAAACTACTTAGTAATGGCAGTTTTATTTATTATATCAACTTTTTTATGGAAGCCATTATATAATGAAGAGCAAAAAAATGAAAAAGTGCGATTATCTAGAAATGTATTTATTTCAACACTTATAGTTCAAATTGCACAAATAGGATTTAATACATTCACAGTATATGATATATTATCCGCAATTTCTTTTTCAATTGTAGCAGTTGTATTTTATAAAATATTTGTAAATTCAATTATAGTATTACAAGATATAAGAGAAAAGAGAGCCTTTTCAATAGAAGAGGTTTTAGGAGCAAGCCTATTGATTGCAATAAGTGTTACATGTTTTGGGGATTTATCTGTATTTGGATTTTCAATAAGAAACATATTAAGTATTTTAATAGTTTTAATACTAGGCTGGAAAAATGGAGTATTAGTAGGAACAACTGCAGGAGTTACAATAGGAGTAACACTAGGAGTAATTACAGGTTCTGAACCATTAATGGTAGCAGCATATGCAATATCAGGACTATTTGCAGGAATATTAAATAGATTTGGAAAATTAGGAGTAATAATTGGATTTTGCTTAGGGAACGTTGTATTAGCATATATATCAAATGGATATACAGTAGAGCTAATATATTTCAAAGAAATTTTAATTGCATCAATTGGACTATTAGCAGTACCTAAATCGATACAAATCAATATAGAAGAATTTATAGGTAGTTCTAAATTATTACCATCATTCCAAAATAGAGGACTTAATAAAACAAAAGAAACATTAGACAAACTTAATAATGTTTCAGAAACCTTAGAACAAATGGCAGATGTATACAAAGAACCAGAATTATCAGAACAAGAAGCACTAGAAAAAAATAAGCAAATATTTATAACAGAATTGCTAGATAATCTAAGAGGTTATGAAAGCAACATGTTATATGATGATTTAGCAGACGTAAATGGTAAAATAATAAATGAAATATATAAATACATGATAGATAAACAAGAAATAGATAGAGAAGCATTACTTAAAATATTTGCATCATGTAATAGTTACATTATAGGTTTTGAAGACCAAAAAATCAGTCAATTTTTAGAAGAAAGCATAACACAAATGATTAGAGTTATTAATATGTCATACAAAATCAGTAAATCAAGTTTTGTATGGCAAAAAAAGATGGAACAAAGTAGAAAAAACATAAAGACACAATTAAATGGAGTATCAAAAGCAATATCTAATATAGCACAAGAAATGCAGCAAGACCTAAAATCAGATGGACAATTTAATAACCAAGAAATACAGATAGTAGAACTATTGAAACAAAAAGAAATTATACTACAAGAAATATCTATAAAAAAACAAGATAGATATTTAGTAGAAATATATGTAGAAACAATGCAAAATGAAAAAATAGAAGTTATAGAAAATATATTAAGTGATGTTCTAAAAGAAAAAATAATATTAAATGATGAAACAAGTTTAGGAAATAGACTAAATTTCTTATCAGATGATAAATATGTAATGGCAATGGGAACAGCAGAAACAACTAAAAGCAAAAGTGAAACATCTGGAGATAGTGTTTTAAATATCAGACTAAGAGATGGTAAATATTTAATAGCAATTAGTGATGGTATGGGCTCAGGAGAAAGTGCAAAAACAAGTAGTACTAAAACACTAAAAATGTTAGAAAATTTATTATTAGCAGGATTTCAAAAAAATGAATCTTTAGAACTAATTAATACAAGTATGATTAACCAAAATAGAGAAATGTTTTCAACACTAGATATTGCGATAATTGACTTATACAAAGGAAACATAGAATTTATTAAAAGTGGAGCATGTCCTACATATATCAAAAATGGAAATAAAGTACAAGTTATAAAAGCAAATTCTTTACCAACAGGAATAATAGAAAATGCAAATCTACAAGTATATGACAAAGACATAAACTCAGGAGACCTAATGCTTATGTGCTCAGACGGAGTACTAGATTCAAACATAGAATATAAAAATAAAGAATTATGGCTTAAATATTTATTAGAAGATATAGAAACATCAAATACGAAAAAAGTTGCAGATATTATTTTAAATGAATCAATAGATAACAATTATGGAATAGCAAAAGATGATATGAGTATTATTGTATGCAGATTTTTAGAAAAGAATTAGAGGTGGAATAAATGGGACAAACAGGCAGGAGATATGACCAAGAGCCAAAATTAAATATAAAAAAAGTATTTGCAGTTATATTAGCAATTTTAGTTATTATAATGTTTGTATATATTATAAAAGGATTTTTTGATAAAAAAGACAAAGAAAAATCAGGTATAACAAGTTCAACATATTTTACAATATTCAAAAATGATAGATGGGGTATTATGGATGAAAATGAAAATATGATAATTGACCCAGCATATCAAGAAATGCTAATAGTACCAAATCCTAAAATAGATGTATTTTTATGTACATATGATGTAGATTATGAAACAGGAGAATATAAAACAAAAGTCTTAAATAGTGAAAATGAAGAGATTTTTAAAGATTATGAATTAGTAGAAGCTATTACAAATAAAGATGATACAGATACAATGTGGTATGAAGAAAATGTATTAAAAGTAAAAAAAGATAACAAATATGGTCTAATTGATTTAAAAGGAAAACTTTTATTAGAACCACAATATGATGAAATTACGCCAGTTGTTGGAATAAAGGGAGCATTAAAAATAAAACAAAATGACAAATATGGTATTGTAGGAGATGATGGAAGTGTTGTTGTAGAACCTAAATATGAAGATATCACAATATTAGGGGAAGACAACAAATCAGGTTATATAATAAAACAAGACAATCTATATGGAATAATAGATTATTCTTCAAAAGAAATATTAGAACCAAAATATGATGAAATTTCTAAAGTACATTCTACTGATTTATATTATGTAACAGAAGGTGGTACAAAAAAACTTGTAAATACTGAAAAAAATGATGTACTAACAACAGGTTTTGATGAAATAACTCAAATACTAGATTCATCTGAAAATAGTGTTATATTTAAGAAAGACGAAAAATATGGCATTATGAATATAGATGGAACAGTTGCCTTAGAACCAAAATATGATGATTTAAAAGAAGCAAAAGTAGGTAGTTTTATAGCAAAAAAAGATAATAAATATGGAATAATTGATACACAAGATCAAACATTACTTGAATTCAAATATGAAAATATAGTATATCAAAAAGATGCAGACTTATATATAGCAGATAATCAAAATTTCGAATCAGAAATTATAGATAATACATATAAAACACAATTATCAGGAATGTTGCTTGATTTCAACAATGATGAAGGATATATAAAAATGATTATAAATGATGAACGAAAATACTATACTTTCAAATTTGAAGAAAAGCAAGACACAGAAATACTAAAAAATCAGAATTTATACTTAAGAAAAAAAGACGGAAAATATGGTTTTGTTGATAAAGAAGGTAATGTAGTTGTAGACTATATATATGATGATGTAACAGAACAAAATTCATATGGATATGCAGGAATAAAAAAAGATGGAAAATGGGGTTCAATAAATAGTAAAGGAGAAGTTATACAAGAACCAACATATGATTTAGAAAATTATTTATTAGTAGATTTTATAGGAAGATGGCATTTAGGTAAAGATGTAAATATGAATTATTATAACCAAATGTAATATTTTTGGAAAGGATAGCTTACTATATGAAAATTAGTTGTGGAACAGACATTATAGAAATAGATAGAATAAAAGATTCAATAGAAAATATGGGTAAACCATTTTTAGATAGAGTATTTACTGATAAAGAGACTCAATATTGTGAGTCAAAAAACAAGCAAAAATATCAGCATTATGCTGCTAGATTTGCTGCTAAAGAAGCGACCTTTAAAGCTGTTTCTTGTATTTTAAATGATAAATATTCTATAACATGGAAAGATATAGAAATAATAAATGATAACTTAGGAAGACCGCAAATTAAATTATATAATTTTAAACAAAAAGATATGATTGAAAATATAGATATAAGTATATCACACTGCAGAACTTATGCAGTAGCATATGTAGTAGTATTATATAAATAATATGAGAGGGAATATAATGTTTTTATTTGATAGTCATGCACATTTAGATGATGAAAAATTTAATCAAGACAGAGATGAACTAATACAAAAAATAAAACAAGAAGGTATTGAAAAATTCATATCAGCAGGATACAGCTTAGAGGCATCTCAAAAAGCAATAGAACTTGCAAAAAAATATGATTATATATATGCAACATGTGGCATTTCTCCAAATGATATTCCACAAACTGAAGAAGAATTGTGGAAACAAGTTGGACAAATTGAAGAATTAGCAAAAAGTGAGAAAAAAGTAGTTGCAATAGGAGAAATAGGATTAGACTACTATTGGGAAAAAGATGAAACAAGAAAAGACCTACAACGAAAGGCATTTATTAAACAAATAGAAATTGCCAATAAACTACAATTACCAATAGTAATACATACAAGAGATGCAATAATGGATACAATCGAAATATTAAAATCAAATGAGGTAAACAAAAAAGGAGTATTTCATTGTTGTCCACAAAATAGAGAATTAATAAAAGAAGCACTAAAATTAGGATTTTACATATCATTTGCAGGACCAATAACATTCAAAAATTCAAAAAATGCAGATGAAATGATAAAACTTGTGCCAAATGACAAAATTTTAATAGAAACAGACAGTCCATACCTAGCGCCAGAACCAGTAAGAGGAATACGAAATGACCCAAGAAATGTAAAATATATTGCAAATAAAATAGCAAATGTCAAAGAAATTTCATTAGAACAAATTGCTAAAATGACTTATGAAAATGCATGCAATATTTTTGGAATAAAAAATTTATAAATAAAAAAAGGTTATAAATACACGAGTTCATGAATATATTATTACTAGAAGTCGCCTAGGACAAGACTTATCAAAATTTGACAAGAAGTGTCAAATATGGTATAATATAGAAGTATTGCCAAAGGAGGTAAAAGATAATCATGAAAAACAAAGAAAACGCTTCACTGTCTATAATGAAAATTATATGTGTAAGCATTATCTTAATATTAATATCAGGAATTGGAGTCTTAGCGGTAAATACAAATGTTACAGATGTCAAAATAATTTTACAAAATGGATATGAAATGACAGCTTTAACATCAAAAGAAAAAGTATCTGATATTTTACAAGAAAACAATATCATTTTAGAAGAAAACCAAAAGACAATACCAGACCTAGACGAAACTGTTACGGAAGGTTCAGTTATAAGAATTACAGACAAATCATATAATGAAATAGAAATTGCAGAAGTTTCTGAAGAAGGAGTTCAAACATCACTAGATGATTTAATGCAAAATTATGCACCAATTACAGAAAAAATAGTAGTAGAACAAGTAGCAATACCATATGAAACTATAACAAAAAATGTAGCAGGAACAGAAGCAGATACACAAAGTAAAGTATTACAACAAGGAGTAGAAGGCTTAAAAGAAATTACTTATAAAATAAAATATCAAAATGATGTAGAAATAGAAAAAATAGTATTATCAGAAGTAGTAGTAAAAGAACCAGTAAATAAAATAGTCCAAGTAAACAAAAAAGTAATTACAACAAGAGGTTCAACAACACCAAGAACAGCAACAACAGCTGTATCATATGGAGGAGGACAATGGTCATATTCAGCAAGTGATTTTGACC
Source organism: uncultured Clostridia bacterium (assembly GCA_947628775.1). Lineage (GTDB taxonomy): Bacteria > Bacillota > Clostridia > TANB77 > CAG-508 > CAG-269. Next base: position 64,769 of record CANRBI010000001.1, read on the forward strand.
TACTATGTGCAATAACAGCACAAGAATCAGGTTCAAGTTATGCAGGAGCATTAGCAGTAATAACAACAGCATGTAACAGAGCACAAAGTGGAAAATGGGCATCAAATGGTTCAGATCCACTAAGCCAATACAAAGCAAGAGGTCAATTCTGCTATTCAATTGATAATCATTGGAGAAACAAATTAAATGGAAACTATCCATCATACGTAGCACAAGCCGTAACAGACGCACTAAACGGAAAACGAAGTCACAACTACCTATCATTCCGAGCAGCAGGTACACACTCAGGAGTATATATAGGTGGAAACGTATATTTCTAAAAAGAAAAACAAAGAGGGTTCCTATCTGAGGGTGCCTTTTTTGTTTAACACTATTACTGTTATATTAATAAAAATATTTTTTTGACTTATTAAAAAATTTTATATAGTAGTAGTAAAATACTTTATATTATGTTATAATAAAAATATTAAAGAGGAGAGTGATTAATAATGATGTATCCATATGTTAAATATGCAGATGAAACAGAAGTTGTTTTTTCAAATATATATATTGAAAATGATATAGAATGTATAGATGTACATTTTGAACGACCTACTGAAAGTGGTTTTGATTCTGTTAGAATACAATTACCAACATATAAAGTAACAGTATGGGAAGGTAATTATAGTAATGAAGAAATAGAATTTTTTAAACAAGTTGTTCAAAATAGTGCAGACTTATTTTACAAATATGCAAAAGAAGGAGGACTTAAAATTGCCTAGTCTATTTGAATGCTATCGGCTATAAAATATATTTTTGGTCTAATGAAAACGATGAACCTATTCATATTCATATTTCAAAAGGAAAATTAACTCAAAATTCTACTAAAATTTGGTTAACCAAAACAGGTGGATGCATAATAGCAAATAATAAAAGTAAAATTCCAGAATATGAATTAAATAGACTTTTAGATGTAATTTCTAAACACTATTTTTTAATTATTTCTAAGTGGAAAGAATACTACAAAATAGAAAATGTAGCTGATATTAAATTTTATTGTTAATAACATTAATCAAGAGGGTTCCTATCTAAGGGTGCCCTCTTTTTAACTAAAGAACCCAACTCTGATTTGAGTTGGGTTCTTTGGATTTATAAATTGGTCTATTATAAAAAAGAGGATTGCGAAATTCACAAAAATGTGATATGATACCAACGATAGAAAGAAGGGCAGGTGCATATTTATGAGATGTATATCATGGAATGTTAATGGAATAAGAGCATGTATTAATAAAGGATTTTATGATTTTTTTCAAGAAATAGATGCTGATATTTTTTGTATACAAGAAACAAAATGTCAACCAGACCAAGTAGATCTAAGTATGAAAGGATATATGGTATATCTTAATAGTGCAGAACGTAAAGGATATTCTGGTACAGCAATATATACAAAAAAGAAACCAATAAATGTAACATATGGAATTGGAATAGAAGAACATGACAAAGAAGGAAGAGTCATAACACTAGAATTTGAAAATTTTTATTTAGTAACAATATACACACCAAATTCTAAAAGAGAACTAGAAAGATTAGAATATAGACAAATTTGGGAAGATGAAATAAGAAGATATTTACTAGAACTAGACTCAAAAAAACCAGTAATAATGTGTGGTGACTTAAATGTAGCACACAATGAAATAGATTTAAAAAATCCAAAAACAAATAGAGGAAATGCAGGATTCACAGATGAAGAAAGAGAAAAAATGACAGAATTACTAAAGGTAGGTTTTGTAGACACATATAGATATCAATATCCAGATAAAGAAGATGCCTATACATGGTGGTCATATATGGGAAAAGCACGTGAGAAAAACGTAGGGTGGAGAATTGATTATTTTATAGTATCTGACAAAATAAAAGACAAAATTCAAGATGCAACAATATATCCTGAAGTATATGGAAGTGACCATTGTCCAGTAGGATTAGAAATCGATTTATAAAAAATATAGAAAGATAATTATATCATGCATTAACATAATTATCTATGAAGGTTTATGGGTAACCTTTTAAAAACCTAAATCTATTATACAAGGAGAGGTCAATATGAAAGAAATGAAAAATACGTGGAAAAATAAAATTGCATGGTTTATATGGGCAGTTGCTGTTATATTAGTATATAAATTAGTAGATAATTTTAATAATGTACAGCAATGGTTTGAAACATTTTTCAGAGTTCTTAGACCATTTCTATCAGGTATACTTATAGCATATATTTTAATTTTACCATGTAAAGCAATAGAACAAACATTTAAAACATCAAAAACAAAATTTTTATCAAAACATTCAAGAGGACTAGGTGTATTTACAACGTATTTAATAGCATTACTAATAATAATCATCATAATAAATTTCATATTCCCAGTATTAAAAGATAGTATAGTAGAATTTTTTAGCAATATACAAGGTTATTATGAAACAGCAATACGTAAATTAGATGAATTACCAGAAGATTCATTTTTAAAAAGTGATGTTGCAATGAGTATAGTAACCCAAATACAAAACACAGATATACAGCAACTACTAAGTTTAAATAATGAAAAAATAATGGAATATGTGCAAAATTTATTTAATGTATTTTTAGCAATATTTGATATATTTGTATCAATTATAGTTTCAGCATATATTTTATTACAAAGAACAGAAATTATAAACTTTTTCAAAAAAATGGTAAAAAAATATTGCAACCAAAAAGTGTATGATTATTTAGACAAATATTTTGGCAAAGCAAATGAACTATTTTTCAAATTTATAGGAGGTCAAATAATAGATGCATTTATAATAGGAATATTATCAACTGTTGCAATGTCAATAATAGGAGTAAAATATGCACCATTACTTGGATTTTTGATTGGATTATTTAATATCATACCATACATAGGAGCGATAGTTGCAGTAGGTATAGCAGTATTAGTAACATTTATAACAGGAGGATTAGCCCAAACTTTAGTTATGGCAATTGTAGTAATTATATTACAACAAATAGATGCAAATATTATTAATCCAAAAATAATAGGAAATCAACTAAAAATAAGTCCACTATTAGTCATATTTTCTGTAACAATAGGAGGAGCCTATTTTGGTGTAGCTGGAATGTTCCTAGCAGTACCAGTAGCAGCAATTATAAAATTAGCTGTTGAAGATTAATATAAATAAAAAGAAGTTACTAAACATCTAAAAATTTTAGTAACTTCTTTTTTTCAAATACAACAAGGTTCTGGGGATACCCACTGCAATCTTTGATTGCCTAATTGGTCAGGTTCTTATTTAATTTAAACTCTTTGTAATAAATATTGAATTCCTCCATTAGCTATTGCTGTAAGTGATAATATAATTATGCCTGCAACCAATACACCAATTATTATTGGAGGTATTGCCTTTTTAGGTGGTAATTCAAGAAAATTCGCAATTAAAGATCCTACCCAAGCTCCTGTACCAGGTAGAGGTATTGCTACAAAAAGAAACAAACCTAAAGCTGCAAAGTTTTGTAAACGAGGGTTATTTTCTATATTTTTAGTAGCTTTTTCTGAAGCCCAATCTATAATTTTTTTAAAAGGTTTCCATCTGCCAAAAAAATCAAAAAGAGGTCTTATAAACTTAACAATAAAATATACAGGTATAATATTTCCAATAAAACTACAAATAAAAGACTCTAAGTAATTTAAGTGAAATGTGAATACCCCTACAGGTATAGCACCTCTTAATTCAATAATAGGTATCATACCAATAAATCCAGTTAATAAATATTTTACAATCATAGGTAAAGTTGACATCTGTTTATCCTTCCTTTTTAATTTAACATTTTTCTTATATCATACATCATATGTTTTTGTCAAATTTTAATGTCAATTATATAAAATATTCATATACAGCAAAAGAATTCAAACTTTTTGTTTGAATTCATAAGCATAAATGAAATATTTAATTAATTAAGCAAGTAAATTATTTCTAAAATTAGTTAATATATCTGTTTCTGAAACATCAAAAACAACAGAAATTGCAGATAGTTCAAAATCTTTAATAATACGTTTACCCTTCTCAATTTTATAAATTCCATCAGAATTAATGTCTATGCCAAGCATCATAAGTTTATTAGATAAAGTGGCACGAGACATTTTCTTTGACTTTCTCAAATCTTGAATAACTATACCAGTTACATTTGACTTGTCATCATATTTTCTACTAATCATATTAAATTCCCCGATTTCTAATATTAATTTTAATTGCATATTTTACAATAAAAAATTATGAAAATAAACTTTAATTATAATTTATATTGATTTTAATATAAAAAACCGAATGATATATAGTTATGTTAGTCGAAAACACTTATTTTTTAACAATAACTTTTAAAATTCTCTATCTTGCAAAATCCTTTTAGTTTTGCTAAAATAATAATAAATAAAACAAGAAAGATAGGTGGAATTTTGAATATAGAAAGATATGAAGCAAATATAAATGAAGGTTTATCAAAAGAGCAAGTTGAAAAAAGAATCACAGAAAAATTAGTAAATTATGATACAAGTGTACCTACTAAAAGTGTAAAAAGAATTTTATACGAGAATTTTTTTACACTATTTAATATTTTAAATGTTATATTAGCAATCTGTGTATTTTGTGTAGGTTCTTATAAAAATGCACTTTTTTTATTAATAGTTATAATAAACACAGCAATTAGTGCTTTTCAAGAGCTACATTCAAAAAAAATTGTTGACAAATTATCTGTTATGGCAAGCTCAAAAGCAAGTGTTATAAGAAATGGACAAAGAGAAAAAATAGATATATATTCATTAGTATTAGATGATGTATTAGAACTAAATACAGGTAATCAAATACCTACAGACTGTATCATTTTAAAAGGAAATATAGATGTAAATGAATCGTTTATTACAGGAGAACCAGATTCTATTAATAAAAAAGAAGGAGACATGATTCTTTCAGGTAGTTTTGTGGTAAGTGGCAAAGCATATGCCAAAGTTGAACATATTGCAGAAAAAAACTATACTTCACAAATATCAAGTGGTGCAAAATATATCAAAAAAGTAAAATCTGAAATAATGCAATCACTAAATAAGATTATTAGAATACTTACATTTGCTATTGTGCCAATTGGAATATTATTTTTCATTAATCAACTTAATATAGATGGAAATACCTACCAAGAAGCAGTTGTAAGATCTGTTGCAGCAATTATAGGTATGATACCAGAAGGGCTTGTACTACTTACAAGTACGGTCCTAGCTGTAAGTGTAATTAGACTTTCAAAATCAAGAGTGTTAGTTCAAGAATTATACTGTATAGAAACATTAGCAAGAGTAGATACATTATGTCTTGATAAAACAGGAACATTAACAGAAGGAAAAATGGAAGTTAAAGATATAATTCCTTTAGAAATAGAAAAGCAAGAATTAGAAGAAATTATATATAATTTAGGAATCTCATCATTAGATAGTAATCCAACAATTGAAGCAATACGTGAAAAGTTTAATTTAAGTAAATATGAATTCAAAAAATGGATACCAAAAGAAATAATTTCTTTTTCATCACAAACAAAATGGTCTGGTATTGAATTTGAAAATCTTGGAACATATGTAATTGGAGCACCAGAATATGTATTAAGAGATAAATTTGATAAATATAAAGATGAAATAAATAAATATCAGGAAGAATATAGAGTTCTTGCTGTTTGTTATTCTCCAAATAGATTTATTGAAAAAAACTTACCAGATGATATCAAATTAATTGGATATATATGTTTAACAGACAAAATTAGAAAAGATGCTAAATCAACACTCGAATATTTTAGAAATCAAGGAGTAGATATAAAAATAATCTCAGGAGATAATCCTATAACAGTTTCTAAAATAGGAAAACAAGTTGAACTTGAAAACTATGATAAATATGTAGATATGTCAACAATTTCTGATGAAGAAATTTCTAATATTATAGACAAATACACAATCTTTGGTAGAGTTTCACCAAATCAAAAGAAACTATTAATTGAAGCTATGCAAAAACACGGAAAAACAGTAGCAATGACAGGTGATGGAGTAAATGATGTTTTAGCACTAAAAACTGCAGATTGTAGTATAGCAATGGCAAATGGAAGTGATGTAAGTAAAAATGTATCACAATTAGTATTATTAGATTCTAATTTTTCTAGTATGCCAAAAGTTGTTTCAGAAGGAAGACGAACAATAAATAATATAGAACGTTCAGCATCACTATTTTTAGTAAAAACAATTTACTCATGTATAAATGCTTTCTTATTTTTGATTATTGGAGAAAAATTCCCATTTGAACCAATACAACTAAGTTTAATAAGTGCCTTAACTATAGGAGCACCATCATTTATATTAGCATTAGAGCCTAACAAAGAAAAAATTAAAGGAAACTTTCTACATAATATCATATCAAAAGCAATGCCAACAGCATTAGGTGTAGTAACAACAATATTAGCATTAACAATATTAAATAAATATAACTATATTTCTGATGAAATTCATTCTAGTTTATGTGTAATCTCAACAGGGGTATATGGATTACTACTATTACTAACACTTACAAAAAGCCGAAAAAGTGAAAATAGTAAATTACCATTTTCAATATTTAGATTAATTTTATTTATATGTATGTTAATTTTATTTATTATTTGTATAACTATGTTTAATGGCATATTTAATATAATAGACCTAAAATTAATTTGGCAAGATGTACTAAGACTAATTGTCATATGTTCTATAAGTTTTTGTGCCTGGATTGCAGTTTTTAAATTTTCAATTAAATAAAAACTTAGGGAAAATAGATATATTGAAAAATATGTCTATTTTTTTAATAATATTGTAATGATAATTTTAAATCATTAATTGGCAAAAAAAATTCGTAAAAAATGTCTCAAAATCCTTGACAAATACTAGATAAATCTGATATAATATACAACGAATTTTATCCACTAAAGAATTTAAAATATCAAAAACTTTATATCAAAATGCTTTAAATTTTAGGGAAAGAGGAATTAAATATAAAACCCTATATGGAATTTTAAAATGGAAAGCAGACATTTTAAATACCATAAAAGATTTATATTCTAAGAGGGACTTTTCTTAAAATCAAATAAATTATTTCTGCTTTAATAAAAATAAGGAGTGATTTTTTTGAAAATTAAAGACATCCAATATGAAAAAGCCTCAAGAAAAGATTTCGCAAAAGTTGGAGATTTTATCGAAATGCCAAACCTAATCAAAGTACAAAAAGATTCATATGAATGGTTTGTAGAAGAAGGGTTAGGAGAAGTATTAAGAGATATTTCACCAATTGAAGACTATTCTGGAAATCTAGTTCTTGAGTTTTTTGATTATTACATGGAAGATAAGACAAAGTACACACTAGAAGAGGCAAAAGAAAGAGATGCTACATATGCTACTAGACTACATGTTAAAGTAAGACTAATTAACAGAGAAACAGGAGAAATTAAAGAACAAGAAATCTATTTAGGTGATTTTCCATTAATGACAGATAGTGGAACATTTATCATAAATGGAGCTGAAAGAGTAGTAGTTAGTCAATTAGTACGTTCACCAGGATGTTATTATGACCAAATATTTGACACAAAAACTGGAAAAAGAACTTACACATCTACAGTTATGCCACTAAGAGGAGCATGGCTTGAATATGAAACAGATAGTAATGATATTTTCTGGGCACGTGTTGATAGAACAAGAAAAGTTCCAGTAACAACATTGTTACGAGCAATTGGAATTACAACAGATGACCAAATAAGAGATTTATTTGGTGAAGAAGAAATGCTTACAGCTACAATAGCAAAAGACCCAATCAAAGACCAAGATGAAGCATTAATTGAAATATACAAAAAATTAAGACCAGGAGAATTACCAACTGTTGATGCTGCAAAAAATCTATTTAATGGATTATTTTATGATAATAGGAGATATGATTTAGCAAAAGTTGGTAGATATAAATTCAACCAAAAATTAGGACTAGCAGGCAGAATAAAAAATAAAATAGCAGCAAAAGATGTTGTAGATAGTGAAACAGGAGAAGTTTTTGTACAAGCAGGAGAAGTAATCACTGAAGAAGTTGCAGAAAACATACAAAATTCAGGTATAAATATTGTAGATGTAATTGTTGGTGAAAGACCAGTTAGAATTATCGGAAATTCAACAGTAAATGCACATAAAGTTTTACCAAAACTAGATTTAAGTTCACTACACCTTAAAGAAAATGTAAATTATGAAGTCCTAAAAAATATTATAGAAAATACAGAAGAAAAAGATATAGTTAAAATGATGAAAGAAAGATATGATGAATTAGTACCAAGACACATAACAACAGAAGATATGATAGCATCTATTAACTATCTATTAAATCTATCACATGGACTTGGAAAACCAGATGACATAGATCACTTAGCAAACCGTAGAATTCGTTGTGTAGGTGAACTTTTACAAAATCAATTTAGAATAGGTTTAGCAAGACTTGAAAGAGTTGTTCGTGAAAGAATGACAATACAAGATCTAGATGTTATTACACCACAAACATTAATAAATACAAAGCCAATAACATCATCTATTCGTGAATTCTTTGGTAGTTCACAATTATCACAATTTATGGATCAAACAAACCCATTATCAGAATTAACACATAAAAGAAGAATATCAGCATTAGGACCTGGAGGGTTAACAAGAGAAAGAGCAGGTTTTGAGGTACGTGATGTTCATTATACACACTATGGTAGATTATGTCCTATAGAATCACCAGAAGGACCAAACATAGGACTAATATCAGCTTTATCATCTTTCTCAAGTATTAATGAATATGGATTTATTGAAACACCATATAGAAAAATAGATCCAAAAACACATAGAGCTACTGATATTGTTGAATATATGAGTGCAGATATCGAAGACAATTATATAATTGCACAAGCATCAGAACCTATGAATAGTAAAGGCGAATTTATAAATGACAGAATTAGAGTTAGATATAAAAATGATATTATAGAAGTTGACAAAGACCAAGTACAATACATAGATGTATCACCAAAACAATTAGTATCAATAGCAGCAGCAATGATACCATTCTTAGAGCATGATGATGCAAAAAGAGCATTAATGGGAGCTAACATGCAACGTCAAGCAGTACCTTTAATGATTACAGAAAGACCAATAGTTGGAACAGGTATTGAATATAGAGCAGCTAAAGATTCAGGAATATTAGTATTAGCAGAAGATGATGGAATTATAGAAAAAGTAGCAGGTGATTCAATTACTGTAAAATATAATAATGGAAAAACAGTTGTACATAAACTTGCTAAATTTAAAAGAACAAATGGTGGAACATGTATAAACCAAAAACCAATAGTAAAAAAAGGTGAAATAGTTAAAAAAGGAGATGCCATAGCAGATGGACCATCAACAAAAGATGGAGAAATGTCACTAGGTAAAAATGTTCTAGTAGCATTTTCTACATGGGAAGGTTACAACTACGAAGACGCAATTTTACTAAATGAAAGACTAGTTAAAGAAGATGTATTTACATCAATCCATATAGAAGAATATGACTGTGAATGTAGAGATACAAAATTAGGACCAGAAGAGATAACAAGAGATATTCCAAATGTTGGAGATGATGTATTAAAAGACTTAGATGAAAATGGAATTATTAGAATAGGTGCAGAAGTTAGACCAGGAGATATTTTAGTTGGTAAAGTAACACCAAAAGGAGAAACTGAGCTAACAGCAGAAGAAAGACTACTTCGTGCAATTTTTGGAGAAAAAGCAAGAGAAGTAAGAGATACATCACTTAGAGTACCACATGGAGAAGCAGGAACAATAGTAGATGTAAAAATATTCACAAGAGATAATTCAGATGAATTAGGACCAGGTGTTAATCAAATAATTAGATGTTATATAGCAACAAAAAGAAAAATATCAGTAGGAGATAAAATGGCAGGACGTCATGGTAACAAAGGTGTTATTTCAAGAGTTTTACCAGAAGAAGATATGCCATTTATGCCAGATGGAACTCCAATAGACATATTATTAAATCCACTTGGTGTGCCATCACGTATGAATTTAGGTCAAGTTTTAGAAGTTCACTTAGGAGGAGCAGCTAAAAAACTTGGATGGCATATTTCAACACCAGTATTTGATGGAGCAACACAAGAAGATGTCGAAGAATTGCTTAAAAAAGCAGGTATGAGTGAAGACGGAAAATCAATACTATATGATGGTAGAACAGGAGATCCATTTGCAAAACCAGTTACAGTTGGAGTTATGTACATGTTAAAACTACATCACTTAGTTGATGATAAAATACATGCACGTTCAACAGGACCATATTCATTAGTAACACAACAACCACTAGGAGGAAAAGCACAATTTGGTGGACAACGTTTTGGAGAAATGGAAGTATGGGCATTAGAAGCATATGGTGCATCATACACATTACAAGAAATGCTAACAGTAAAATCTGATGATGTTGTTGGTAG
>CANRBI010000002.1 GCA_947628775.1 uncultured Clostridia bacterium
TTTTGTTGTATTTCCTGTTACTAATTCTATTTTTGTTTCATTTAATGTTATTTTTGTTGCTTCTACTGGTTCTTCTACGCTTGGTCCTTCTTGTGGAGGTGTTGTTTGTTCTGGTGATGTTGATGGTGTATCTGGTGTTTCTGGTGCCGGTTCTTGTTCTGATGGTGGTGTTGGCGTATCTTGTGTAGGTGGTGTGATTTCAGCTTCTTTTATTGTTATTGTACATGTTGCTTGTTTATTGTTTGATGTTGTTGCTGTTATTGTTATATTTCCTTGTGCTTTTGCTGTTATTGTTCCATCTTCACTTATTTCTGCTATATTTGTATCTGATGATGTCCATGTTATTGTTTTATCTGTTGCATCTTCTGGTGTAATTGTTACTTCTAATTTTTCTGTATCTCCTACTGTTAATTCTAGTTCTGTTTTATTTAGTTGGATTTCTGTTACTTCAACTGTTTCTGGCTTTGGTTCTTCTTCTGGTGCAGGTTCTGTGTTTTTTACTGTTATAGTGCATTTTGCTGTTTTATTATATGATGTTTTTACTTCTATTTCAGTTGTTCCTTCTTTTAGAGCCGTTATTTCTATTCCTCTATTTATTGTAACTATACTGTTATCTGAAAATTCTACAGATACATTTTCTTCACTTTTTGTTTGACCTATACTTACAATAGTAGGATCTAATGAACTCCAAATTAGAGGTTCGTCTTTCATGTTTTCTACATATATTTCTTTTGTTTCACCAACATTTAATTCTATATTGGTTTCATTTAGTTTCATTTCTGTGTTTATGACCATAATTGTACATGAAGCGGATTTTCCATTTTCTGTTTGTACTGTTATTTGTGTAGTTCCTTCTTCTATTGCTTCTACTGTACCTGTGTCATCTACTGTTGCTATATCCGTGTTTTCTGATTTCCATGTTAATTTTTTATCTGATAGATTTTCTGGCGTTATTTTTGCTTCTAACTTTTCTTTGTTTCCTTTTTCTATTTCAAGGCTCGTTTTATTTAATTCTACTGATATTACCTCTTTTGAAGGCGTAGAATTTCTGTTTATATATATTTGTTGCATTATTAACATTAAGTCAGAAAAGTTTGTTTTTCCGTCTTTGTTTATGTCATATAGTTTTATTGAATTGCTTGCTGCATATGTGCTTTGTGGTAATGTCACAATAAGTGTAGATAATATTACAATTGTTAATATTTTCGTTATATTAATTTTCATTTTTTTTGATAAATTAAACATTGTTACCACTCCCTTCATACATATTTATTATACCATATTTTGTCATATTTTTCAATATTTTTCGGGGAAAAATTACATAAAAAGTTGCTGATAATAACTGATGAATTTTGACTAAAAATTTATAGATATTACTTGACTTTTACAAAAAAACGTAGTATACTAGGGAACGTGTACTTTTGGAAAGAATATAATAGAATAAGAGGTAAAAAAATGAAAATCAAATTAAATATAAAAAACGTGCTTGTACTTGCTTGTATAGCTATAATTATGACATCTAGTAGCCTGTTTTTTATGAACATTAGTTTCGCTACAGAAACGGCAAAAATTACAGTAGAAACTGCAAACCTTAGGGAAACACCATCTTCTGACTCTGAAATACTTGAATTAATAAGCAAAGATGAAACAGTTGAAATTTTAGAAAAATCAGAAGAATGGTCTAAAGTAAAATATGGACAATATGTAGGTTATTTAAGAAATGATTTATTATCAATAAATGAAACAATAGAAGAAAATACAACATCTGTAAATGAAGTAGCTAATAATCAAGTAGAACAACCAACAGAAAATACTGTTAGCCAAAATGAAATAAGTATTAGTAATGAAACTAATAGTAAGGATGTAAAAGGAAAATATAAATTAAAAGAAGATACTAAACTTAAAATATTGCCATTAATTTATACCTTAGATACACAAGATATTAGCAAAGATACAGAAGTAGAAGTTACAGAAATTATTAATAATTGGGCATGTGTAACTGTTAATAATAAACAAGGATGGGTTATATATGAAAAGCTTGAACTTGTAGAATTAAATGCTGAAGAACAACCAACAGAAAATACAGAAGTTCAAACTCAAGAAAATACTACAACACCTGAAACACAAACTACAAAGATTATGTATGTAAATTCACCAACTATTAATGTTAGAAGTGAAGCAAGTTCAGGAGCAAGTTTAGTAACACAACTATCTATTAATACACAAGTAGAAGTTATATCTGAAGAAAATGGTTGGAGCAAAGTAAATATTAATGGTACACAAGGATATATATTATCATCATTATTATCAGATAGAATGCAAGAAGTAACAAGAGGTTCACAAAAATCAAGATTAGCAAATACGCAAAATACAAATGCAGATACATCAAATACACAAACAACTGATGTAACAGCATCTGCTGCAGGTTCAAGTGTTGTATCATATGCAAAACAATTTATAGGTGTATCATATGCTTATGGGGGATCATCACCTTCAACTGGTTTTGACTGTTCAGGATTTACATCATATGTATATAAACATTTTGGAGTATCACTTCCACGTACATCTGGAGGTCAATCAGGAGTAGGAACAGCAGTTAGTAGAGCAAATTTGATACCAGGAGATTTAGTAATTTATAGTGGTCATGTTGCAATATATGTTGGAGGAGGTAATGTTATACATGCTCCAAGACCAGGAAAGTCAGTATGTATTGTACCACTTGACCAAGCAGCTCACGGATTTTCAGGGGGAAGAAGAATAATGTAAACTATATTCAAGATATGGTTTATATATAAAGGAGTAGTAAGTGAATAAAGTAAAAAGACCGATTGTAATAATAGCAATAGGATATATTATAGGTATAATAGAGGGACTATACTTAAATATGAGTATAGCCCTCTTTTATATTTGTATTGCTATAATACTTATGAGTATTGATTTATTATTATCATATAAAAGAATAAATCTATGGAAAGTAACTAGATATTTAAGATATATAAAAATATATATCAATAAACAAGTAATTATTATTTTTTTAATATTTTCCATGATTTCTGCCATAGTAGTGAGAGAAAAACAAATTACATATCAAAAAGAACAAGAAATACTTTCTGGTATAAATCAAATTACTGTTATTGGAATGATAGATGAAGATGTAGAATATAACGATTATGAATATATTTATGTTTTACGTGTATATAAAGTGTTCAAAAATGGGTTGCAGATTGATTTTAAAAACAATAGGAAAATATATATTCATATAAATAATAAAAATAAAGAAATATATAAATATGGTGATATTGTTCAAATTAAAGGAAATTATCAAATACCTAAAAATAGGAGAAATTATGGAGGATTTGATTATGATTTATATCTGAAAACTAAAAAAATATTAGGAGATATTAAAGTAACAGAACATGTAAAAAAAGTAGATTTTGAAAAGTCTAGTTCAAATTTGATAAAAAATTTTAAATCTAAATCAATACAATTTTCTCAAAGAATAAAGAATCAAATATCAAGTACATTGCCAAAAGAGGAGGCAAGTATATTGATTGCTTTGTTATTAGGAGATGATAAATATATTGAAGATGATGTTATGCAAAATTTTAGAGATGCAAATATATCTCATGTTTTAGTTATTTCAGGGATGCATATTTCATATTTGATTATGATTTGTATGTATGTTTTTTCTAAGTTATTTGGTATAAAAAAAGCACATATTATTTCAATTATTGTAATTCTTTTATATATGTATATAACTGGATTTTCTCCATCTATTGTAAGAGCAAGTATTATGGCAATATTGTTTATTGTATCAAAACTAATTTATAGAAATAGTGATATTTTAAATAATATAGGTATTTCTGCATTATGTATTTTAATATTTAATCCATATACTATTTTAAATTTAAGTTTTCAATTATCATTTGGTGGTACTATTGCAATAATAATTTTTAGAAATTTTATTTATGAGTTGATAAATAAATTCCTTAAAGCAAAAAATAAAATCTGTGATATTATATCTATAAGTATATCGGTACAGTTAGTTATATTGCCAATAAGTATGTTTCATTTTAATACGATTAATATTTATTTTTTATTTTCTAATTTATTAATAGGACTAGTTATAGCTCCTGTAATGTCATGTTGTTTTATTTTTTTCATTTTATTAATTTTAAATATAAAAATTCCTGTGATAATTTCTAGTATAATGCAATTTGTTATAAGATTACTTATACATATATCTAAAATAGGTAATTTGCCATTTGCTACAATTAAAGTTGCAACTCCAAATGCATTTCAAATTTTTTTATATTTTATAGCTATTTTATTTATAATTTGTTTTTATTATATGTATAAAGTAGATTATCCAATAAATACAATAATACGTTTTAGAAGATTAATTGCTTTGTTAAAGTTTTATATAAAGCATAGAATGAGTAAAAAAATCAAAAGGAAAATAAAATTTATAATTATTCTATTGACAGTGATAATTTTTTTCGTATATAATTTTAATGATAACTTGAAAATTCATTTTGTTGATGTAAATCAAGGAGATTGTACATTTATTGAAACATCTGATAAAAAAACAATATTAATAGATGGAGGTGGCTCAATTACATCTGATGTAGGTGAAAAAATACTTATGCCATATATTTTAGATAGGGGATATACAAAAATCGATTATATAATTGTGAGTCATTTTGATACTGATCATATTGGTCGGGTTATATACTATTTTAGAAAATCTAAAAGTTAGAAATGTCGTAATTGGCAAACAATTTCAAAATTCAGAAAATTACCAGAAATTTTTAGAAATTGTAAAAAACAAAAAAATTAATATTATACAATTGGAAAAAGGTGCTAAAATATTTATTGAAAAAAATTTATATTTTGATGTTTTGTGGCCAGATTCTAAACATATTATTACAGAAAATTCTATAAATAACAATGCATTAGTTTGTAAATTATTTTATAAAAATTTTACTATGCTTTTTACTGGTGATATTGAAGAAGAAACAGAAAAGATATTAACTGAAAAATATGGTAGTAAGCTGGGGTCAGATGTATTAAAAGTGGGGCATCATGGTTCAAAAACATCTACAAGTTATGATTTTTTGAATTTTATAAAACCTAATATTGCACTTATTGGAGTTGGTGAAAATAATAAATTTGGACATCCAAACAAAGATGTAATAGATAGATTAGAAAATTTACGGAACAAATATATATAGAACAGATAAAAATGGAGAAATTAGTATTATAATAAATAATAAGGGGAAAATTAAAATAAAATTAAATTTTAAGAAGGAAAAATTATTTTAAAGTAGTATATATAAAATGTAGATATTTTTAAATTATGGTATTATCAAAATAAATTAATATAAATGTGGAATATAAGTACTTAATAGTGGAAAATAATGTGTGGTTTTTTTCTTATTTAAGTGATTTAATTTCAGTTAAGCGGATGTATAAATTATGAATTATTTGTTATTAATTTTAAAAATAAATTATAAATTATACAGGAGGTGAATTGTTTAAACTGTATTTTAAATAATTAATTTAGATTTAATTAAAGGATGTTGATATATATGAAATATTTATAAAAAAATAGGAGGTAAATTATGAGTCAACAACCAAGTAAACAAAGAAAAACAACATCTAAAAAAACTCAATCTAAAAAAGGTAGCAATGATGGTCTTTTAATTTTATTATTAATTGTAGTACTTATTATAGCAGTAGTATTTTTTGTAGTAAGAGGAAATAATGGAAGTTCTAATAGTAATAGTTCAGGATCTACAACATCTAGAGGAAGTTCAAAAACAGATACAACAACACAAGAATCTACAAAAGCAAAAGCAGAATATGGACAAATTGATTTTAATAATACAGAAAATGCAAAAGTTGAAGATGGTGTAAAACAAAATACTTCTGAAAGATTATTAGCTGATAAAACTTTCAAAAATATGGATATTACAAATATCCAATTAAAAGCTGAAGGTGGAATGAGTAGATTTACAGCTACAATGAAAAATAATACATCTGATAAATACCAAAGTGAAGAAATTACAATAGTATTTTTAAAAGCAGATGGTACTGAATTAGCAAGACTAAAAACAATAACACCATCAGTTAGTGCAGGACAATCAAATGAAATAGATGCTGCTACAACTGCTGATATAACAAATGCTTATGATTTTAGAATTGAATAATATAGAAAAAAAGATATGTTATAAAAATAACATATCTTTTTTTCTATTTAGTATAAATTTGAAAAAAATGTAAATACTACTAAAAAGCTTTTATTAAATTTGAGTATAGTAGAACTAAATTAATTTTTAGCCTTTAGGGAAAGGAATGTTAGTAAAAATGAAAAAAAGTAGTATTGTCATTATAGTTTCTTTAATTATTTTTTTTGCAGTGTTTGTTGGATTTAAAGTATATAATAATATAGAAAGTGGAGATAATGAACAAATTAAAAGTGAAGCATATTTATCTGAAGCTATAGAAGATGAATGTACAGAAGAATGGGAGAGACTAAATGAAAATAATGTTGAAGTTAGTACATCTGAACAAATTACATTATCACCAAATTGTAGTTTTACTTTTAATACTTATTTTGAAAATTGTGGACATATAACAACAGAATATATGGATATCCCACAAGAATTTGTAAATAAAACGGAAAAAGATATAAAAGAAAAATATTCTGATTGGACAATAGATACTTTTGAGAACAATAAAGTTGTTTTATCAAAACAACAAGAAGGAGATTGTGGTCAGCATTATGTATTAAGAGAATTAGATAATAAAATTGTGGTATATTTAATTAATGAAAATGGGGAAGAAGAGGAATATCAAAGGACAGAGATATCTACTGAATATTTAACAGAAACTGATAGAATTACAATTCAAAATGGCTTAAAAGTTTTTGGAAAGCAAAGTTTAAATCAAATTATAGAGGATTTTGAATAAAAAAATAACCCACTAATATAAATTATTATATTAGTGGGTTGATATTCAGGTTCTTATTTATTTCTAGGATTAATAACAACTTGTTGTTTTTCTTTTTTTAAATCATTTTTATTAATAAATCCATCTTTATATAAATATTTTACATACATAATTAAAGAGAATATGGTTGATATTAATGCTATACCATATAGTATGTTATCTAAACTTTCCAAAGTTCCTGTAAATTCAAATTGTTTATTCATTAGTGAAAGTACAATTGCAACATAGAATAGTACTGTAGCTAATTTTCCAAACCATTTGCTGTATACTATAACATCTTTACCATAAAGGAATGATGCACCAATAATCATAATTAGTTCTTTGAAAATTACAATAACTAGAATCCAAATTGATATTATATCTTTAAATACTAATGTTGCTAATACAGATATTTGAGTTAATTTATCTGCTAAAGGATCCATTAATTTTCCAAAAGTAGATATTAAATCAAATTTTCGTGCTATAGCACCATCTAGTATATCTGTAATTCCTGATAGTGAGAAAAATACAAATCCAAGTAAATAATTTCCTGTTATTATAAAATACAATATCACTGGTATTAGTATAAATCGTATTATGGTGAGTATATTTGGTATATTTTTTCGCATTATTATTCTCCTTGTATTTTAGTTTTTAGTATTAAAAGTTAATTGGTCATTTTCATAATCAATCAAAATTGTTTGACCATTACATATTTCTCCTTTTAATATTCTTTCTGATATTTCGTCTTCTAAGTATCTTTGAATTGCTCTTCTTAAAGGTCTTGCTCCAAATTTAATATTTGTTCCTTTTTCTAGTATAAAGTGTTTTGCATTTTCACTGATTTCTAATGTAATATCTTTATCATTTAAAGCTTTTTTGGTTTCATCTAGCATTAAATCTATAATTTCAATTAGTTCTTTTTCTGTTAATGAGTCAAATACGATAATTTCGTCAACTCTATTTAAAAATTCTGGTCTAAATGTACTTTTTAAAACATCTTCTATTTTTCCTTTGTCAACAGTTTGTTTTCCAAATCCAATAGAATTTGTATTTAAATTAGAACCTGCATTTGATGTCATAATAATTATTGTGTTTGCAAAATTAACTGTATTTCCTTGGCTATCTGTAAGTTTTCCATCATCTAAAACTTG
Source organism: uncultured Clostridia bacterium (assembly GCA_947628775.1). GTDB lineage: Bacteria > Bacillota > Clostridia > TANB77 > CAG-508 > CAG-269. The sequence continues at coordinate 8,148 of CANRBI010000002.1, forward strand.
TAATAATATATTAAATACATCTGGATGAGCTTTTTCAATTTCATCTAAAAGAATTATTGAATATGGTTTTCTCTTAACTTTATCTGTTAATTGACCTGCATCATCATAACCTATATATCCAGGAGGTGCACCTATTAATTTTGATGTAGAATGACTTTCCATATATTCTGACATGTCAATTCTAATCATTGCATCTTCTCTACCAAACATTTCATATGCTAAACTTTTTGCAAGTTCTGTTTTACCAACACCAGTAGGTCCTACAAATATAAATGAAGGAGGTCTTTTTGAACTTTGCAAACCTGCACGATTTCTTCTTATTGCTCTTGATACACTATTTACAGCATCTTGTTGACCTATAATTCTTTTATGAAGGTTTGTTTCTAGGTTTAGTAATTTTTGAGTTTCTGCTTCAGTTATTTTCTTAACTGGGATTTTGGTCCAACTTTCAATAACATTTGCGATATCTTGTACAGTCAAATTCTTTAGTTTCATTTTTTTATTTAATGAATCAATTTGTTCTATTAATTGACATTCACGTGTTTTAAGATCTGCTGCTTTTTGATAATCTTCTGTTGAATCTGCAGCAACAACTTCTTCTTTTTCTGCTTGAATATCTGCTAATTGCCTTTTTAGCATTTCTAGTTTATATAATTCTTTGTTTTCTAAATTAATTCTAGAACAAGCTTCATCTAGTATATCTATTGCTTTATCAGGTAAAAATCTATCATGAATGTATTTTTCAGACATAATAACAGCCTGTTTTATTACATCAGATGATATTTTTACTTTGTGATATTCTTCATAATATTTTTTTATTCCCTCTAAAATTCCAATTGAATCATCAATATTTGGTTCTTCTACTAAAACTTGTTGGAATCTACGTTCTAGTGCAGTATCTTTTTCAATATATTTTCTATATTCTTTTAAAGTTGTTGTTCCTATTAGTTGTATTTCGCCATTTGATAAGGCTGGTTTTAATATATTGGCTGCATTCATAGAGTGTTCACCATCACCAGCACCAATTATATTGTGTATTTCATCTATAACAAGTATTATATTTCCATATTGTTTACATTCATCAATTATTCCTTTCATACGTGATTCAAATTGACCTCTAAATTGTGTTCCAGCAATAACTGATGTCATATCAAGTAGATAAACTTCTTTATTTAATAATTTTGCAGGTACGTTTTGGTTTGCTATTTTAATTGCTAAACCTTGTGCTATAGCTGTTTTACCAACACCAGGTTCTCCAATTAGGCAAGGGTTATTTTTTGAACGTCTATTTAATATTTGTATTATTCTTTGTATTTCTTTATCTCTACCTATTACTATGTCTAATTCTTCATTTTTAGCTTTATTTGTTAGATTTGTACCATATGTATCTAAATATTTTTTCTTTTTATTTTGTTTTGTATTTTTCTTTTTTTCTATTTTTACTTTTTTTCTACTTGCTCCATTTTGTGAAAAAGGTTCATTTTGTGAGTTTTGATTTGATGAATTATTTTTAAACATTCCATTAAAGATGCTTCCAAGGGGGATAGCTGCACCTGCAATTCTAGGACCATCTGGATTTTCATCTGCATAATCTGAATCAAAATCATCTGTTCCAAATGTAAATGCACCATCTATTTTGCTTATATCTTCTAAATTTAAGTTTTCACTTAAGTCTTTGAATATATTTTCAAATTGTTTTTTCATTTCGTCTAAATTAATGTTGTCTTTTGATAAGATTTCATTTTGTCTAGCAAGAGTTTCGACAGGATCAATTCCTTCAGCTTTTGCACATTCGAAACATAGACCTTCTAGCTTTTTATTATCATTATCTTTTTCAAAAAAAATCAAAGCTGGATTTTTATTGCATTTTGAACATAACATATTTTTAAATTCCTCATTTCTTTATAAAATTTCACTATATATAATACCTCAAAATTAAGAATTAGTCAATAATTTTATTTATTATTGACCTTGTTTTTATTATATGATATAATTGAAAGTGAGAGGAAAGGAAAAAACATGAATGTAGAGTTACCAAAGAAATATAAATTAAAAAAGAGAGATATTGCTGTATATTCTGTGGCTATTTTTGGCTGTATTTTGGCTTTGATAGTTATAGTTGTAATGCAAGTAATGGGTGATGATGTATCAAATAGATTTTTTGGAACTAACAAAGCTAAAAGAATTTCAGAAGAAGAAGAGGTAAAGCTAAAAACAGATTTTGAAAATATGTTTACAAATACATATACAGGTGAAATTGAAAATGTTAAGAGATTAAATAATACAAGAGATATTGTTTATACATATTATCAAAATCAAGAAAATGATACACAAAATTATACTTTAAATGTAAATATACCACAGTTTAATATACAAAGTGATGAGTTAGAAAAAATAAATAAAGAAATAGAAGATGTATACAGACAAAAAACAGATGAAATATTGAACTCTAAGGGGAATAAAATAGTATATTCTGTTGAATATGTTTCATTTGTTGAAAATGGTGTTTTATCACTTGCTATACGTTCTAATTTAAAACAAGGAACAAATGCTCAGCAGGTTATGTTAAATACTTATAATTATGATTTACAAACAGGCAAAATTATTTCTTTAAATGATATGATTAATAAATTAGAATTAAATAAAGTTTCAGTGCAGGAAGTAATAAATGAAAAAATAAAAGATGAAGAACAAAGCTCAAAGGCATTTAAAGATTTAGGATATAACATATATGTAAGAGATAGTAATGATGAAATGTATAAATTACAAAATTCAAATTTATTCTTTACACTAAATGGTAAATTATATATAATTTATGCATATGGAAATTCTACATTAACAAGTGAAATGGATGTTGTAGTTATATAAAAAAGATGGTTTTTAAAAACCATCTTTTTTGTCGTTTTTTGAAAATAAAAGGGGATGTTTTTTTATTTTAATCAGTATCTCTTACTGATTATGTTTAAATTATATATATGTTTTTTGTCCATTGTGTGAACTTAACGTGAAAACTTAGAAAAGTTTTTTACTAAGGTTGTTCTCCTAAAGTAAGAGTTATTTCTTCTTCTTTTCCGTCACGATTTACTTTAAGCTTCATTTCATCTCCAATTTTGTGAGAATTTTTAATTTTGTTTAGGTCATCCATTTTTGTGACTTTTGTTCCATCAGCTTCTATAATGATATCTCCAATTTTCATACCAGCTTTTTGTGCACTTGCAAAATCTTCTACACTACGTACATAAATACCAACTGTTAAATTATATTTTTTAGCTGTTTCTTCATCTAAATCTATACCAGTAATACCAATATATGGTCTTTTAACTTTACTATATTGAATAAGTTGAGATGTTATGTCTGTTGTAGAATTAATTGGAATTGCAAATCCCATACCTTCGATACCTGTTCCTGAAAGTTTAAGTGTATTAATACCAATTACTTTACCTTCACTATTAACTAAAGCTCCACCACTATTACCAGCATTAATTGCTGTATCTGTTTGAATTAATGTATATTGTTTACCATCAGAATCAGTTACTTCACGGTTAACAGCACTTACTATACCACATGTTACACTGCTTTGCATTCCTATAGGATTACCAACAGCCATTGCAAATTCTCCAACTTTAATTGAATCAGAATCTGCAAATTCAGCTTTAGCTAAACCAGTTTTTTCTATTTTTATAACAGCTAGGTCAGTTTGTTCATCTTTTCCAACTATTTTTGCTTCATATTCAGTATCATCATTAAATAATGTTACAGTTAATTTGCTAGCTTCAGTTATTTGATAATATGAATCTGATGAATTACTACTTGAATTTGTTGATACAACATGGTTATTTGTTAAAATATATCCATCTTCACTAATTATAATACCAGAACCTGTTGCAGTAGCTGTAGAATTACCTCCTTGTAGTCCAAACATTTCATATATAGGACTATTAACAGAATATTCTAATTTAATACCTACAATTGATGGTAAAATTTTATTTGCAGCATATACAGCTGTATCAGAATAATTTGAAAGATTTACTTCAGATACATATCCATTATACTTAGAGTCAGAATTTGAATTGCTATTTGATGTAAAACTATAATTTCCATTTAATATTTTTGAACGTACTGAAGGAATGCCAAAACATGTTCCTATTACAATTCCGCATCCTAAAACTCCACTAAAAAAGGGTATAACTACATTTGTACCGAAGTTTGACTTTTTACCTTCTTTTTTATTATTAAATGATTTAGAATCATTTACAGTTTTGAAATTGTTTGAATTATTTGTTTTTTCTTTGTTGTTATTATTTGTATCCATTTAAAAGACCTCCTATAAAATATATATTTATAATAACCTAATATACATATAAATTACAATAGTTTTGTGAAATTTTTGTGAAAAAAATGTAATTATTTTAGCAAAAAGAATTAAATTTACTCTTGAAAAAAACAAGAAATATATATATAATGTTTTTGTAAAATATGAAAGAAGGATGAATATATATGAAAAGTAATAAAGGTATAACCATGGTTGCATTAGTAATTACAATAATTGTTATGATAGTAATTATGAGTATTGTTGTAAAGATGGGAACAGACACAATAACTAAAACAAATATAGAAGATATTAAGACAAATATGCTATTTGTAGAAGCAAAGGGAAAAGAATTTGTAGAAAAAGCAAATCATGAATTAGGAATAAAACCAGAAGAAGCAACAGAAGAAATGAAACAAAAATCTAATAGCATGATTGAAGGAAGTGGAAAAGGTACAAAAGTTACTTTACAAAATGATAAGTTCCTTTGTGAAGATTTAAAAAAAATAGGAATAAGTCAAGAAGATATTGATAATGGAAAAGTGTTTAAAATATCTACAGAAGATTTGGCTCAAATGGGTATTAAAGATGTTAAATCAAATTATGATGATGGTTGGTATGTAGTTGTTTATGATGTTAATAATATGACAGTAAAAGTTTATTTTACGAAAGGTGTAAAAATAGATAAAAATGTATATAAGTATTGTTTAGATGATATTAGAGAAGAATAAGGAATAAAATTATGAAAGAAAAAGAAATAGAAAGATTAACTAAACTTAAGCAAATAGAAAATCAAATACATTCAAATGGTTTTAATAATATATGTGGAATTGATGAAGCAGGAAGAGGACCATTAGCAGGTCCAGTTGTAGTTGCAGGAGTTGTAATGCCATTTAATTCTATGATAGAAGGTGTTAATGACTCTAAAAAGGTATCAGAAAAAAAGAGAGAATTATTATATGACCAAATAATAGATCAAGCTATTAGCTATTCTATAGCTGTTGTTGAACAAGATGTAATAGATGAAATTAATATTTTAAATGCTACTAAATTAGGAGTAACAAAAGTTATAGATGAACTAAGTATTAGACCAGATTTAGTTATAACAGATGCACTAGAGCACATAGATACAAGAGGTGTGCCATATGAGGCTTTTATTAAAGGAGATGCAAAATGTTATTCTATTGCAGCTGCATCAATTATTGCAAAAGTAACAAGAGACAGAATTATGAGAGAATGGGATGAAGTATATCCACAATATAATTTTGCACAACATAAAGGTTATGGAACAGCAAAACATATTGAAGCAATTAAAGAATGTGGACTATGTCCAATACATAGGAGAAGTTTTACTAAAAAATTTGTATAAAAGAAAAAGCACTGGAATTTATCCAGTGCTTAGCTTGAAATATGGATTAATGGTTAATGAAATACTTATACATAAGGTCATCTTGTATAATCCTATGTATTGACCATAATCCTTCAGCTGCTGCGAAGCATACAGCTACTGCACCAATTGCTGCAAACAATTTCTTCATTTAAGCATACCTCCTCATTGGGTTTTTAGTGTAATGCTATTATAGCACAAATTTAGTTAAATAACAATTATTAAAGGAGAAAAGATGAATATAATAGAAATAATTGAAAAAAAGAAAAATTCAAAAGAATTAACAAAACAGGAAATTGATTTTTTTATAACAGAATACACAAATGGAAATATAACTGATTATCAAGCAGCAGCACTTATAATGGCAATTTATCTAAATGGTATGACAGATAAAGAAATAACAGATTTAACATTAGCAATGGCAAACTCAGGAGATATATTAGATTTATCTTCAATAAATGGAATAATTGTAGATAAACATTCTACAGGGGGAGTAGGGGATAAGGTATCTATCATTTTATTACCATTAGTTAGTTCATTAGGGGTTAAAGTTGCAAAAATGTCTGGTAGAGGTTTGGGATTTACTGGAGGTACAGTTGATAAATTAGAATCAATACCTGGTTATAAAACAAATCTTACAGAAGAAGAATTTATAAACAATGTTAATGAAATTGGTATTAGCATGATTTCTCAAACTGTAAATTTAGCTCCAGCAGATAAAAAAATATATGCTTTACGTGATAGTATCTCATGTGTTGATAGTATTCCTCTTATCAGTTCTAGTATTATGAGTAAAAAAATTGCAAGTGGTGCAGATAAAATTGTATTAGAAGTTACATATGGCAGAGGTGCTTTTATGAAAAATATAGAAGATGCTACAAAACTTGCAAAGCAAATGGTTAGAATAGGTGAACTTGCAAATAAAGAAACAGAATATGTTTTAACAGAGATGAATCAGCCTTTAGGATATGCTATTGGGAATAGTTTAGAAATCATAGAAGCTGTACAATTTCTAAAAGGTAAAAAAATGCCAGAAGATTTAAAAAATGTTATATTAGAAATTGGCAGTCATATGATAAAATTAGCAGGAATAAGTGATGATTTAGAAAAAAATAAAGAAGCTATGTTAGATAATATAGCTAATGGAAAAGCATATCAGAAATTTTTACAAATGGTACAAAAACAAGGAGGAGATATTACATATTTAGAAGATACAGATAAATTTGAAAAAGCAAAATTCATACAAGAAATAAAAAGTGATAAAGATGGTAAAGTAAAAGAAATACAAGCAGATATCATTGCAAAATTTGTATGTGAGCTAGGTGCAGGAAGAACAAAAAAAGAAGATAATATAGATATGTCAGTTGGAGTTATATTAAATAAAAAAGTAGGCGATACAGTAAAAAAGGGAGACTTATTGGCAACAGTCTATTCAAATTCTATCTTATTAAAAGATATTAACCAATTATTAGGAATAGTTTATTAAAATTAAAGTAAGTTTTGAATAATATTGACATATTTTGGGTTTAAACTTATAATATAAATAACTACTTAAGAAAAAATAAAAAGGAGGATACATATGAAAACAAAAACTATAAGAAATATTTTATTAGCTTTATTAGGAATATCTATAATAGTGGCAATGATTGCAGGTTTTATGTTTATATTTAAATCTAAAGATAAAAGTTCAAAAACATCTAATGAAGCAACTAAAGAACTTGCAAAAGAGGAAACGAGTAATACTACAAATTCTATAAATGAAGCTAATACGACTAAAAAAAATCAAATTAGTTCAAAAAAACCAGAATATACAACATTAGAGGATTATGGATTTTTAGATTACAAAAGACCATATTCGGATTATAAATATGTTGTTGAAAAAAATTTATTTTTAGATAATGCTCAAAAAAATTTTTTTACAATAGATATGTCTAAATATGAACAGAAAAAAAGTGGTAGTTTTTATGATGATAATAATCAGACGATTGGTACAGAGTTTTCAATGGGTTCATCACAATATTTAAAAACATCTTTTAAAACAATAACATATGAGGCAAATATATCTCGCTATGTTCTTGAAAAAAATGCACTTCAAGTAGTTGCGAAATTTGTTTCAGGATCAGTAAACGAATTTGATTATTCTAGAACAACTAATGTAAAATATAGTATATTAGATAAAGGTGATTATGCTATTGGTGGAGTTAGTTATATAACTCACGATTTAGATAAAGAAGATGAAACACCATATAAATGTCTAGGTATATATAAAGTTCAAACAATAGCAGATGATATTTATTTTTATCAAAAATTAAGTCATAATGAATTATTGGGAAAAAGTCAGAATGCTAATAATGATTCTGATTATAACTGGATGGATGTTTTTTCCGAATTAACTGAAAGTAATGATATTGATGTAAATGCATTATTTACAGAAATGCCAGTTTCATATAATTAATGTTTATTAAAAACTTAAATAGATGATTTTCTATTTAAGTTTTAATATTTTCTGAAATTACTTATTCTGGAATTAAAATAAAAACATTGAATTTTTATTTTATACATGTTATAATATATAATGATGTAATACAAAGGAGGTAAATCTAATTATGTTTAATAAGAGTAAAGAAAAAAGCAAAAAAAGAGAACATAATAAAGGACAAGTATTTACTAGAATTATGGCAGCAATTTTAGTAGTTTCAATGCTTAGTGGTACAGTAATATCTTTAATTTATGCATTGTTACAAGGATAGTAGTTATATAAGTTTATAGGTAACTAAAAACCTAAATATTGAATTTAAGGAATAAAAATATGGGAAATATAGGAACAGTTGGCAACATTGGGTCAGTTGGAAATATTACACCAGTTAGAACTACAATATGGGAAACTTTTTATAACGAAAATATACTTGGATATATAAATACTTTAAAAGACAATCCATTTGAATTAATAACATTAATTATAGATATAGCAATTGTTATATTTTTATTTTATTATTTCTTTAAAATAGTAAAAGGTTCAAGAGCATGGCAATTAGTAAAAGGTATAGCTTTATTATTAGTTGCTACATGGGTTAGTGGATTATGTAATTTGCGTATATTAAATACAATATTAACAGCTATTATGAATATTGGATTAATTGCAATTATTGTTATTTTCCAGCCAGAGCTAAGGAGAGCTTTAGAACAATTAGGAACCAACAAATTTACAAAGTTTTTTGGAATAGATAAAGATATAGCTACTAAAACAAAAGAAGATATTTATAAAATAGTAATAGCTGCACAAGAGTTATCAAAAAGTAAAACAGGAGCATTAATTGTAATAGAAAGAGATATAAATATACAAGATATTATAGCGACAGGTGTACCAATGAATGCAGAAGTATCGCCACAATTATTAGTTAATATATTTGTACCAAATACACCTTTACATGATGGGGCTGTTATTATTACTAATAATAAAATTTCAGCAGCAGCTTGTGTTTTACCACTAGCTGATGATACTAATATTGCAAAAGGTTTAGGAACAAGACATAGAGCAGCAATAGGTATTTCAAAAGAATCTGATAGTATTGCAGTTGTTGTATCAGAAGAAACAGGAAAAGTATCTGTTGCAAAAGATGGAACTCTTATTGTAGATGTTAGAGAAGATGTATTGAAAAAAATATTAATTAATAATATTGTTACTAAAAGATTTGCAAGTGATAAAAAAGATGCAAAAGCTAAAATTAGTTTTTTAAAACAAAAATTAAAAAAAGAATCAGAAAAAAATATTGAAAAGGAAGATACAAAAAAAGTTTAGAATATGCGAAATATAAAATTAACAATAGAATATGATGGCAAAGACTTTAATCGGATGGCAAAAACAGCCAAATAAATTGAATATACAAGGAACAATAGAGCATGCAATTTATCAAGTAACTGGGGAAGAAGTAGAACTAAATGCTTCTGGAAGAACAGATGCAGGGGTGCATGCTTTTGCTCAAGTTGCAAATTTCAAAACTAATTCAAATATTCCAATTGAAAAATTTGCAATAGCAATTAATACAAAGCTTAGAAAAAGTATTAGAATAATTAAAGCAGAAGAAGTAAATGAAAGATTTCATAGTCGTCTTTCATGTAAAAAGAAAACATATAGATATGTTATAAATAATTCAACACAAGGCACAGCGATTTATCGAAATTTGGAAACTAATATACCATATTATTTAGATGTGGAAAAAATGAAAGAAGCTATTAAATATTTTATAGGTGAACATGATTTCAAAGCTTTTAAGGCAAGTGGAACAAGTAGTAAAAGTAGTGTCAGGACTATATATGATGCAAAATTATATGAGGAAAATGATAGGATATATATTGAACTCACAGGTAATGGATTTTTATATAATATGGTAAGAATAATAGCAGGAACACTTGTTGAAGTAGGAATGGGTAAAATTAAGCCAGAACAAATAACTGAAATAATAAATTCTGGTGATCGCACAAAAGCAGGTAAAACACTACCACCACAAGGATTATATTTAGTAAGTGTTCAATATGAAGATGAAATGTAAAGAATATTTTGAATATTTATTTAATTCAAGATATTCTTTTTTGTATTATTAACAAAACACATGATTATTACATAATATATAACATAAAGAAAAAGGGTAAAGGAGAATAATTATGGATATGTTACTTATATTTTTTGCACTCCCAATTGCTGTTATCATATTTTCAGTTGTATTACAGAAATTATTAAGATGTCCATTTCTTGTTGCAAGTATTATATTTGCTATTTTTCTAGTAGTTACTTTTGTAGTAGATGATTTAACATTTTTGGTTGCGACAATAGTGTATACAATAATAGCATTAATAACAGCTTTTATTGTTATGATTATATGTAGATTTTTAAATGATTATAGAAACTGTTGTTGTAGAAATAACAATAATAATAATATCAATAATGCTATAGATGTAGCTCTTACAAATAATGAAAATAATGATACAAATAATATTTCGACAATAACAAATATAGGTACAAATGGTACTAGATGTACATGTAGACAAGTAGATAATAATACTATTTCAGTAGCTGCAAATATTGTACCAAGTAATAATAATACAAGAACAGGCAGATTTTATGGCTCATATAGGGGATAGTTTTTTAGCCTAAATAACCTAAAATATTTTTATCTCTTGAAAATACATGCTTATTGTGGTATAATTTTATACTATAAGAGGAGATAAAAATGTTAGAAGTAATTAAAGATACATTACTAGATGGTGTTAAATTATTACCATTTTTGTTTATTGCATATTTAATAATGGAATATATTGAACACAAAATGGGAGAAAAGTCAAAAGAGTTAATACGTAAATCTGATAAATTTGGACCTATAATAGGTGGTATTTTAGGAGTTTTTCCTCAATGTGGTTTCTCTGTTTCAGCAACTAATTTGTATGCAGGTCGTGTAATTACATTAGGAACATTAATTGCTGTTTATTTATCTACTTCTGATGAAATGTTGCCTATATTTATATCAGAAGCGGTTTCACCTGTTATTATATTCAAAATTCTTGGAATTAAATTATTAATAGGTGTTATAGCAGGTTTTATAATTGATTTTTTTATAAGATTAAAAGATGATAAGGAAGTAAATAATCATATATCCCATAACGAAAATCACTTACATAATGAAGCAGGGGAGGCAATAGGTCATTTATGTGAAGATGAACATTGTCATTGTGAAAAAGATGGAATTTTTAAATCAGCTATAAAACATACAATAAATATATTTTTATTTATTTTGTTAGTAACATTTATAATTAATATTGTAGTACATTTTATAGGAGAAGAAGCAATAGGAAATATTTTATATAACAAACCAATTATAGGATCAATTATAGCAGCACTAATAGGGCTAATTCCTAATTGTGCGGCTTCTGTAATACTTACAAATATGTATTTGCAAAATGTGATATCAGTATCAAGTTTAATAGCAGGTTTATTAACAGGGGCAGGTGTTGGTTTAGCAGTTTTATTTAAAACAAATAAAGGAATAAAAAACAATTTAAAAATAATGACTTTATTATATGTAATAGGAGTTACATCTGGAATATTTTTAGAGCTAATAAATTTGCAAATATAAGGAAAGTGGCTTCGTCACATGTACAGGTTACTTCGCAACTGCACGAATCAAAGAAACTTAACCTTGTTATTTCAAAAAAATCTCGCTATGTAGCGAGATTTTTTCTAGTTAGAATTATTATCATTTTTTCTTTTATAATTAACTACTATTGCATCTTCATTATTAAATAAATATTTTGAATCTGTAGTATCAGTTTGTACTGGGTCATATTCATTATTATTGTCTATAAAATCAAGTTTTTTAGGATTGAATTTTTCTCTCCTTATTCCATTTTCTTCATCTTCTGTTTCTGTTGTTACACTATCAGAATATCTTCCAAAATCATATTTTTTAATTTTTTGAGGTTCTTTATATTTAGCATCTAGGTAATTCATTATACCCATACCAGCTGCTGGTTTTCCTTTTTCATTTCTGTATTTATATGCACAATCTTTTTGAGAGAATGCCTGTAATTTACCAACTTTAAAGTTTTCAACGAATTTCCATTCAACATTACCATGTTTAGAATCATATTGCATTGTTTTAAAATCAATAGTATTTGCAAATTTCCATTCTCTGTGTTGTCCAAGCTCAACAGACCACCATTCTAAGTCTTCTACTGTTGCTGTACCTGTAAATATCTTGTTTGCACAGTTTGCAAGAATTGTCTGTCTGTAGTTTTCTTTTGAAGTAGGGGTTTCAAGTTGAGATAGGTTTTGAGCTGATATTGTTGCTCCTACTTTATATTTTCTATACATTGTAAATATTGGTTCAGTTGCTTTTCCTATAAAGTCTGGGAACTCATCTATGTATAAGAAATGAGGTATTCTTGACTTTTCATTTCCAGGTCTTCTTAGTACTGCATTTTGCATAGCAATTAAGAAAAATAGTCCAAATGCTTTATGACTTGCAGCTCCTAAATCACCTCTTCTGGTACATACAAAAGTTATATCACCATTTGCTAACATATCATCAAAATTTATATTATTATGTCTGTTGCAAAGTATATTTTTAACTCCATCTAATCTAAGTAAATTATCTAATTGTGAAACTGCTGCAAATATGTATTGTTCTGTTGCATGAGTACCAGAACCTGTTTTGTAAAAATTCTTTTTAAAATATGCTAGTTGAGTTGAGTATTTTTCTTTTAATTTTTCATCATGTGCAAGTATTTCACACATTTTTTCAACTAGTTCAAAATTTGTAAGCATTTTTAACATATCTTCTAAGTTAGGAAGTGAACCTTCATTCATTCTAGGGTACATTTCTTTTAGTAATATTGAAACATTTTCTATTGCTTGAATTACAACATCTTCTCTATATGCTTCTTGTGTTTCAACATGTGCATTATTATACATTGCTTTAAGTGCAGATGATATTGTAACAGCAATTTTATATGGATCATCATATACAAATGGATTAAGACCAATTGAATTTAAATCTGTTGGATCAATTATGTTATATGATAGTCCAAAGTTTTTAGCAACATCCATCATATGGTCTGATATTTCTCTATCTGGTGACATTACTGTTATACCATTATTTCTGTATACTAATTCTGGTGTATCTGCTAAAATCATTTTTTTCATATATGCTTTGAATATTGTGTCTTTTCCATATGCAGGTGATAACATATTTAAGTTAAAATTTGAGTTTATATAATTATTATCATATGGTTTATTAAGTACAGCTATTTGTGTTTTTAGAGCTGTAAATCCCATTTCTTTTGAAACTTCCTTAAAGAAAAATTTTCTTTCCAAATCTCTTGCTATAAATGGTTCAAATACCATTGAAGTTTTACCACTTCCAGAACCACCACAAACTAAAGTTGATTGGAATCTTGAAGATTCTGGCATTATATTTGTTTTACCTGTCTCAGCATCTTTAAATAAAAATAATTCACATGTAAAAGGACCGTGTCCTTCTTTTTTATTTGATAAGTCAATTCCTTCATAATCCCATATAGAACGTGTTTGATCTAATGAATCATTAACACCCATGTATAAAAATCTGAATATTTTATATCCAGCAGCTATTGGTATAAATAGGGCCATTGTTGTTAGTGCTGGTCTAAATAGTTCTGAAAAATTTGTAACCAAATCATCATATCCAGGTGTTGATACTAGAAATAACCATACACCCATATTAAGCCATTGAGTGAACATTGATGCAGCTATGGTTCCTAGTAATATAAAGTATGTAAAAAATATTTTTACCTTTTGTGCTTTTGATGTAGAATATTCTGATGGTACAGAAAATGCATATGCTAGCATTGGACAGGCGAGAGCTAGGCAATATTGAATAGGATTCCAATAAGAGTATGATACGCCTGTAAATATGATAAATAATATTTCTACAACTCTATCAACAACTAGGTAAAGTGTAATTAGTGTAAAAAGGTAAGTTGCAAAGTTATTTCTGGTTGTATTCAATTTTTTCAAAAGTTTATCAATTAACTTCATTTAAATTTTCCTCTTTCTAAAATATATAATCATACATATATATTATCCTATAAAATCGCGAAAAAATCAAGTGTTTTTGGAATATTTTTTCAGCTTATACATATAATAATTTAAAAAATAATGAGGTGATTTTTATGCAGGAAATATATAGAAGAGATGAACCAATTATAGAAAAAACTGAAATAGATAAAGAAACAGAATTAATAATGAGTATTATAAAAACAAGAAGAGAGTTAGATTATGCAAATAAAAACTATGAATTTGCAGATTCTGACCTAATTGATTATTATATATATCAAATGAAAGCTAATCAAGCTAAATTAGACTATTTAATAAAAATGGCTAAAGTAAAAGGTTTAAATGTTAATTTTATAAAAGATATGGAATATAGTTTTTATGAACAAGAAGAAGATGTAATTTAATTTTAGTTATTATTTATCCTTTTTTTGCATAGCAATATAATAAAAAGGTAGCAAAGAAGGGGTGTTTATGAATACTAATATTATAACATATTTAGCATGTATATGCTTTATATTTTTGTTTGGTAGAATTTTTATTGTACCTATTAAAAAAGTATTAAAATTAGTTTTAAATTCATTAATTGGAGCATTTGTTATTTTTTTAATAAATCTAATTGGGTCAAGTTTTGGCTTTCATATAGGACTTAATTTTTTTACAAGTATTTTAATAGGATTACTAGGAGTACCAGGAGCAGTTGTTTTAATAATAGTTAAACTATTAATAGGATAAAAAAAGATGACAATTAAGTCATCTTTAAAATATATTATTCTACAGTTACTGATTTAGCTAAATTTCTTGGCTTATCTACATCAAGTCCTTTTTCTTTTGAAATATAATATGCTAATAATTGAAGAGGTATAATTGCAAGTACTGGTGAGATAAATGCATTTGTTTCTGGTATTTTAATAGAAAAATCAAAAGTACTCAAATCTAAATCTTGATTAGTAACAATTAAGGTTTTTGCTCCACGAGTTATAACTTCTTGTATATTACTAATAGTTTTTTTGGTTAAATCTTTATCTGTTAAAGAAGCAATAACAGTAACTCCTTTTTCAATTAAAGCAATTGCACCATGTTTTAATTCTCCAGCTGCATAACTTTCAGAATGAATATATGAAATTTCTTTTAATTTTAAACTTCCTTCTTTTGCAATAGCATTATCAATACCTCTACCTATATAAAATACATCTTTTTCTTGATATATTTTTTTAGCAAAATCTTTTACACATTCAGAATGTTCAATTGTTTGTGAAATTTTTTCAGGTAATTCTAAAATATCTTTTTTTAATGTATTCAAATAATTAATATCATTATTTTCCAAAACTTCTGCCATATATATTGCAAGTACATTTAATAAAACAATCTGAGATGTATATGCCTTTGTTGAAGCAACAGCAATTTCAGGTCCTGCATGTGTATATATAGCAAGGTCAGATTCTCTTGATAAAGAACTTCCTATTACATTAGAAATAGCAAGAGTTTTTGCACCTTTTTGTTTTGAAAGTTTTAGTGCTGCAATTGTATCAGCAGTTTCACCAGATTGAGAAATAAATATACACAAAGTTTTATCATCTATTAAAGGATCACGATAACGGAATTCTGAAGCAATATCTACTTCTGTTTGAATTCTGCAAAGTTTTTCTATTATAGCTTTTCCTGCTAAACCTGCATGCATTGCAGTACCACATGCTACAATATATATCCTATTCAAACTTGATAAATATTCTTTTGTGAAATTTAATTCATTAAAACATGTTTTTTGATTTTCTTGAAATCTTGCACCAACAGTTTCTCTTGTTGATGTTACTTGTTCATGAATTTCTTTTAACATATAATCTTCGTAACCATTTTTTTCAGCTCCAATTGCATCCCATTCAATAGATGTTAGTTCTTTATTAATAGGATTCAAATCAGTATCATAAAATTTTGCATCATTTCGTGATAAAACTACAAATTCAAAATCATTTAATAAATAAAAAGTTCTTGTAAAAGAAAGTATTGCTGGAATATCAGATGAAAGATAATTTTCACCATCTGCTTTACCAATTACAAGAGGACTATCTTTTCTAACAACAATCATATTATCAGGAAAATCTTTGCAAATAACTTCTATTGCAAAACTTCCTTTTAAATCTAAGCAGGCATTACGAACAGCTTTTAAAAAACGATTAATACCAATTTCATCTTTCAAATTTTTATAGTAATAATGAATTAAATTTGGAATAACTTCTGTATCTGTTTCAGAATAAAAAGTATAACCTTCATCTTTTAGTTTATTTCTTAAAGAATAGTAATTTTCTATAATACCATTATGTACTACACTAAAATTTTTACTATTATCTGTGTGAGGATGTGAATTTTCTTTAGATGGTATTCCATGAGTTGCCCATCTTGTATGTGCAATTCCAATAGTACCTTCTAAATCATCAATACCTGGTAATTCAGATAAATTTTTTACTCTACCTATATTTTTCATTAAAGATATACCATTTTTTTCAATAGTAGAGAGTCCAGCAGAGTCATATCCTCTATATTCTAATCTTAATAATCCATTAATTAAGATTGGACTTGCTTTTTTAGTTCCTATGTATCCTACAATTCCACACATGTCTTTTCCTCCTTTTTTATATTATATTACACTAATTTTAAAAAAGTGTAAAGACTTTACCCTTTAAAAAAACATAAATATGTGTTATACTAGAAAAGAAGGAGAAGAATATGTTTAATATTGAAGAAGAAATAACCAAGTTACCATCAAAGCCAGGTGTATATATAATGAGGGATAAAGATGATAATATAATATATGTTGGTAAGGCAGTTTCTTTAAAAAATAGGGTAACACAATATTTTAGAAAAAATAATAAAACAGAACGAATTAAAAAAATGGTAAGTTTAATTGACCATTTTGAATATATAGTTGTTGACAATGAGGCAGAGGCATTAATTTTAGAATGTAATCTTATAAAGAAAAACAGACCTAAATTTAATGTTTTATTAAAAGATGATAAAACATATCCTTATATAAAAATTGATGTTAAATCTGATTTTCCAACAGTTACATTTACAAGGCGAATTGTAAATGATGGCTCAAAATATTTTGGACCATATGCTAACCCAGGTAGTTGTAAAGAAATGATAGATTTTATAAAAGAAAAATATCAGATTAGACAATGTAGAGTGTTAAAAACCAGAATAAGACCATGTTTGAATTACCATATAAAAAGATGTTTAGCACCATGTATGGGTAATGTAAATCAGCAAGAATATAGAAAACAAATAAATGAAATTATTGATTTATTAGATGGAAAAACAGATAAAATTTTAAAAGAATTGCAAAATAAAATGGATATAGCATCTAAAAATTTAGATTATGAAAAAGCAGCAGAACTAAGAGATAGAAAAAATGCTATTGAAAGAGTATCTGCTAAACAAAAGGTATCTAATATATCAGAAAATAATATTGATGTAATAGGAATGTATAAATCAGAATTAGAAGTATGTATAGAAGTATTTTTCGTACGTGGAAGTAAAATGATAGGAAGAGAACATTACTTTTTCAATGAATTAAAAGATATGGAAGATAAAGAAATTTTATCAGGATTTATTAAACAATATTATATGGATAATCTCAACATTCCTAATAAAATTATGCTTAGAGAAGAACTAGAAGACAAAAAAGTAATTGAAAAATGGCTATCAAATGAATCAGGAAAAAAGGTAGAATTAAAAAGCCCTAAAAAAGGCGAAAAATTAAGATTTGTAGAAATGGCAGAAATGAATAGTAAAGTTACTTTAGAAAATAAAGAAAAGGATAGAAGTGAGATACTACTTGAATTAAAAGAAGTTTTGAAATTAGACAAATTACCAAGAAAAATTGAAACATATGATATATCAAACATCTCAGGAGAATATATGGTAGCTGCAATGTGTGTAATGCAAGATGGTGTTATAAAAAAGAACTTATCTAGGAGATTTAGAATAAAAACTGTATATGGTCAAGATGATCCTAAATGTATGGAAGAAGTTATTACAAGAAGGCTTAAACATTCAATAGATAAGCCAAATGGAGGTTTTGGTAGCTTACCAGATGTTATATTTGCTGATGGAGGTATTACACAAATTAGAGCAACAAAAAGGGCTATTGAAAAATATAACTTAAATATACCTGTTTTTGGAATGGTAAAAAATGATAAGCATCAAACTAGAGCATTAATGAATGAGAATAGAGAAGAACTAAAAATATCAGATAATTTGAAAAATACAATAACAAGATTTCAAGATGTTGTACATGATACAGCTATTACATATCATAGAAGTCTAAGAGAAAAAGAAATGACTAAATCTGAATTAGATGAAATACAAGGAATAGGTGAAACTAAAAAGAGATTATTACTTACTCATTTTGGAAGTGTAGAAAAAATAAAAAAGGCAACTAAAGAAGAATTGCAACAGGTAAAAGGTATTAATGAAAAAATCGCAAATGAAATATGGAATATGTGGCATTAAAAGCAACTCATTATGAGTTGTTTTTATAAATTTTAGGAATAAATTTAATAATCTAGCATATATATTATATAAAGGGGGACAAGTTATGGAAGGTATAGAAGAACAATTTTTTAAAGTTAAGTATAATGCAAAAGTAGATAGGTTGCAAGTTACAAAACCAAAATGGACAAGCAGGTTTTTAGAAAAGTTAAGAAAACATAAAATTATTAGTGGTGTTTTAATCTTATTTATACTTTTTTCAGCAATAGACTTTTTTTTAATAAGTAATTTTATGAAAATCATGTTAGCTATTGATACATTTTAAATTATATGTATTGAATTTAAGCAAAAAATGTAGTAAAATATATCTATTCTAGAAAAAGGAGGATAGTGGTAATTTTACTACTTATAATATATGAAAATAGCAAATGATTGGAAAGATTATAAAATATTAGACATGGCAGATGGTCAAAAACTAGAAAAATGGGGAAATGTTATTTTATCAAGACCTGACCCACAAATTATATGGAAAAATAAAAGCTTTCCTAAGAAATGGGATGAAGTTAGTAGTACATATCATAGAAGTAAAACAGGTGGTGGTTCATGGGAATATAATAAAAAATTGCCTAAACAGTGGCAAATAAAGTATAAAGATTTAACTTTTAACATAAAACCAATGGGATTTAAACACACAGGACTTTTTCCTGAACAAGCTGTTAATTGGGACTGGATGATAGAAAAAATAAAAAATGCTAAATCAAATAGGAATACTGAAATAAAAGTATTAAATTTATTTGCATATACTGGTGGAGCAACAGTTGCATGTCTATCTGCAGGAGCATCTGTTTGTCATGTCGACAGTTCAAAAGGTATGACAACATGGGCAAAGGAAAATGTAATATCATCTGGATTAGAAAAAAAGCCAGTTCGTTTTATTGTTGATGATGTTGTTAAATTTGTAAATAGAGAAATTAGAAGAGGAAATAAATATGATGCTATAATTATGGATCCACCATCATATGGTAGAGGAGCAAAAGGAGAAATATGGAAATTTGAAGAAAACATATATGATTTAGTTGATTTGTGCACAAAAGTTTTGTCTAATAAGCCTTTGTTTTTCTTGATTAATTCATATACTACTGGAATTTCTAGTAAAGTATTAGAAAATATTTTGCAATTAACTGTTGCAAAAAAATATAAAGGAAATATTGAATCAGGAGAAGTTGGCTTACCAATGGAAAATTCAAAACTTATTTTACCTTGTGGAATTTATGCACGTTGGAATGAAATATAAAATAATGGAGATTGCTTATTAATGGAAAAATTAAATGTAATATTTGAAGATAATCATATTATAGTTGTACAAAAAATTGTAAATGTACCATCTCAAGGAGACAAAACAGGAGATACTGATATGCTTACAATAGTAAAACAATATATAAAGGAAAAATATAAAAAAACAGGTAATGTTTATTTAGGTTTAGTACACAGATTAGATCGTCCTGTAGGTGGTATAATGGTTTTTGCAAAAACATCAAAAGCAGCATCAAGGCTTAGTGACCAAGTAAGAGAAAAGAAATTCAAAAAAGAGTATTTAGCAGTTGTTGATGGTAAATTTGAAGAGAAATCAGGTGTATTAGAAAATTATTTATATAAAGATGAAAGGAACAATATCAGTAAAGTTGTAAATAAAGATAAAAAGGGAGCAAAATATGCAAAATTAGATTATGAAGTAATAGATTATAAACCAGATAAAGATTTATCTCTAATCAAAGTAAATTTACATACAGGGAGACATCATCAAATACGAGTTCAATTATCTAATTATGGACATAGTATATTTGGTGACCAAAAATATGGTAAAAGAGGTAAAGGCAAACAAATTGCACTATGGGCATATAATTTAGAATTTGAACATCCTGTTACTAAAGAGATTATGAAATTTGAACTATATCCAGAAAATAAAGGAACATGGAAGTGGAATTTTAATTAATTAAGATATCAAAAAGTATTTTATCTAAATAAAAGATAAAGTGCTTTTTTTTTGTGTTAATATTTTTATTTTATAAAAAAATCACAATTATGTAAATTTTATAAAAATGTATAAATCATTAACAAAAATAAAAAATTGAAATAATGTAAAGCAAATAACGTGTTTTATAAAACATTTGTAATAAATCAGAAACTTAGTGATAAAATCGATTTAGCTTAAGAAAGCAAAGAGAGGTGAGAAAGAGATGATTGATAAAATCTGTATGTTTCTAACCAATAAAATGCGAAAAGAAATACCTGATATAGATGATGAAAGGGCAGAAGTAATTAATTTTGGATTACAAATATTAATTGGTGAAATTCCAAAGACTTTTATAATGTTAGCAATAGCGTATTTCTTAGGAGTTTTTAAATTATCACTTATAACATTTTTAATCATATTACCATATCGTACATTTTCAGGAGGATTTCATTTAAAGACACATTTAGGATGTATTATTGCAACAAGTTTAATGTATTGTTCTCCAGCATTATTATCTAAATATATTGTTTTAGACGGATATACAAAAATAATAACAATAGCTTTAATATGGATTTTTGGAATGATAATGATTAAACTATATGCACCTGCAGATACAGAAAATGTACCAATATTAAGAAAAAAAGATAGAATGATAAAACAAATATTATCATATATTACACTAACAGTAGCTTTAATAATAGCAGCAGTTATTGATAATGCTACAATGTCAAATATAATAATTATAGGATATTTAATTCAAACATGTACAATTACAAGATTGGCATATAAGATTACTAAAAACCAATATGGACATGAAGTTTATGAAGCATCTTCTGTATAAATTAAATTGATTAATACTTAAAGTGTAAGCCGGCAATACTTTAGTATTATAGATAAAATATTAATTGAAGGGGGAATTCCAATGTTAAAATTCTTATCAAAAATAGCAGAAAAATATGCTAAATCTACAAATACAGCTTGCTTCTTTTGGGCTTTAATACATCAACCAAAAATGCCAGCTAGCTTAATAAAGAAAGACTAATATGTTATTATTATTTAAGTAAAAACATTTAGTTTTTACTTAAATACATATATACTCAATGTTGTTATGGAGTAATCCATAAGAAAAAACAGCTTATTTATAGCTGTTTTTTCTTTATGAAATATTTATTAAAAATATATTTCTAATTGTTGTTTAAACATTGAATCTGTCTTTGTAGTAAATAAATTTACATTGCTATTTTTTGAGATTATTTTGCGTACTTCCCATAAACCAATACCAGAATGATTTTCCTTTTCACTAATACCTTTGTTGAATATTAATTCTGTATCTACATTTTTGTTTGAATAACTATTTTCAATATATATGACATTTCTGTGATTTTTTTCTTCTCTTCTAAAAGAAATATTAATTATTTTTTCAGGACTGTTTTCAGCAGCTTCAATTGCATTGTCAAGTAAAATACCCAAAATTCTTCCAAATTCATATATTTTCATGTGTAATTCATTTAAATCCATTAAATAATATATATTTACATTAATATCTTTTTTGGTAGCATCGTGATATTTTGATGTTAGTAAATTATAAATACCTGGATTATTTATGCTATCAGGATTTAATAAATATAGATTATTTACATTTTCACAATCTTTTTCTAATTGTATATAATAATTTTTAAGTCCTTCAAGGTCATCTGTCTTAATATAACCACCGATTGTTGTAACAATGTTATCAAAATCATGTTTGAAACCTCTAACATTATCATGTAAAATATGTAAAGTTTTATTGTATTCTTCTGCACTCTCTAGTTTAGTTGTTGCATTTGTGAGTTTAATTACTTCTGATATGCAATATAAACTGATGAAGAAATATAATAGCAACATTACAAAATTAGAAAAAGTGTAAGTTATTGGTAAAATATCAATATATTTTTTTGTGATAAAAATTTCTATACAAATATATATTAAACCAAAAACTAGATTAGCAATTATAAGGTGTTTTGATTTTGAATCAAAATTTTCTAATAAATTTAATTTCATGTGTTTGTGTTTTATTATATGTGTCAGAGTGAATACAATGACATAAGTTATTATAGTTATCGGTATTTTATAAATAGCTATTGTTAAAAATTCGTCAACTGTTATATTAAGTATTGTAATGTAAGGATTTAAAATTAAGGTTTGTATTATTATAAAAATAAAACTAGGTAATAATGTGGCTAAAATGGTTTTTAATATGTTTGGTTTAAATATGATAAATATGGTGATAAATGAAATTACATAATTAAAAATAAGATTGAAAGGACTGTTAAGGCAGTATGTACTTATAATGCCAACAGTAATCATAATTCCGATATATAGTAAATTTTGCTTTTTGGAATTTTTTAAGTTAAACATATTAATTATAAGATATAATGTTAGAGGTATTTCTATAAACATTGAAGGTATAGAAATTATATTTAACAACCATTGGTTAGGAGTACTTACTGCAATCCAAATATTATTTAAAAATTCCGTCATCTTTAAAAACCTCCATAATTTCTTTTTTATATTTAGGACCAATATCACAAAATTCATTATCATCAAAATAAAGTCTGCATTCTACAGGATCTAGGTTTGTAACTTTATTTTTATTAACAACAAAAGATTTGTGACATCTTATGAAATTATCAGGTAATATTTCTGATAATTTATTAAATGAACTATAAATTTCATAATTTCTAGAAGCGGTATGAAAAATTAATTTCATTTTATCTCTTTTTATATAATAAATTTCATTTTCATCAATAATCGTATTTTTATTATCAATTTTAATATATTTTTTAGGCAAACCATTTATATCTTCAAATAATCTTACTATTGTTTCTTCTAGTCTTTCTGTAGTTAATGGTTTAGCTATATAGTCAAAAGTTTTAAATTTATATGCCATCATTGCATATTCCAAATGACCAGTAGTAAAAATCAAGTATGCGTCTTTATTTTTCTTTCTAACAGTTTCAGCAATTTGTAGACCTGTTTTTCCATGCTTTAGATTTATATCAAGAATTAGTACATCAGTTTTATTATTATCTACATAATTTAATATACTATCAAAATCATCTGATTGAAATGCTACTGTTGCATCATAATTATATTTTAAAAAGATATTTTCTAGCATTTTAGAAAGTTTTGCTAGGATATTTAGGTTATCATCACATAAAACAAAGTTTAACATTAATTTTCACCTCATTAAAAATAGCATATGGAAAAAATTGTAAAATACACGAAACGACAAATTACCTATTTTTTTCCAATAACACTAACAATATAATCCAAAAAAATTATATTGTCAATAGTAATCATGTAAATTTATCCAAAAGGTAAAAACTTCAGTATTAGCAAGGAAGATACACTGATACTAACAGTATTACAAAAGGAAAAACATGTAAAAAATAATGTAAAAAAATGTAAAACAAAAAATACTTTAATAATAAATTTTTTTTAAAAAATATTTTATGAACAATAGTTCTTTCATATATCTTAAAATACAAAAATATATATATAATATTAAAAAAATTGGAGGTACAGTTATGAAAAAAATAAGATATTTATTGTTATTTGTTTTAATAGTAACGTTTTTTTCAATAAGCATAATATTAAAAAACATGGAAGATTCAACAATTTTAAGTAATGCAAATACATTAAGTAATAAAAAAATTGGCTGGGGAATAAAGAGGAATAATAACCATGAACAACCAGACTTAGGAAGTGAAAATATAAAAATTTTAACTGAAAATCATGGAATAGCAATAGGAAATTCTGAAAGCAAAAAAATATATTTAACATTTGATGAAGGATATGAGGCAGGCTATACACCAGAAATCCTAAAAGTTTTAAAACAAAACAGAGTAAAAGCAGCTTTTTTTATAACAGCACATTTTGTTAATACTGAACCTGACTTAGTAAAAGAAATGATAGATGAAGGACATATAGTAGGAAATCACACTATAAATCATAAATCTATGCCAGATTTAAATAGTGAGCAAATAAAAAGTGAAGTAATGCGGTTTGCATCAAACAATTTATGAAAAATTTAATTATGATATGAAATATATGAGACCACCTAAGGGAGAATTTAGTGAAAGAACATTAGCAGAAACAAATAATTTAGGATATAAAAATGTAATGTGGTCATTTGCATATAAAGATTGGGAAGAAGATAACCAACCATCAAAAGAAGATGCAATAAAAATAATAACAGAAAATTTTCATCCAGGAGAAATAATGTTATTACATGGAACATCAAAAACTAATACAGAAATATTATCAGAAATAATAAAAAAAGCAAGAGAAGAAGGCTATGAATTTTATTCATTAGATGAATTCGAAGGATAAGGAGAGAGATTATGAAAAAAAATCGTTTAAGAAAATTTGATAAACTATTAGAAATACCACAAGAAGTATATTCAAATGAACCTAAAATAACAATTATAGGTTTTAATGAACTAATTATAGAAAACTTTAAAGGCATATTAGAATATGAAGAATATTTTGTAAGAGTAAAAACCTATACAGGTATTATTAATCTTAATGGATATGGATTTACCTTAGAAAATATGTCAAATGATGATTTAAAAGTAAAAGGTAAAATTGAAAGCATCGAATTTGAAAGAATAATGGAGGAAAATTAATGCTGATAAAAATAATACTGGGTTATATTTTAGGATATGTTAGAGTTTCTATAGAAGGTTATTATATAGAAAGATTTATTAATATTTGTACAAACAAGAAAATTACTATATGGAATTTAAAAAGAAATCAAAATGTAAAACTATGGTTTAATGTAAGTATACAAGATTTTAAAGAAATTACAAAAATAGCAAAAAAAATAAGATGTCGTGTAAAAATTGAAAAAAAGAGAGGTCTACCATTTTTACTTAATAAATATAAAAAAAGAAAAATATTTATTATATTTATATTAATAATGATATTATTAGTAATAATTTCATCACAATTTATATGGAATATTGAAATAAAAGAAGAAGATGGAAACGAATTAGAAAATATATATCAAGATATAGTAGAAGCAGGATTAAATACAGGTGTTTTAAAATCAAAAGTACAAACAAAAGAAATAATTAACAAAGTGAGATTAAAAAGAGAAGATATCGCATGGATGGGAATTGAATTAAAAGGAACGAATGCAATTATTAGTTTAGTAAAAGCATATGAAAAACCAGACATAGTTGATGATTCAGAATATTGTAGTATAATTTCTGATAAAGAAGGGATTATAACAAAAATAAATGTACAAAATGGAACAGCAAATGTTAAAGTAGGAGATACAATAACAAATGGAACACCACTTATTAATGGATGGTTAGAAGGAAAATATACAGGAATTCGTTATGTACATGCAAAAGGTGATATAGAGGCAAAAGTGTGGCACACAAAAAATATTACTATACCATATAAAGCTACGGAAAAAAGGGAAACAGGAAATCAAGAAAATTTTTATTCAATAAAATTTAATAATTTTGAAATAAATTTGCAAAAAAGGGTTTCAAAATTTAAAATTTATGATACAATAGAAACATATAAAAAAATAAAACTATTTTCGGATTTCTATTTACCAATTTCAGTAAAAAAAGTAACAAACAAAGAACTTATAGAAGAACAAAAAACATATAATCCTACTCAAGCTAAAGAGCTAGGGATTAACCAATTACAAGAAGAACTAGATAAAGAAATACAAGATAAAACAAAAATAGTCGGAAAAAATATAAATACATACGAAAAAGAAAATGCACTAGAAATATACCTAACATACGAAGTTTTAGAGCAAATAGGGACAAACGAGAAAATTGTATTTTGAAGGGAGAATGCATATGGAAGAAAGAAGTTTAAGAATTACAGGAGCTGATAGTAACTTTTTCAATAAAATAACGACAACACTAACAAGAATTTTAATACCAACGAAAATAGGTATTAATAGTATGTTGATTTCTATGAAAAGGAATTCTATGTTAAAATATTTTGAACAATGTGTAAATGCAGATGAAAGTAATGATTTACTAGAAAAAAAATATGATACAGCATACACAGCTTATTTAGAAACCTTAGATAAATATGTAATGGATTCTATTTATAAAAAAGTAAAAAATGGAACTGCTTCAGAATTTGAAAAAAATGCGCTATCAAAATATTATGAAGTAATAAGTTTAAAAGAAAAGGAATATATTGACTATAAATATCGTAAACAAAAATATTTAATAGATTTAGACTGGGAAGGAGTAAAACAAAACGGTAAAGAAAAAATAAAACAAAAATACACAAATTTTTATATTGATAAAATGGATAATTTATATAAATCTATTTTAAAAAATTATTCTATAAAATTGGCAGATACAACTAATATAAATGATACAACAAAAGAATGGATATATACAAGATTATTTTATACTCTAGATGATTATGTTCAAAATATTTTATCACTAAAAATTGAAAATGATGAAGAAAAATATACAGAAATTATAGATGACTATACAAAATTCCAAAACTTTACAGTAGGAAAATTAGATACAAGAGATGTCATTGAAAAAAATATGACATTACTTGGAATAAGCAGAAAACTATTTACACATAGTATACCATTAATAGTAGCTGAACAATGTTATGAAAAATTATTAAAGGACACAAGGATGTTTATTCAAGATACAAAAATTTCTAATAAAAGAGAAAAAGCATATAATTTATTAATTACTTTAATAGAAGATTATAATATCAAATTATTATCTACAAAAGTATACTGGGAAAAACCTGAAGAAAAAGAACAATACAAAATATTTTGGGACAAGTATAAAGAAATGAATAAATCTAAGCAAAATGATTTTAAAGAATATATTAAACAAAAACAAATATTATTTATAAAAGATGATTTGAAAAAAATTAGAACAAGTAAAATAGATTATTCAAAATTGGAAAAGTATTATAAAAGAAAATTAGTAGATTATGGAGCTATTAAAGAATTACACAACAAGTGTATATCATGTGGAAAATATAAAGGAAATATTAGAGTAAAAACTAATAAGGTGTGTGCATAAAATGTATGAAATTATATATCAAGATATAGAGGCAAAAAAGGAATATGAAGAAACAATAAAAACAGTTATAGAAGAGTGTTATAAACAAGAAAAACTAGATAAAACAAAAATGCTTATAACATTAACCTTAACTACACCTCAACATATAAAAGAAATAAATAAACAATATAGGAACATTGATAAAACAACTGATGTTTTATCTTTTCCTATGTTTGAAAAAGATGAAATAGATAAAAAAATTTCAAACAATGATTTTGAACATGAAGATGTATTAGGAGATATAGTAATATCTATTGAAAAGGTAAAAGAGCAAGCACAAGAATATGGTCATAGTTTTGAAAGAGAATTAAGTTATATGATAGTACATGGTTTTTATCATTTAATGGGTTATGATCACATTGAAGAAGATGATAAGATAATAATGAGAGAGAAAGAAGAAGTAATATTAAATAAATTAGGTATTACAAGGGAGGTCTAAATGGATAAAGGCGGAGTTAAAGCATTAATAATTATCCTTATTGTATTGATAATTGCAGCAGGTGGAATTCTTGCATATAAGATTGTGAAAGATAAAAATAATGCAAAACAAGTATCTAATGAACCAAAAGGGGAAAATGTAATTGTAACAGAAGTTGCAAAAAAAGAAGTCCAAATATATAAAGGCAATGATAGACCAATAGCAGTAATGATAGACAATCATAATCAAGCATGGCCACAATCAGGAATAGATAAAGCCTATATGGTATATGAAGCTATTGCAGAAGGTGGAGAAACACGATTAATGGCATTATTTAAAGGAGTAGATGTAGATGAAATTGGACCAGTAAGGAGTGCAAGACATTACTTTTTAGACTATGCTATGGAAAATGATGCAATCTATGTACACTTTGGAGAAAGTCCACAAGCAAAAACTGATATGAAAAAATATTTTATAAATGAAATTGATGGAATATCAGAAGATGGCACAACATTCTGGAGAACAAATAAAAAATATGCACCACACAATGCATTAACAGATACAGAAAAAATAATAAAATCAGCAAAAAATAAAAATTATAGACTAACATCTGATGCAGAAAGTGTTTTGAAATACACAACAGATGAAGTAAATCTAGAAGATGGTCAAAGTGCGATAAGTGTTACAATACCACATTCAGATTTGCAAACAGTAAAATATGAATATGACAAAGAAACAGGTACTTATCAAAGATATGCAAGAAATAAACAACAAACAGAAATGGTAACAGGGGAAGCAATAACTACAAAAAATATAATAATAACATTATGTGATAATTATACTTTAGAAGATACTGAAAATAAAGGTAGACAAGGATTAAAAAATATAGGAACATTTGATGGATATTATATAACAAATGGAAGAGCAATTAAAATTCAATGTATAAAAGAAGATAGAGAAGAAAAAACAAAATATTTAGATATGCAGGGAAATGAAATTAAAGTAAATGATGGAAATACATGGATAAATATATGTCCAACAACTGCACAAATTGTAATTGAACCTGAAGTAGAGCAAGTTACAGAAAATGTAACTAATAATATATAAAGAAAGGTAAGAAAAAATGAATGTTTATGATACAGTTAATAGATTAGCACAAGAGATAAAACAATCAGAAGAATATTTAAATTACAAGATGGCAAAAGAAACTATAAAACTAAATCAAAATTTATATAATGATATACAAGAATTTGAAAAGACAAGATATGAAGTACAATTAAAATCAATGGAAACAGGAAAAACAGATGAAGAATTATTAAAAAAGATGCAAGATTTATATTCTGAACTAATGGAAAATCCAGATGCAAAAAAATATTTTGATGCAGAAATGAAATTCAATATTTTAATAGCAGATGTAAATAAAATAATTGGAGAATCAATACAAGATGTAATGAGGTAATATATGGAATTTTTAGTGATTTTAATAATTAGTATAATACTTTTAATAATATCAGCAATTATTTTTGGAATAAATTTAAAAAAATTAAAAACAATGACAAATATAACTGAATTAGATGAAATGGTAAAAAAATATCCATCTAATACTGATATATGTAAAGAATATTTAAAAAAATTAAATAATGAATCTGTAAAAATAGAAGAAAATAAAGATTCAGATACTACTATATATGTTGCAACATCAAATAAAATATTTTTAGGCAATTTTAAAAATAGTTATATACGTATATTAACAATTGCTCATGAATGTTTACATTCTATACAAAACAAAAAAATGTTATTATTTAATTTTATATTTTCTAACATATATTTAATATACTATATTGCTATAGTAATATGTGCATTAATAAAAAAATTAAGTTATGAAATGACATTCTTATCAGTATTTTGTATATTAGGACTAATTTACTATTCAATAAGAGCATATTTAGAAAATGATGCAATGATAAAATCAAGATATTTAGCAAAAGAGTATATGGAAGAAAAGCAAATATCCACTCCAGAAGAAATACAAAAACTATTAAAACAATATGACGAAACATATGACCTAGGAATAAAAGCAACAAATTATCAACTACTAGCAGGAATATTAACAAAAATAGTAATATTTTCATTAATATGTTTAATAAGATAACACCAAACAACAAAAATTTCAAAAAACCCTTGACAAAAAAAATAATATAGTTTATAATCTATAAATGTCAAGGAAATGCAGGTGTAGTTCAATGGTAGAACCTTAGCCTTCCAAGCTAATGACGTGGGTTCGATTCCCACTACCTGCTCCAAAACAACCTACACATGCAGGTGTAGTTCAATGGTAGAACCTCAGCCTTCCAAGCTGATGACGTGGGTTCGATTCCCACTACCTGCTCCAATAAGTAAAATCGCTGCATTAGGCGAAAATGGTTAATTGACTGTAAAAGGTCAATTTTTTTGTTGCCTTTTATCTTAACCAGAAAGGATGGTGTGATATATGATTACTATAATTAAAAAAGAAATTGGATTAAAATTGAGCAAAGAAAAACAAGAATGGATTAGATTAGTTGCAGTAAAAAGCGATAAAAATTTTTCCTCCCTAGTCGAAAAATTCAGTTTATGGAACATGTCCAAAACTCTTTATAAAAATTAATAATAATTTTAGAAATTTACTTGTTATTTAATCGTATTTATAGTATATTATTAACATAGAAAATAAAAATAATTACAGTAAATACAAATATAATTTTGAATATGATTTTTTAAAACTATAATTATAATGACATGTAGTAATTTAAGAAAAGTGAGGAATTATAAAAATGAAGAAGAAAAATATTTTGTATAACATATTAAATTTTATTTTAATAATTTTTGCATTATTATATATAATACCAATGTATAAAAGTATAACTTTATTAAAACATGATTTATTTTATGTTTATGAGGGTCTATCTATAATAATAATTTCTATTATTTTAATTGCATTTTTTTTGATAAATCTTGTTATAGGAATATTAAATATTAAAAGGAAAAATATTGCAATAGGAGTATTAAACATCATTTTGGGATGTATAGCTTTAATTAATATTGTACTAACTATAATATATGATGAAACCTATGATGATGAATGGGGATACATTATATTTAGTAACTTAATATGTCAAACAATAATATCTATTGTTAACTTAATACTAAATAGGAAAAAAGAAAGCTCTAACTTAAAAAAACATTCTATTATTATATTTTGCATAATATTTTTTGTAGGTGCTGTCTTGGTTGCTTTTCCAAGAATTTTATTAAAAGAAAACAAAGATAGATTAATTGAAGCATATAACATTTTAAAGAAACAAAATAATCCTCAACTTTTTATTGATTATGACTATAATTTTTATGATATAACAGGAAATTTAATTGCAAAAAACAATTATAAGGAGATGAGTACAAAAAAGATAGATGATGAAGGTACATATATAATTACTGCTATAGATAGCAATAATGAATTATGGATTGTTAATTATACAGGAGAAAAATTAGTAAGATTATATTATATTTTTTCAGACAATAATTTATTAAGTGATTTAGTGAAAGTTTCTAGTATAGATAAAAAAACATATGATTATTCAGAAACTAAAAATGGAATAAATTATCTGACTGCAAAAAATATTGAAGATAATTATTTGAAATTTACAAACGAAGATAAAGAAATATCAATAGAAATTGAAATTGATAAAACGCAAATAGCAAATGATACTTCTTTTCTAGAATTATTAGAAAACTATTATATGAAAAATTATGATTATCCAGTTAATAATATTAGTGAAATAAAAGGAATAGATTTAGAAACAATTTATAAATATAAAAAGAATTATTATTTGACATATAAAAATAATGAAAGAGTAAAATTAGAATGCAATAATTTACTTATTGATTACGATGAAGAATCTGGAAATTACATTTTATTTATGTACAACAATTGGAATATTCCATTTTATGATGAGCAAGAAAGTGGATTTTATGATTTAGAAGGAAGAAAATATGATGTAAATAAGCAATATTTAATTTATAATACTTTTGATAAATATTTTATATTATATAATAAATTAAGTGATTGCTATTATATATCAAAATATGATTCAAATGATAGAAAAAAAATAGAGATTTTAATTGATTGCACTGAAAATTATGTATATGCTGATAAAAAATTATATTTGATTACCAATGATAAAATTGAGGAAGTAATTGAACGCATACGATATTATATAAATATCGGTAATGATAATATTAGTAGTGTATATGATTATTATGTAATTAATGATTGAAAAAATAATATAAAAAGCCATTCACGCGAATGGCTTTTTGGTTAGTAAACATAAGAAAGATAAAAACATAGAATAAATAAAGAGAATATTTTAGGAGGCAAAAACATGAAAAATAAAAAATTTATCATTATATTATCTTTATTTATTATAATCTTAACAATGACAATAGGATATTCTACATTTGTTACTAAACTAGAATTAAATGAAACAACAGAAATTACAGGCTCATGGAACATAAAAATAACAAGTGTAGAAATGCAAGAAAGGACTTTAGGATGTGATCCAGGAAAACCAGAATTCACAGATACAACAGCAACAATTATGCCCAAACTAAATAAACCAGGCGATCTAGTTGTTTATGAAATAACGATTGAAAATATGGGTACAATAGATGCAATATTAAATAAAGTAGAATTTACTTCAGACGATGAAAGTCCAACATCACCAATTCGATATATAACAGATGAGCCTGATGAAATATTATTATCAGGAGAAGAAACAACAATTATGATAGCAGTTGTATATAATTCAAGTATTACAGAAGTACCTTCTACCAAAACTAAAGAGATAACTGGTAAAATAGAATATATACAAAAATAAAAAGATTCCATTCTCCAATTAAATAAATATTAAGATAAATTTTGAAAAAATTATCAAAATAGTTGATATTTTTTCAATTTTAATATACAATCTATAATGGTTACTAAGACAAAAAAATAAGTATCTTATGGTATCCAAAAAATTATGATATTTTAAAGAAGAATATAAGGAAGGAAGAGGAGAATGGAAGAAAAGCAAAAAACAAAAAGAAATGGTAAAGGCTTAAAAATATTAACTATCATATTAGTTGTTGTATTAATAACTATGATAGGATTTTTTGGTATTTACACTCAAAAACAAAATCGTATGGAAGATGTAGTGAAAGGTTATTCATTAGCAATGGACTTAGGTGGTTCAAGGATAGTATCTATTAAACCAGAAGAAGTAACCAAAACTACTATTAAAGACAGCGAAGGAAATGTTATTGAAGAAGAACTAACAGATGAAGAAATAAATGAAAAAGGATATACAAAAGAAGAAAAAGATGAAAATGCAGAAAAAGTAACTAAAGAAAATATAGAAAAAACAAAACAATATATTTTAAAAAGATTAAAAAGGATTGGAGTTCAAAATTATATAATTAAAACTGATGATCAAACAGGTGAAATTACATTAGAACTTGAAGAAAATGATGATACAGATGAAATAGTTAGTAATGTTGGAACAACAGGGAAATTTGAAATCGTAGATAGTGAATCACAAGAAGTTTTAATGACAAATGATGATATAAAAAGTGTTGATGTAATGTATAGTACTTTAACAAATGGTACAAGTGTATATATGGTAATCAACTTTAATAATGATGGTAAACAAAAATTTCAAGATGTAACAGAAAAATATAAAACAGTAGAAAATAAAACAGATGAAAATACAACTACTGAAGAAGGGACAGAAAATGAAACAGCAGAAAATGAAACAACTGATAATGAATTATCAGATGATACAAAAGAAGAACAAAAACAAATAGCTCTTAAAATAGATGGTCAAGATATGATGACAACATCTTTTGATGAAGTTATTACAACAGGTAAGCTTTCATTATCAATAGGACAACCTTCAACAAAAAGTGAAGTAGTAAATAGCAATGCAAAAAGAGTACAAAGAATGGCTGCAATGCTTGAAGATGGACCATTACCAATAGATTATGAAGTTAATGGAAATGAATATGTATTATCAGATATAGAAACAAGTGATATGCAAAAAATAATTTTAGGATTTATTATAGTTAGTGCTATATTATTACTAATCCTAATATTTAAATATAAATTAAATGGATTACTAAGTTCAATATCATTTATAGGTGGAGCAGCATTACTTTTAATATTATTGCGTTATACAAATGTTATACTTTCTATAGAAGGATTATTCGGAATTGCAATAGTTTTATTTATAAATTATTTACTAATTACAAGCATATTAAAAAATATTAAAGAAAAAGAAAATGAACAAACAGTTTTAAAAATTATTAAAAAGACATATGGAAGTTTCTTCCTTAAAGTGTTACCAATCTACATTATGGCAGTAGTATTCTGCTTTATTGATTGGTTACCAATAGCAAACTTTGGAATGGTAATATTCTGGGGATTATTATTAATGGCATTATATAATTTTATAATAACTGTTCCAATGTTGAAACTAAGAGAGGAGGATAAATAATGGACAAATCAAAAAATAAAGTCATAATACTAATATCAATTGTAGTTATTATTGCAGGTATTGTTATGGCAGTTGTAAAAGGATTTAATTTTGATTTAAAATATCAAGATACAAAAAGAATAGAATTAAATATAGGAAAACAATTTGAAAGAAATGACATAAAAGCAATAGCAAAAGAAACATTAGGAGACCAACCAGTTGTTATTCAAAAAATAGAAATATATGAAGATGCAGTCAGTGTTTTAGCAAAAGATATTAGTGAAGAACAAAGAACAAATTTTGTAACAAAAGTAAATGAAAAATATGGATTAGAGCTTAATGCAGAACAAACAGAAATAATTACAGTACCACATACACATTTAAGAGATTTAATAAATCCATATATTATACCATTTATTATAGCAACAGTTATAATACTTGTATATATAGCAGCTCGTTACCATAAGTTAAAAATTTTAAAAACAATTGCAAAAACAGCATTTATAGTAATATTTGCACAATTATTATTATTTAGTATAATATCTATAACAAGAATACCAGTAGGAAGACTTACAATACCAATGGTATTAACTGTATACATGCTATCACTTGTATATTGTACAAATAAATATGAAAAAGAATTAAAAGAACACATAGATATAAATACATAAAAGGATAAAGTAATTGGGGGATATACAAATGGGGAATATTGTATTATTAGATGATTTAACAATAAATAAAATAGCTGCAGGAGAAGTAATAGAAAGACCAGCATCAGTCATAAAAGAAATGGTAGAAAATTCAATAGATGCTGGTGCAACAAATATTACTGTAGAAATAAAAAATGGTGGTATTTCATATATAAAAATATCAGATAATGGAAAAGGAATAGCACAAGATGATTTAGAAATAGCATTTGAAAGACATGCTACTAGTAAAATTCGTACAGCAGAAGATTTAGATACAGTTAGATCTATGGGGTTCCGTGGAGAAGCTTTAGCAAGTATAGCAGCAATTTCAAATGTAGAAATGATTTCAAAAACAGAAGAACAAGAAAGTGGCTACAGAATTGTAGTTGAAGCAGGAAAAGTATTAGAAAAAGAAGTTGCAGCATCTCCTGTTGGAACAACAATTATTGTGAAAAATTTATTTTTTAATACTCCTGTAAGATATAAATTCCTAAAAAAAGATTATACTGAATCAGGATATATTGAAGATGTTATAACTAGAATAGCACTAGTAAATCCTAGTATTTCTTTTAAATTTATAAACATGGGAAAAACAATAATACAAACAAATGGAAGTGGAAGTTTAAAAGAAGTTATATATAGTATATATGGAAAAAATGTAGCAGAAGCTGTTATGCCTGTTTCATATATGTATGAAGGAATTACAATAGAAGGAATGGTTGGAAAAGCAGAAATTGCACGTTCAAATAGGTCAAACCAATTATTTTTTGTTAATAAAAGATATATAAAAGATAAAACATTAACAGCAGCTACAGAACAAGCATATAAAGGAATGATACCATTAGGAAAATTTGGATTTGTAGTATTAAATATTACAATGGATCCAGCAAAAGTAGATGTAAATGTACACCCAGCAAAATTGGAAGTTAGATTTCAAGAAGAAAGTAAAATATTCCAATCAGTATATCATGCAATAAAAGATACTTTATTAAAAAATAATGGAGATAAAGGTTTATTTAGTCTTCGCAAATCAGATAACCAAGAAATTGAAAAATATACTGATTTAGAAAGTAAAATAAAGACTAATATGCAGGAGATAGATAAAATGAAAAATTCTGATGAAGAAGTTAATACATCTGGTCTAGTAGATACAAGTGATATATTAAGACAACTTGAAAAAATAAAAGAAGATATGCATAATAAAATGGAACAAGAATTATCTACTCCTGATATGATAAAAAATAATCAAAAAGATTTATTTGACTTGCAAAAACCAAATACTAATATTCAGCCAGAAGAAAAAGATTTATATCAAGAATTTGATAAAGAAGAGATAAAAGGAAACTCAATTATTGAAAGATTAATAGAACTTAAAGACGTAACAAATAAGTTAGAAGATACTCAAGAATCAAACGAATTAGAGCCAAATGATACTATACCTGTAGCAATTCCTCAAGAAAATTCAGAAGAAAAAAAGGAGACTCAAATAATTGATGAGAAAAAACCTGAAGAAGAAATAAATAATGAGAATAAAATAGAAGAAGATACAAAAAATGAAATTAATAATGAAAATGAATCAAACATAGAAGAACAAAAACAAGAAGAAACTACATTAGAACCAAAAAATAATGAAGAAATTATAGAGCAAAAAGAAACTCAAAATATAGAAGAACAAGATAATACACAAACTGAAGAAAAAAACGAAGAAAATAACAATGATGACAGTCAAAAACAAAAGGAAAATCAAGATATAACCATAGAAAATAATGAAGAACCTAAATATGAAAAAACAATGAATTTTGACGAAATGTATCAAAAATTATTTGGAAAAGCACCAAGTAAAAGTAAAGTAAATAATAGAAAAGAACAAGAAGATGTCATACCAATGAATGTTGTTGAAGATAATATGTCAGTATTTGACCAAATTGATGAATATCAAAAAGAACCATATAAATTTATTGGGATTATATTTAACACATATATAATAATAGAAATAAACAATGAAATGTATATAATAGATCAACATGCAGCACATGAAAGAATAATGTATGAAAAAGTAAAAGCAAATTATTATAGTGATGACACAAAAGATTCTCAAATGTTATTATTACCAGATGTAATTATATTAACACATAAAGAAATGGCAATAGCTAGAGAAAACATGGAAATGTTTGCAAAAGCAGGATTTAGCTTAGAAGAATTTGGAGATAACACAATAAAATTGACAGGTGTTCCAGATATATGTCTTGACTTAAATACTAAAGATTTATTTTTAGAAACTTTAGATGAAATTAATACAGTAGCAAGAACTGCAAAACAAGAAAAAGAAGAAAAATTCATATCAACAGTTGCATGCAAAGCAGCAGTAAAAGCAAATATGTCATTAACAGAAGAAGAGGTAAAAAGTTTAATAGATAAATTATTAGACTTACCAAATCCATTTAGTTGTCCTCATGGTAGACCAACAGCAATAAAAATGACAAAATATGATATTGAAAGGAAGTTCTCAAGAAAGTAGAAAGGTAGGAATAAAAATATGCCAGTTATTATAATAATAATTCTAATAATGTATGTTATTTTAATATCATGGTGTTTTAATGATCTAGGAACAATAGATGTACCAAAAAAAATATTATATATAGGCATATTTTTATTAATTTTATATATTGCTACAAGTATAACTTTTATAATCTCAAATAAAGGAATATCTTATCCAAACCAAAATATGCTAGGAATTGTAAAACAGACGTTAGTTTTCATATTCACAGGTATTAATGGGATTTTTGTTATGCCATTTTTATGTATTGGTATAGATAAATTAGATCAAGGAACTATTTCACAAGAACAATTTATAAAAAAAATATTAATATTAGCTGTAATTATTTTAATTTTATTAATACTAGAATGCGGATATATGTCTAATATACAAAAAGGAATTATAGAAATCATAAATAATAAAATATAGCTTATGAGAGGAGGAAAAGTATTAGTTATTCTAATACAATAAATACATGCAAAAACAAGATGTTATTGTAATATGTGGTCCAACAGCTTCAGGAAAAACAAATCTATCAATCGAACTTGCAAAACAAATAAATGGAGAAATAATATCATGTGACTCAATGCAAATATATAAAGATATGAATATAGGAACAGCAACTCCTAATCAAGCAGAAATGCAAAATATAAAACATTATCTACTAAATATTATATCTCCTAATGAAAGATATAGTGTAGCAGATTATAAAAAAGATGCAAAACAAGCAATATATGAAATAATTCAAAAAGGTAAAATACCAATTATAGTTGGAGGAACAGGCTTATATATAGATAGCTTAATATATGAAATAGAATATCCAGAAATTACATTTGATGAGCAATATAGAGAAAAATTAGAACAGCAAGTAGAAAAAGAAGGACTAGAAAAATTATACAAACAGGCAGAAAAAGTTGACCCAATAGCAATGAAAAAAATAAGCAAATCAGATAAAAAAAGAATACTAAGGATATTAGAAATATATCATAATACAGGAAAGACAAAAACAAAGCTAGAAGAAATGTCTAGAAAAAAAGAACCAGAATTCAATTATCATGTATATGCTCTACAATGGGAAAGAGAAATATTATATGACAGAATTAATAAAAGAGTAGATATAATGATAGAACAAGGTTTAGTAGAAGAAGTAAAAAATATTTTAAATAAATATAAAGAATTTCCTACAGCAATGCAAGGATTAGGATATAAAGAAGTAGTAGAATATTTACAAGGAAATTTAACAAAAGAACAAATGATAGAAAAAATAAAGCAAGAAACTCGTAGATACGCAAAAAGACAAATGACATGGTTTCGTAAAAACAAACAAACGATATGGTTAGATGCACAAAAAGATATACAAAATAATATTAACATTATTTTGGAGGGAATAAATGAAAAAGGAAAATAAAGAACTAAATAATGAAGAAGCATCACTTGTCGAAAAAAATTATAAAAAAAGAAAATCAAAATCAACAAAAATCATTATTTCAGTTTTGCTTAGTATTATTTTAATATATTTTCTATATGTTATTTATCTTCTGATAAAACAACCTACAGATGTATTTACAATAGATGAAGGAAAACTGTATCTTGAAGAAACAGATATAGGCTATGTTATCAGAGATGAAGTAGTAGTCAAAGGTGACAATTACAAAAATGGAATGGAACAGATAAAAAATGAAGGAGAAAAAGCTGGAAATCAAGAAATAATATTCAGGTATTTTAGTAAAAATGAAGAAGAATTAAAAAAACAAATACAAGACTTAGATGTAAAAATACAAGAAACAATGAAAGGACAAACAGATTTATATTATTCTGATGTAAAATTATTAGAAGACCAATTAGATGAACAATTAGAGCAAATAAATACAATAACAGATATATCAAAACTAACAGAATATGAAAAACAAATAAATACATTAATAACCAAAAAAGCTAAAATAGTTGGAGATAAGAGTGCATCTGGCTCATACCTAAAAGAATTAAACAATCAAAGAGTACAATTAGAAAAACAATTAAATGATGGTGCTGAAACCATAAGAGCACCTAGAAGTGGTATAGTTTCATATAAAGTAGATGGATTAGAAGAAACATTAACGCCAAATAGTTTTTCAGCATTAAACAAAGACTATCTACAAAATTTAGATTTAAAAACAGGAAAATTAATTGCTACAAGTGATGAATGTGGAAAAATAATAAATAATTTTGAAGCATATATTGCAACAGTATCAAATACTAAACAAGCAAAAGAAGCACAAATTGGAAATACTGTAAAATTGCGTCTATCAAATCAAGTAGAAATAGATGCAGAAATAGTATATACAGCACCACAAGATGAAGAAGATACTTTACTTGTACTAAAAATAGATAAAGAAATAGAAGAATTATCAAACTATAGAAAAATATCTTTTGATCTAATATGGTGGAACTATAGTGGACTAAAAGTTCCTAAT
Organism: uncultured Clostridia bacterium; assembly: GCA_947628775.1. Taxonomy (GTDB): domain Bacteria; phylum Bacillota; class Clostridia; order TANB77; family CAG-508; genus CAG-269. The sequence goes on from CANRBI010000002.1 coordinate 48,698, forward strand.
CAATCTATATTAGAAAAAGATGGATTACACTATGTTATAAGAAATAGAGCAGGATATAGAAGTGAAATTTTAGTAAATGTAAAAAAACAAAATGACAAATATTCAATTATAACAAATTATACAACAGATGAATTAAAAGAACTAGGATTTACAAGTGAACAAATAACAGAAATGAAGAATATAAGTATATATGATGAAATATTGTTAGATCCTAACTCGAATAAGTAACTTAAAAGTAAGTCCACAAATATTACAAATATATTACAAAAATATTAAAAAAAGATTACATTTCAAAAAACACTTGACAATATTGTAAAAAAAGTGGATACTTATATCAAATAAAATAATACAAAGGAAATTAATTTAGGAGGTTTTTTTATGTCAGCATTAATGAATAAAGTATGGGATTTATTTGGAATGGATACAGCTGAGCCAGAAGAATATGATGAGGAGAATGTTTATGATTACCAAGATGAACAAGAGGAAGAAGTACAAGATGAAAGAAAATTATTTGGTAGAAAAAATAACAATAAAGTTGTTAATATGCCACAACAAAGTGGACAAGCAATAAAAATGGTTATATCACAACCAACAACATTTGAACAGTCAGATGAAATATGTGCATTTTTAAAAGAAAGAAAGTCAATAATTGTAAATTTAGAATATGTAAATAAAGATGTTGCAAGAAGAATAGTTGATTTTATTAGTGGAGGAGTTTATGCATTAGATGGATATATACAAAAAGTTTCAAATTCTATCTTTTTAGTAGCACCATCTAATTATGAAATTACAAATGATATGGCTAGAGAAGAAATGAAAAGTAAGCTTTCTGTTTCATGGCTTAAAAACAATAATCTAGGCTAATTTTGCTATGGCTATAAAGACAGAAAGTGTTGTTTGAGGAGGAAAAAATGATTACACCATTAGATATCGAAAATAAAAGATTTTCTAAACAAATGATGAATGGTTATAGTGTAGAAGAAGTTGATGATTTTCTTGATGAACTAACAGTTGACTATACAAAAAACTATAAAGAAGTAGCAAAATTAAGAACAAAAGTAGAAGAATTAAACAATAGTTTATTACAATATAAATCAATAGAATCAACTTTACAAAATACACTTGTAATGGCACAAACCACAGCAGAAGAAGTAAAAAGTGTAGCTAAGCAAAAAGCTGATCAAATAGTAAATGACGCAAAAGCAGATATACAAAAACAAGTAGATGATTTAAATAATCAAATTATGATGAAACAAAAAGAATTAGACGACATAAAAAAACAATTTGAAATATATAAAGCAAAAATGGAATCATTACTTATTTCACAATTAGAATTATTAAAAGATATAAACAAAGATGACGAATAAACAGTTTTTTATAAATTAAATTGTAACTAAAGAAGAAAGTAGTTGAAATATTATATTTTAACTGCTTTTTTGTTTTAATGTTGGAAGAATGTTACAAAATTATTAAATGTATGTTACAATTACGTTAATAGTATTGACATTATAAAAAAAAACGATAAAATAATATCATAGGGGATAATAGGCATGAGAGTTATAAGTGGAAAAGCAAGAGGTACAAAATTATATACATTAGAAGGATTAGAAACAAGACCAACACTAGATAGAGTAAAAGAATCAGTATTTAATATTATACAAAATGATGTACAACAATCTGTATTTTTAGATGTATTTTCTGGAAGTGGAGCAATAGGAATTGAAGCTGCAAGCAGAGGAGCCAAAAAAGTAATCATGTTTGAAAATTCAAAAGAAGCAATACAAATCATACAAAAAAATATAGAAAAAACACATTTAGAAAAACAAATTGTTTTATATCAAGGAGATTATGAAAAACTACTAGATTCAAAATTACAAGAAAAACCTGATATAGTATATATAGACCCACCATATAAAACAGAATATGTAATAAAAACAGTTCAAATATTATTGAAAAAACAATTATTAAAACCAAATACAATTTTAATAATAGAAACAGATATTGAAGAACAAATAATAAAACAACTAAAAGAAATAAAGCAAATACAAATTAATAAACAGAAAAAATATGGGAGAATATCAATAATAATTATAAACTTAAACGAGCCTAATTAAGAAAGGGGTAAAACCATGGAATTATTTACATTATTAGATGAATTAGAAGATTTATTAGAAAGAAGCAGAAATTTACCATTTTCTGCAAAGACAATTGTTAATAAAGAAGAGATCCTTGACTTGATAAAAGAAATTCGTTTAAAACTACCAGACGAATTAAAACAAGCAAAATGGATAAAAGAAGAAAGACAAAGAATCTTAGTTGAGGCTCAAAAAGAAGCAGATGATATTGTAAAAGAAGCTGAAAACCGAATTATAGCAATGATTGATGAACATGAAATAACAAGAAAAGCATATGATCAAAAAGCAGAAATTATAGAAACAGCAAATGAAATGTCTAGAGAAATATCAAAAGGAACAAAAGAATATGCAGATAATTTACTAGGTGGAACTGAAAATGTATTATCTGATACTTTAGAAAAACTAGAAAAAAATATGACAGAAGCAATGAATTTAATGCAAATGTCTATGGAAGATACAATAAAAACAATACAAAATAGCAGAAAAGAACTTAAATAAAAGAAAGGAAAAAATACGAAAGGAGAGAAATTCCCGTTTCTCTCTTTGTTTTCTGGAAGGATGATGAAAATGGCAAGAAAAAGCACAAATAATAGAAAAACGACAGGAAAAAGAACAGCAAAAAGGAGTACGAAAAAACAAGCTTCTAAATTAGATTTAACAATAGTAGTCTTGTTTATTTTAAGTATACTTTCTGCTGTTTTAATTTATACTAAATCAGGAGTAATAGGAGTAAAATTAACAGAAGTTTTAGGAGGTCTTATGGGGGTAATACGCTATGTATTACCAATAGGTATTTTTGCAGTGTCAATTAGAATAGCAAGTGAAGATAGAGATGAGCTTTCATATAAATTAGCACAATATGTAATTTTCTTAATAAGTATAGCTACATTAATGTCTACATTCCAAATATCAGGTGGAGAATTAATGGCAAATAAAGAACTTGCAGAAGTTGTAAAAGATGCATATAATATTGGAACAGCTGGAGTAGGAGGAGGAGCAATAGGAGCAGCTATAGCAGTACCACTTGTTAACTGGCTAGGAATTGTAGGAGCAATTATCCTAAGTATAGGAGTAGCAATATTATTAATTGTATTTATGTTTGGAATACATACATCTGAAATGGTAAGTGATGCAGTCGAAAAATCACAACAAAGAAGACAAGAAAGATATGAAGCACGTAAAGAAAGATTAGAATATATGCAAAATCAACAATATGATGATGAATATGAAGAAGAACCACATGAAAGAAACACTAAAAAAGAAGCAAAAGGTAAAAACAAACAACAAAATGAGCAATTAGATGGTCAAATAAATATTAATTTTGGTGGAAGAATTGTTGATGAAATGGAAAATAAAAACATAAAAAAATATGATCACAGCAACGATGATTTAGAACCATTAACAAAAGAAAGTAAAAAGCATTTATTTGATATGATGAAAAGAAATAATCTTTCAATAGATGAACCAGAACCAAAAGAAGAAATGCAACCAGATGTTATAGAAAATAATTTATTTAAACAAGAAGAAGAACAAAAACAAGACAAAACCAAAGAAGTATTACAATTAGAACATGCAATGGTAGTAGAAGATGAACATTATGAATATCCACCTGTAGAACTACTTGCAAAACCATCTAAAAAAGCTCTAAAAGGTGGAGCAAAAGCCTTAACAGATACAGCTACAAAACTACAAAAAACATTATACAGTTTTGGGGTATCTGCAAAAGTAGAAAATGTGTCAGTAGGTCCTGCTATAACAAGATATGAACTAAAACCAGCAGAAGGAGTAAGAGTCAGTAAAATAGCAAATTTAGCAGATGATATTGCATTAAATTTAGCAGCAGAAACAATACGTATTGAAGCACCAATACCAGGAAAACAAGCAGTTGGAATAGAAGTACCAAATAAAGAAAAAGAAGCAGTACATTTAAGAGAAGTATTAGAAAGTGATGCATTTGCAAATCAAAGTTCAAAACTAACAGTAGCACTAGGAAAAGATGTTGCAGGAAATGTTCAACTAGCAGACATAGCTAAAATGCCACATGTTCTAATTGCAGGTTCAACAGGTTCAGGAAAGAGTGTATGTATAAACACAATTATTACAAGTATTATTTATAAAAGTAAACCAAGTGAAGTAAAAATGGTAATGGTTGACCCTAAAGTTGTTGAACTTTCAGTATATAATGGTATACCACATTTATTAATACCAGTAGTTACAGACCCTAAAAAAGCAGCAGGAGCATTAGCATGGGCAGTACAAGAAATGGATAATAGATATAATCTTTTTGCACAAAAAGGAGTAAGAGATTTAAAAGGATATAACAAAGCAGTTGAAAAAGATGAAGGAGCAGGTAAATTACCACAAATAGTCATAATAGTAGATGAGCTTGCAGATTTAATGATGGTTGCAGCAAAAGATGTAGAAGAAGCAATATGTAGATTAGCACAAAAAGCAAGAGCAGCAGGAATGCATCTAGTAATAGCAACACAAAGACCATCAGTAGATGTAATTACAGGTCTAATTAAAGCAAATGTACCATCAAGGATAGCATTTGCAGTATCTTCACAAATAGATTCAAGAACAATATTAGATAGTGTAGGAGCTGAAAAATTACTAGGTAAAGGAGATATGTTATTCTTCCCATCAGGTTCACCAAAACCAATGAGAGTTCAAGGAGCTTTTGTTTCAGATGATGAAGTAGAAAAAATTGTAGACTTTGTAAAACAAAATGGAACAGCAACATATAGTGAAGATATACTTGAAACTATTGAAAACAGTAATAAAACAGATAAAGAAATATCACAAGAAGCAGATAATGATGATGATACAGACCCATTTTTAATGGATGCAATCCAAACTGTTATTGAAACAGGACAAGCATCAACATCATTTATACAAAGAAGATTTAAAGTAGGATATGCTAGAGCAGGTAGAATTATAGACCAAATGGAAGAAAGAGGAGTAATTTCAGGATACCAAGGAAGTAAACCAAGAGAAGTATTAATGACATTAGAAAAACTAAATGAACTAAAAATGGGAACAAGTGAAACAGCAGAAGTAAATGAATAAAAACAAAAGAAGGAGAGAAAGAATTGAACAATAAAAAGGGATTAATAGAAAAATTAGTAAAAAAAGATTTTAATAATGAATTAGAAGCATTATTAGAACAGAAATGTTATAGTGAGCAAACCAAAAATTCTCTCCTTAATATTTTATACAAAATAGAAACATCATACAAAGACATACAAACAGTTAAGCAAGATCTTGAAACAAAAGAACAATATATAGAAAAATTTATGTCTATTTTATATAATCAATGTGATGAAATTAATATTATAAAAATGAATGCAGAAAAAACAAAAATTCCAGAAAATAAAATGTTTTATATAAACAAATCAGACAAAGAAATAGAATGTTATCCAATAGATAGAAAAATATTATATGCAATTTGGAAAATTGCAAAATCACAAACAATCATAAAAAATGATTATTATCTAATAGATGCTGTATTATCAGACTTAATAAATGCAGGAAATACAATCCAAAAAGTAGAACCTATTAGAGACTTTAATGGATATTCATGGACAACTATAACTAAAGAGATAGAAAGCATAGAACACAATCTAATTTATCAAAACTTAAGAATATTATTAAAAAATGAATTTTTAGAAAAATGGGTTTATGAAAAAGATTTTAGTGTAGACTATTATAAAAAGTTTCTAACAAAAATCAATAAAGAATATGGAAAAGAAATATCAGAAAATTTAATAACTGTACTAATCAAAATTGCAATATTATTAGAAGTCAAATTTGATAAAGACAAATTAACTAAATATATAAAAGATAAAAAAAGAATTGAAAATGAATTATCTAAAATGAACGAAAGAGAAAAATATATTGAAAGTGTAACAAGACAAAAATTAAATTTAGAAAAAGAAATAAGAAATATAGATAGAATTTTAAACAATAAAAATTTATTAAAAGAAGAATATATAAAAAGAAATGAAAATTTGCCACTAAGCAAAAAAATATTTAGTATGAAAGTATTAAATGGAATCATGCAAGAAGAAAGAAAACAACATGAGCAAAAAATAGAAGAATTAAATGATATATTAAATCCAAGAAATTTTATAAAACACAAAAAAGAATTAGAAAATAAACAACAATATTTAAAACTTTTAGAAATAGAAGATTTAACAAATGGTTTAAAAGATTATATTATGCAATTTCAATATATATTTTTAAAATGTTTACTAATAAAAGCAGATAAAATTCAAACAAAACAAGAAATAATGGAACTAATATATCATGTAAGATATTACTTATTATTAAGATATGATACAAGAAATAATGTCTATGAAAAGGCAGTAAAAAATAACAAAGAAAAAACACAATGGTTTAATGAAAGTCTGATAAAAGAACTAATATTAAAACTTGTAAAAAAAGCAGCTGAGTTAAATATAGTTCCACAATTTTCAAAAAATGAAGATTATCAATATGAAATATGGAAACATATCTTCCAAGTGAGAGTTATTAACTTAGAAGATTTATCAATAAAGTTAGAAAAACAAAAAGAAAAATATTATATACAACTTTTGGATGAAGAAGTATTTCAAGAAAAGGTACAAATATTTAATGATTCAAATATTAATGAAAAAGAGCTAGAAATTCGAATGAACAAAAAGATAAAAGTATTTGAATAAAGGAAGGGGAAATATGCATGAAAATTACTTTTTTAGGTGCAACAAGAACAGTTACAGGTTCAAACTACTTAGTAGAAGCAGCAGGAAAAAAATTCTTAGTAGATTGTGGTATGTGGCAAGGAAAAGCTGAATTAGAAGAAGAAAATGCTACAGACTTTGAATACAACCCAGCAGAAATTGACTTTATGTTATTAACACATGCACACATAGATCATTCAGGAAGGATACCAAAACTATATAATGAAGGATTTAAAAACAAAATATATGCACATAAAGCAACATGTGATTTATGTACTTTAATGTTACCAGACAGTGGACATATACAAGAAATGGAAATAGAATGGAGAAACAGAAAAAGACTACGTAAAGGAGAAGAACCTCGAGACCCTTTATATACAGCAGAAGATGCAGTAAAGAGTTTACAAATATTTCAGCCAGTAAACTATGATGAAATAATAGACATCACAGAAAATATACATGTACGCTTCAATGATGCAGGACATATGCTAGGCTCAAGTATTATAGAATTATGGGTAGAAGAAGAAGGAAAAACCACAAAAACAGTATTTACAGGAGACTTAGGAAATAATGACATACCACTTTTAAGTTCACCAACAATGATTGAAGATGCAGATTACCTTGTAATGGAATCAACATATGGAAGTAGATATCACATGAGAAACTATGAAAAAGCAGAACTATTCTTAAGCATAGTATCAGAAACACTAGATAAACAAGGAACAGTAGTAATACCATCATTTGCAGTAGGAAGAACACAAGAAATATTATATGAATTAAACAATCTTAAAGATATAAGAAAAGACGAAGAATTCAGACGTCAATACAAAACACTAATGCAAGCCCCAGTATATGTAGATAGCCCACTTGCAATATCAGCAACAGAAGTTTTCAAAGAAAATATGGACTTATTTGATGAAGAAACACAAGCAGCAATATCTCAAGGAGATAACCCACTAGAATTTCCAGGGCTTAAATTTACTATGTCAACAGATGAATCAAAAGCCCTAAATGAAGACCCAACACCAAGTATAATAATATCAGCAAGTGGAATGTGTGATGTAGGAAGAATAAAACATCATCTAAAACATAATTTATGGAACCCAAATAGTACAATTCTATTTGTTGGATACCAAGCACCAGGAACACTAGGATATAGTATAGTAAATGGAGCAAAAAAAGTAAAAATATTCGGAGAAGAAATAGCAGTAAATGCCAGAATAGAATATATAGAAGGATACTCAGGACATGCAGACCAAGAAGGACTAATGAATTTTATATATTCATTTGTAAAAAAACCAAAACACATCTTTTTAGTACATGGTGAAGAAGAATCTCAAACAGTATTAAAAGGCCTAATAGAAGAAAAAGCCAAATTACCAGTTACAATACCATCATTTGGAGAAACTTATGAATTAGGAGAAGAAGTTGTATTAACACATAAAATCGAAAGAAAACTACCAGTTACTTTAAAAACAGAAGTTATAAAGAGACTAGAAAAAATCAAAGATGAATTAAAAGACATGGATGTATATGTTCGCGAAGACATGAACAACAAAGATTTAAGAGATGAAGACATATTCAGAATCAATGAAAAAATTAAAGATTTAGAAAAACAAATATTAAATGTAATTGAAGGATAGGAGTAAAAAATGGAAAACAAATATTTAAATGAAGCAATTATTGGTAACAAATCAATGCTAGCAACATATACAGAAAAAGGAGAATTACAAAGACTTTATTTTCCATGTAAAGATAATAGACAATACCTAGATTTTTTTCATACAGGAGTAAAAATAAATAGTTCAGATGTAATATATTTACATGATGATATAAATAATGTCTATAAACAATATTATGATACAGACACAAATATAATAAATACAGAAATAACTAACACATATTTCAATCTAAAAATGTTACAAACAGATTTTGTAATGATAAAAGAAAATGTACTAGTAAAAAAATATACTTTTCTAAATGAAGCAAAAATAGATTTAGATGTAGAATTTTATATTCATTCTAGTCTACTATCTGACCAAAATAACATGGTAAGTGGTAAAGTAATAGATGGAGGAATGCTACAATATGCACATGATTTCATGGTTTCAACATTTTCAAAAGAATATGATATATCAAAACATCAAATAAATGGAAGTGAATATACAATAAAAAGAGGAGAAATCTATGACAAAGACTATATAGGAATGTCACGAGATGTAAGCTTTAGCTATAATTTAGGAACAATAAAACCAGGAGAAAAGAAAGAAATCAATATATGCATATATATAGGAGACAACATAAATATATCTGAAATGGAAACAGAAATAGATAGAATCACACGAATAGATTTAAACAAAGAATATACAAACTGTAAATCATATTGGAGAAAATATGTAAAAACACATAATGGATTAAATATGAAAGAACCACAAAATAGTTATGAAGAAAAAATATATGAAATATACAAACGTAGTATATTATTATTTCCACTATTAGTAAATCCAGAAACAGGAGGAATAATAGCATCACCTGAAATTGATGAACTTAGGACACAATCAGGCGGATATGGATATTGCTGGCCAAGAGATGCAGTATTTATTACAAAAGCAATGGACATTTTAAAAATGAACAAAGAAACAGAAAAATTTTATAAAGTCTTTTGTAAAAAAACACAAAGCAAAAATGGAATGTGGGAGCAAAGATTTTATACAGATGGAAAATTAGCACCATCATGGGGCTATCAAGTAGATGAAACAGCAAGTGTCATATTTGGAGTATACCAACATTATTTAGATGTAAAAAATGAAAAATTTTTAAAAGAAAATTTACCAATGTGTGAAAAAGCAACAGAATTCTTAAAAAGATATATAAAAGATTGGTTACAAATAGATGGAAAAGAAGAAGTATATCAAGACAAAGTACAAGAAGAAATAGAAAGTAAAACAAATAATAAAGGACATAAATATCATATAAGTTATGATTTATGGGAAATGTGTGAAGGTATACATCTATATTCAATAGCAAGTATATATGCAGCATTTGATACAATGTTAAAAGTATATAGAGAACTAGGAAGAAATCTATCAGATTTTGATAATAATCGTCTAAAAGAAGAAAAAGTATTCAAAAGTGAAAAAGAATTAGAAATACTAATGACAAAACTAAAAAGATATATAAATGATAATTTATATGACCTAGAAAAAAGATGTTATGTAAGAAATGCAGAAGACAAAAAAATGGATATAAGTATATTAGGAGCAGTTACACCATTTGCAGTATTTAAGCCAAAAGAAAAGAAAATACAAAACACAGTAGAAAAAATAAACCTATCTTTAAGAACATATACAGGAGGTTACCAAAGGTTTGAACAAGACAATTATCGTAATGGAAATCCATGGATTATCGCGAATTTATGGATGACACTATATTACATAGAAGCAGGAGAAAAAAGAAAAGCAAAAGAAACATTTGACTTTGTTATAAAAACATGTGGCAAACATTATTTATTAGCAGAACAAATCAACAACGAAACACTAAAACCAGACTGGGTAATAGGTCTAGGCTGGTCACATGCAATGTTTGTAATAGTATTAGAAAAATTATTTAAATAATATATTGACCAATAATATTTTTTAATATACAATGGTATTACATTAAAGTAAATAGGCAATAATAAAAAATAAGGAGGAATTCAAAATGTCAATAAAATTAGGAATTAATGGATTTGGAAGAATTGGAAATTTATCTTTCCAAGCAGCAATAGAAAAAGAAGGAGTAGAAGTAGTTGCAATAAATGACCCATTTATTGAAGCAGACTATATGGCATATATGACAAAATTTGATACAATACATGGAAGATTTCAAGGAAAAGTATATGCTGAAAATGGAGAACTAGTTATAAATGGAAAACATATCAAAGTATATAATGAAATGGATCCACATAATATTCCATGGGGAGAATTAGGAGTAGAATATGTACTAGAATGTTCAGGAGTATTTACAACACTTGAAAAAGCACAAGCACATATAGATGCAGGAGCAAAACAAGTAATAATAAGTGCACCATCTAAAGATGCACCAATGTTTGTAATGGGAGTAAATCATACAGAATACAGCCCAGAAATGAACATAGTATCAAATGCGTCATGTACAACAAACTGTTTAGCACCACTTGCTAAAGTTATAAATGATAACTTTGGAATCAAAGAAGGATTAATGACAACAGTTCACAGTATAACAGCAACACAAAAAACAGTTGATGGAGCATCTAAAAAAGATTGGAGAGGTGGAAGAGCAGCAAATAGTAATATAATACCATCTTCAACAGGAGCAGCAAAAGCAGTAGGAAAAGTTATACCATCACTAAATGGAAAATTAACAGGAATGGCATTTAGAGTACCAACTGTAGATGTATCAGTTGTAGACTTAACATGCAATTTAGAAAAACCAACAACATATGAAGAAATATGCAAAGTTATGAAATCAGCATCTGAAAATGAAATGAAAGGAATTATAGAATATACAGATGAAGCAGTTGTTTCATCAGACTTTATTCATGATAGTCATACATCAATATTTGACGCAACAGCAGGAATCATGTTAACAGACACATTTGTTAAACTAGTTGCATGGTATGATAATGAATGGGGATATTCAAATAAACTAGTTGATTTAGCATGCTATATTGCAACAAAAAAATAGAATATAAATTAAAAAAGAATGCTTGAAAAGTATTCTTTTTTGATATACAATAGTATCAAGAAAAATAAAATGGAAATAATAAACTATCAAGGAGGAAATATAAATGGATAAAAAAACAATAAAAGATATTGATTTAAAAGGTAAAAAGGTATTAGTAAGATGTGATTTTAATGTTCCAATGGATGAAAATCAAAACATCACAGACAATAATAGAATTGTAGCAGCATTACCAACAATAAAATATCTATTAGAACAAGATTGCAAAATAATATTAGTATCACACTTAGGCAGACCAAAAGGAGAATTTAAAAAAGAATTTTCATTAGAACCAGTTGCAAAAGAACTATCAAAACTATTAAATATGGAAATAATAATGGCAAAAGATGTAATAGGAGAAGATGCAACAGAAAAAGCTAAAAATTTAAAACCAGGAGAAATATTATTACTAGAAAATGTAAGATTTCACAGAGAAGAAACAGACAATGACCCAGAATTTTCTAAAAAATTAGCATCAATGGCAGAAATATTTGTAAATGATGCATTTGGAACAGCACACAGAGCACATAGCTCAACAACAGGAGTTGCTGAATTTTTACCAGCTGTTTCAGGATTTTTAATAGAAAAGGAGTTAAAATTCCTAGGAAATGCAATAAATAACCCAGAAAGACCACTTATTGCAATCTTAGGAGGAGCAAAAGTATCTGACAAAATTGCAGTAATAGATAATTTAATAGAAAAGGTAGACACATTAATAATTGGAGGAGGAATGGCATATACATTTTTAAAAGCCCAAGGATATGAAATAGGTAACTCAATATGTGAAATCGATAAACTAGATTTAGCAAAACAACTAATGGAAAAAGCAAACCAAAAAAATGTAAAATTATTACTACCAGTAGATACAAAAGTAGGAAAAGAATTCAAATCAGATACAGAAAGTAAAACAGTAAAATCTACAGAAATACCATCAGATTGGCAAGGACTAGATATAGGAGAAAAAACAATTGAACTATATTCAGAAGAAATAAAAAAAGCAAAAACAGTTATATGGAATGGACCACTTGGAGTATTTGAATTTGATCAATTTAGTGTAGGAACAATAGCAATAGCAAAAATTTTAGCCCAAATAGATGCAACAACAATAATAGGAGGCGGAGATTCTGCAGCAGCTGTAAAAAAAGCAGGATTAGAAGATAAAATAACACATGTATCTACAGGAGGAGGAGCATCTCTAGAATTTTTAGAAGGAAAAAAACTACCAGGAATTGCTGCATTAATGGATAAATGAGGAGGAAAAATATATGTCTACAGAACGTAAAAAAGTAATAGCTGGAAACTGGAAAATGAACAAATTGCCAAATGAAACAATGGATTTTATAGACAAACTAATACCATTAGTTCAAAATACAGAAAATGAAGTTATATTATGTGTTCCATTTACAGATTTATTTTATGCACTACTAAGTGTACAAGACACAAATATAAAAATAGGTGCACAAAATATGCATTATGAAGAAAATGGAGCATATACAGGTGAAATATCACCAAATATGTTAAAATCAATAGGAGTACAATATGTAATTATAGGACATTCAGAAAGAAGACAATATTTTAATGAAACAGATGAAACAGTTAACAAAAAAGTCAAAGCAGCATTTAAGAATGAATTAATACCAATTGTATGTGTAGGAGAAACATTAGAGCAAAGAGAACAAGGAAAAGCAGAAGAAGTAATAACAACACAAACAGAGCTTGCACTTCAAGGATTAACTGAAGAACAAGTAAAAAATACAATAATTGCATATGAACCAATCTGGGCAATAGGAACAGGAAAAACAGCAACAAGTGAAGATGCAAATAATTCTATAAAAGCAATCCGCAACAAAATTTGTCAAATGTATGGACAAAATGTAGCTCAAAGCGTTATAATACAATATGGTGGCAGTGTAAAATCATCAAACTGCACAGAATTATTTACAATGTCAGATATAGATGGAGGCCTAGTAGGAGGCGCAAGTCTAGATATAGAAGAATTTAGTAAAATCGTAAATTTTAAAAAATAGACTGACAAAAAGAAAAAGGAAGGTTAGAAATGAAAGACAAATTAACAATGCTTATGATATTAGATGGATTTGGATGTAATCCAAATAAAGATGGAAATGCAATAAAATTAGCAGAAACACCTAATATTGATAAACTAATGAAAAAATATCCAAATACAAAAATATATACAAGTGGATTACATGTAGGTCTACCAGAAGGACAAATGGGTAATTCAGAAGTAGGTCACACAAATATTGGAGCAGGAAGAATAGTATATCAAGAACTAACTAGAATAACAAAATCAATAGAAGAAGGAGATTTTTTTACAAACCCAGAATTTATTGCAGCAATAGATAATTGCAAAAAAAATCATTCAAAATTGCATATTTTAGGACTAGTATCTGATGGAGGAGTGCATAGTCATAACCGTCATCTATATGGATTATTAGAAATGGCTAAAAGACGTGATTTTGAAGATGTATATGTACATTGCTTTTTAGATGGTAGAGATACACCACCAGCATCAGGAGAAAATTATATAACACAATTACAAGATAAAATCAAAGAAAAAGGAATAGGAAAAATTGCAACAATCTCTGGAAGATTTTATAGTATGGACAGAGATAAAAGATGGCAAAGAATACAAAAAAGTTATGATGCTCTTGTAAATGGCAAAGGAATAAAAGCCAATACACCTATAAAAGCAATAGAAGAATCATATCAAAAAGAAGTATTTGATGAATTTGTAGAACCAACAGTGATCTATAATGGAGAAAATCCAGTAGCAACAATACAAGATAAAGATTCAGTTATATTTTTCAATTTCAGACCAGATAGAGCAAGAGAAATAACAAGAGCACTAGTTGATAAAAACTTTACAGAATTTGAAACTAAAAAAATGGATTTATATTTTGTATGTTTTACAAATTATGATGATACAATGCCAAATGTTCATGTTGCATTTAAAAAGGAAATGTTAAAAAATACATTTGGAGAAATAGTAAGCAAAAAAGGATATACACAATTAAGAATAGCAGAGACCGAAAAATATGCACATGTTACATTTTTCTTTAATGGCGGTGAAGAAAAACAATACAAAGGAGAAGATAGGATACTTGTGCCATCTCCAAAAGTTGAAACATATGACATGAAGCCTGAAATGAGCGCATATGAAGTAACAGATAAAGTATTAGATGCAATTCAAAATGACAAATATGATGTAATAATATTAAACTTTGCAAATACTGATATGGTAGGACATACAGGAAGTTTACAAGCAGCAATAAAAGCAGTGGAAACAGTTGATGAATGTATTGGAAAAATAGTAAAACTTGTAGAACAAAAAAAGGGTAATCTAATTATTACAGCAGACCATGGAAATGCAGAACAAATGATAGATTATGCAACAGGAGAACCACACACAGCTCATACAACAAATCCAGTTCCAATTATTTTAATTACAGATAATAAAGAATATAAACTAAAAGAAAATGGTAAACTTGCTGATTTAGCACCAACTATGTTAGAGCTAATGGGAATAGAAAAACCAACAGAAATGACAGGAGAAAGTTTAATAGAAAAATAAGTTATAAACAAAAGTTAAGGAGTAGCTTATGTTAAAACATACGAAGAAAATAGCAAAAATATATGAAGATATACAAAAAATGATAATCCATATGATACCAGAAAAATGGGAAAACCTATATTTATATGCTTCAATAATGGAAGAAGATAAAGACAAAGAAGGAGGAGAACTATTTTTCTATTATGTACCAAAAGGAATATTCAAGAAAAAACCTATAAATGTATATGAAATACCTTCAAAATTTAACATAGATGAACAAGAATATTTAAAATTAGTAGAAGCATTATACAACAAAATCAAAGAATTAAGGCAAGAATTTAAACCATTAGGACCTAAAGAAACATGGTCTAATCTAACAATAATAATTAATAATACTAGATTTATGGTTGAATACCATTATGAGGATTTACAAAATAGTCCTCTTTCTAGTTATGAGAGACATGTTATATGGAGATGTAAATATCTAGATATAGCAATTGAACAATTAACACGTGAAGAAAAAGAAATATTAAAAAAATATGCATCAGGACCTAAAACTATAGATAGAGTTAAAAGATATGAAACTACAATATATTTAAAAGAATTCCAAAATACAGTAGATTATGATACTACACAAACAATGATACAAGAAGAAAAAGAACAAGAACCAGAAAATGAAATAAGAACTCAAATATTAGCACCAATAAAAAGAAAAGATACAAATAATACAAAAAAAGAAAGGAAATAAAAATATGATATATTCAAAGGAATTAGAAGAAATGTGTAAAGTAGCAAAAGGAGCAAACCATGGACCAGCTCCAATTCCAGAAGAAGGAGAATGGGTAAAAGCAAAAGAAATAAAAGACATATCAGGATTAACACATGGAATAGGATGGTGTGCACCACAACAAGGAGCATGTAAATTAACACTAAATGTAAAAAACGGAATAATAGAAGAAGCATTAATAGAAACAGTAGGATGTTCAGGAATGACACACTCAGCAGCTATGGCAGGAGAAATACTAACAGGAAAAACAATACTAGAAGCATTAAATACAGACTTAGTATGTGATGCAATTAATACAGCAATGAGAGAACTATTTTTACAAATAGTATATGGAAGAACACAAACAGCATTTTCAGAAGGAGGGCTTCCAGTAGGAGCAGGTTTAGAAGACTTAGGAAAAGGACACACAAGCCAAGTTGGAACAATTTATTCAAGTAATTTAAAAGGACCAAGATACCTTAATTTAACAGAAGGATATATAACAGAACTAGGACTAGATGAAAAAGACCAAATAATAGGATATAAATATGTTCATTTAGGAAAAATGATGGAAAACATAAAAAAAGGAATAGAACCTATGGAAGCAATAGAAAAAGCTTCAGGTACATATGGAAGATTTGATGAAGCTGCAAAAAAAATAGATCCAAGAGAGGAATAATAAAATGATTAAAATATACTTTTCTGGCTCAATATATGGTGGAAGACAAAAATTATCAGACTACAAAAAATTAATGCAAGAACTAAAAAAATATGGAGAAATACTAAATGAAGAAGTCGCAGATGATAATGTTATAAAAAATGAAGAAAACGTATCAGATGAATCAATATTTGAAAACTTAGAAAATGAAATGAACAAAGCAGACATAATTTTTGCCGAATTAACAATACCATCATTAGGAGTTGGATATGAATTAGGATATGCAGATAGTCATAAAAAGAAAATAATAGGAATATATGATAAAACAATTACACCTAAAATAAGTACAATGATAAGAGGAAATAAAAGAATCAAAATAATTCCATATGAAGATATAAATGAAATAATAAATAATTTGGAAAATTTGTTAAAAAATTAAGGAGGAGTAGTTAAATGGCAGTAACATTCGAAAGTTATGAGAGAAGAATTGAACAGATAAAACCAGTAATGGAAAAATACGGAATAAAAGATTTAGAAGAAGCATTAAAAATATGTGAAGATAAAGGATTTAATCCATA
>CANRBI010000003.1 GCA_947628775.1 uncultured Clostridia bacterium
CCATTATTTTCCAAAAAGTGCTATTTTCTAGGACTTTTATTTTTCATGGACTTTTTCCCATATTATTTTTCAACCTTTTCTCCTATTACTTTTTTGTATATATTTATAATACTTTCTACATTTTTTTTAGGGTCATGTCTGTTTAATGCTGTCTTTCTAGCAGTTTGTCCTAATTTTATTGCTAGTTTGTCATCTTCAAATATTTTAGATATATATTCTGCACACATTGCTGGTTCTGTATACGGATATAAGTATCCCTCTTTTTTATGTTCCAAAATATCCATTGTTCCTCCTGTATTTGTAGCTACGCAAGGCATACCTAATAGCATTGCTTCTCCTAAAGAATTTGAACTATTTTCTATTGCAGATGGTAGCACAAACACATTTGTTTTTAATAATATTTCGATCATTTGTTTTTCATCCAACACGCCAGTAAAAATAATATTCTTTTCTAAATTATATTTTTTTATTAATTTTTGTATATAATTTGCATACCCTGTTCTTTTTAATTTAGCTTTTATCGTTGAATTATCTAATATGTTTTGTCCTGCTACATATAGTTTTATTTGTTTATATCTCTTCTTTAATATTGCTACAGCCTTTATTAAATAATGTAGTCCTTTTATTGGATATAGTCCTTGACTAGAAAACAATCTATATTTCTCTGTATTTTCAACTTTCCATTCATATTTATAAAATTCGTTTCTTAAAGTCTCATTATTTATATAGTATTCCTCATTTAAATTTATACTTTTTGTATTAGCATAATCCCAGAATGTTCGTCCTAATACAATATCTGCTTTATGTATAATTTCTTCTTCAAATTTTCCTCTCTTAGCAAATTTCTTTTTTTGTTGAAATAAATTATCTCTTTTTATAAGGTCTCTAAAAGTTATGTTTTTTACTATTTCTTTATAAGGAATATTGGCTAAATATACTTCACTATAGCATGAAGTCATTCCTTGTATTGATACTATTTTTTTTATTTTTTTATCACATACATTTATAAAGGATAAACCATGAGCAAATTCGGTACCATGTATATGTAATATATCTGGCTCGAACTCATCTATTATCTTATTGCAATATTGGTTTATATTTTTATTATATTTTAAGGCAGGTGCACCTGGTATAAGATAATAGATAATATTACCATCATCATATTTTTTTATTTCATTTCCATTATATACAGTTGCTATAGCTAATTCTACTTTTCTATCTTTTACTAACTCATTTGCCAATCCTTTAAGCCACCCGCCAAAATTTGTATTATCTATTTTTAATTGTTTTGCTGGATAGGGAAAAATTATATTTACTATCCATAATATTTTCATCTTTTTTCCTCCTACAAATTATATTTAACCCAATTAAAACTAAACATGTTACTGTTGTTGATTCTGCCTGATAATTCCATCTATAAATACTTGAAAATGCGTTCATCATAACATATATAAATAGAATTTCGGAAACCAATGTTTTTTTATTTTTGAAATTTATATAGCTACATATTAAAAATATTGAGTGTATTACTGGCCCAATAATTGCACCTGCATATCCAAAATCTAAGTAAAAATTCATCATGCATGTATAAAATGCATTAAAAACACTGTCTTTTCCTATAATTATATTTTCTTGAGTTATTCTTCCAATCATTGAATTAATAGTAATATACTGTTTTCCTAATATTGAAAAAGCCATTCCCATTAATCCGTCTATACCTCCAAATGTTGCACGTCCTAATTGAAAATTATTTATTCCATTAAATCCACTTTCTAAAAATTTGTCAAAAGCTCTAAACCCTCCTGTAAAGTATATCACTAGTTGCTTCGCTTGTTCATCAATAACTTCTTCATAAATTTTTTTAAAATCAGTTAACTCTATATTCATTCTGATTGCTGTAGGTATTATTCCTAAACAAAACATTAACAAAACAATAACTGTTACTAAAAATATCTTTTTCAAATTAATTTTTAGTGGCTTTCTGTTAATATTTATAAAGTATGCTACTATTAAATATAAAGCAACTTCATAAATTGACATTCTACCATAACCAATTGTCATATTTAATATAATATTTATAATACCAATAATAACAATAGGATGTTTTATTTTTTTTTCTATAAAAAGTATACATGCTATTATTGTAGTACACCTAAATGTTGTTACAACAATATAATTATATAGCCAATATTCAATACCTGAACTAAAAAAATTCGTGTAAAATAACATTCTCACAGAACTAGGATCAGATACTTCACTAGCAGCCTTGCTATATCTTATAGAATAATATGATAATAATAGCATTAAAATAATTTGAGTCCATACTATAATTTTCGAATTTTGAATTTCTTTTATTATTCCCTCATAGTTATTCTCCGTTTTTTTAGTATAAAAAGAAATGAACAATATTGTAATTAAAGACACTAAGTTTACATTAATAATCCATAAAATATATGCTGTATTTGAAACCTCATACAAATCAAATGGATTTCCCATGGATATAAAAATTATTCCAAAAGAAAAAACCAAATAACAGCTTATTATTCTTTTTAAATATTTCTCTACCTTTAATTTATTTATTATTAACATTAACACTAAAACATTTATTATTACTAAAAATTTCATTTGCATTTTCCTCTTAAACATTTTATATTGTACTATATTTGTTAAACATAGTCATTTTTTCTTTTGCTAAATTATTAGCTTTCTTTCAAAATTTTGTCAACTTTTAATCATTTTATTTTGAACTTTATTTTTATTATTATAATATGAGTGATTTCTCAAAGCTATTTCTTTTCCGTTTTTTATATATGTTTTCCTAAGCTCTTTATTCTCTATTATGCATAATAACTCATTTTTTAATTTTTCTATTTTTATATCTGTGATAACTTTACCTATCTTATTATCCTTAATATATTTAATTGATGCTACATCTTCAGGTCCTACTGCTAATATACATCTCTCTGATAATAAGTATTCCGGTATTTTAGTTGAAACTGATAATCTAGTTATTCTTTTATTTTTTCTATCAAACGCCTCCACATGTACTAAAATATCCGAATTATTTCGTACTTTTATTAATTTTTCTGAGCTTAAACTTCCTTTATATTCTGAACTACCTTCAATATTGAGTTTATCAAGAATTTTTTTACTTGGTTTATTTATAGAATATATTTCCAGAAAAGCATTTATTTTCTTTTCTTTTTTTAATTCTTTTATAGCAATTCCAATTTTACTTAATATTTTCCATCTATTTAATCCTAAATTGCCGGCATATATTAATCTTATCGTTTTGTTATTTATTTTACTATATGGTACTATATTGTCTTTTAAATCTATACTATTCATTGCAACTTCATATTTACCACCAAATCTCTTTTTATATTCATTTGCCATCATTTCTCCAATTGCAAAAACACATTCAGTTTTATTAACTAACATTTGGTATCTTCTTATCAATTTGTTAATATTAAATAGATAAAATGGGTCTACTGAAAAATGTTTTGTTACATAGTCATCTGTAGTTTCCATAAATAATTTTGTATTATATTTATTGCAAATTTCATTTACCATATCGAAAACAGCATATGAATTACTAGACTGAAAAAAAATGATTTCAGGTTTAAATTCTTCCAACCATTCTTCAACTCCTTGGTTATTCCATGGTCTTATTTTTCTCCATACCATATTTCTAAAAAAGTCAATTATTGGTAATCTTTTTAATGCTAAATTTCTTATCAACCTATAAATTTTATTTTTATGCAATATCTCTTTTTCATTTTTTACAATATTACTTTTATTTACCTTTGAACCAGCTTCCTTCTTTTTTAATAATTGTTTTAATACCTCTATATCCATAACCCTATAAAAATTTTCACATACTGTAAAACTTGGTTCATCTGGAGTAAGATATAGTTGTGCTATTCTATCTTTCGGCCATCCTTCAAAAAAGGCTGATAAAGTTTTTCCATTATTTTGAATATCTGAAAATGGATTATGTGCTATTACTAATACCTTAGGGTATTCTTTTTCCATATTCATTTCCCCCAAACTGTTCTATTTACTATATCTGTATAACTTTGTATTATTTTTACTACTTTTACTGAAACATTAGTATCCGCATAATCTTCTGCCATTACAACTTCTTCTTTATTGTCCCTCATTGATACTGTTAGCTCTAATGCTTGTTCTACTGTTTTATCTGTAATACCACCTATTACTACAGAGCCTTTATCTAAAACTTCCGGTCTTTCTGTAGATGTTCTGATTAGTACTCCTGCAAAACCTAACATTGCACTTTCTTCAGATAGTGTACCACTGTCTGATAGAACGCAATATGCATTTTTTTGTAATTTGTTGTAATCTATAAATCCAAAAGGTTTTAAATTTTGCACTAATGGATGGAATTTAAAATTTCTTTTTTCTATATATTTTTTACTTCTAGGATGTGTAGAATATATAATTGGCATTTGGTATTTTTCCGCTATATCATTTATTGCATTCATTAATGACATAAAGTTTTCTTTATTGTCTATATTTTCTTCACGATGTGCAGAAAGTAATATATATTTATTTTTTTCTAATCCTAACCTTTCTAGCACATCACTTTTTTCTATTTTTTCACTATGGTCTCTTAATACTTCTCTCATTGGTGAGCCTGTTACAAATATTGTTTTTCCATCTAGTCCTTCTGATAATAAATATCTTCTTGAATGTTCTGTATACGGTAAATTTATATCTGATATATGATCAACTATTTTTCGGTTTATCATTTCAGATACATTCCAATCCCAACATCTATTCCCTGCTTCCATATGAAATATTGGAATGTGCAATCTTTTTGCACTTATAGCAGATAAACAACTATTTGTATCGCCAAGTATTAATAATGCATCTGGTTTAATTTGTTTCATTAATTTATATGAATTAGCAATTATATTTCCTACTGTTTCTCCTAAATCATTTCCTACTGTATCTAAGTATATTTCTGGCTCTTTCAATCTTAAATCTTTAAAAAAGATACCATTTAAATTGTAATCATAATTTTGACCGGTATGAGCTAAAATACAGTCAAAATATTTTCTGCATTTAGTTATTACAGCTGATAATCTTATTATCTCTGGTCTAGTTCCAACTATAATAAGTAATTTTAATTTACCATTTTCTTTCCACTTTATTTCTTCATACTTTCCTTTTACTTCCATATAACCTCCTATTTATCCAAATCAAAAATTAAATTAAAATCAATAAGTTTAGATAAGTAAATAGCACCATTTTTAGTTAAATGCCTGCAATCTTGACTTATAAATTTATTATCATTTGTAAACACATTTACAGTACCATCACTATTTTGCAATAACTCTAATATATTAATATAATTATTTCCCCACTTTTTAGCATATTGTGTATTTAAATCTAAAATGTCTTTAGTTGGCAAAACTGTTTGTTTAAAGTAATTATCTAGATTTCTTCTAAAATAAAATCTTTCATTTGTTTTACCGAAATTTTTTGTACCTATTCCGAAAATTTTAGAAGTATCTACATTTTTTAATATAATTTCTGGAACTTCACTCTTATCACCATAAATTAAAACATAATCACTTTTTTTAACTTCATCTTCATTTAATGTACTATAATCAAAATGATATTGAATGTTAAATTTTTCACTATAATTTGATTCAAGAATTATATTAGCAAAATCTCTAGCAAAACTGTTACCGATTATTAATACATTGTATTTATCATTAATCTCAAAATTTTTATTATAATTATATATTCTATCACAATATTCTGCATGCATACCACGTGACACGTTTGTTTTTTCAATATCCAACTCTGGTACATTTCTTACTACACCAGCGTTTAAATATACTAAAAATGAAAGCACTATGATAAATATATCAGTTAGAATCAACGATAGTATATATAATGGTTTTTTGTTATACCTTTTAGTAATTACCCTTTCTAATATATAATAGCTAATTAAAGAAACTATAATAGTTAAAATTAATGTTAAAATAATTGAGAAAACATTATCTATATCAGATACATAGCATCTATAAAACGCAAAAATAATCTGATGCCAAATATAAAAACTATATGTTTTTTCACTTATAAAATTCCATACTTTAGAGCCAATGTTAAATTTATTATCTAATAGTATAATAAATCCTGTTAGAAACACAGTTAAAATTAAATTCAAACCACCATCGAGTATAGTTGGAAAAACTGTTAGCATTAATATTAAAATAATTCTTGAACAAATTCCAACAATGCTTTTTAAATTATCATTTAATTTGAATTTTTTTGAAAAGCTATAACAAAGACCACCTATTAAAAATTCAAATAATCTAAATGGTAAATAGTAAAATTTATAATATTCCGGGATAGAAGGAATAAAATATAGTACTAAAGATATTCCCGCTATTATAGATAATACTATTTTTATATTTAATTCATAATTACCTTTTTTGGACTTCTTTTTAATAAGTCTCATTATGAAAGGAAATATTAAATAAAATTCAACTAATATTCCCAAATACCACAAATGGTATAGAGGTTTATAAGAGTTAACGATATCCCAATAATTTTTAGTAGTTAAAGCAGATAATATATTATTAGAAAAAAGATTTGAAGCTATAATTGATTCAGATAAATTTTCAAAATCATCTGGTAACATTCCAACAAATAATGCTATCAAAAAAGTCACTAATGTTCCCATTAATACTACTGGCATTAATCTAACTAATTTACCACAAAAGAAATCTTTATATGAAAATTTTTCTTCATCATTCTTTTTAGCTAATGATTTAGTTGTTAAAAAACCTGCAACAACCAGAAATATATCTACTCCTAAATAACCATTTTTTAATAAATCCATATGAAATAATATAACAGCAATTATAGCTATAGTTTTCAGGAAATTTATATCGTTTCTTTTCATTCTATACCTCCATAAAATAAGTATCTGGTTTATTTGGGTCAAATACTTCATTTGCCCACATTATTGTTACCATATCTGTATCGCCAATGTTTTCTATATTATGTGTGTAACCACATGGTATATCTACTATTTCTATCTTATCTCCACTAACTTTATATTCTATCACTTCATTAGAATCTATTTTTCTAAATCTAATTATTCCCTTTCCTGAAACTACAACAAACTTTTCGTTTTTAGTATGGTGCCAGTGGTTTCCTTTGGTAATACCTGGTTTTGAAATATTTACTGAAACTTGCCCTCTTTCTTGTGTTTTAAATAATTCTGTGAAAGATCCTCTTTCGTCTATGTTCATCTTTACTTGGTAACTAAATTCATCTTTTGGCAAATAGCTTAAATATGTGCTATATAATTTCTTTTCAAATCCATCTTGCATGTTTGGTAGTTGTAAACTTTTTCTTGAATCTCTAAAACTTTCTATTAGTTTTGCTATTTCTCCCAATTTTATTGTATGTGTTACTGGTATAAATCCATAACCTTTTTCTATGCTTGCATTTCCATTCATAGCATTTATAAATTCTTCTAATACATCATCTATGTATGCTAAGTTCATTACTACTTCTGGGTCATTTATTTTTATTGGTAAGTTGTTTGCTATATTGTTGCAAAATGTTGCAACTACACTGTTATAGTTTGGTCTACACCATTTACCAAATAAATTTGTAAGTCTATATACATATACTTTTACGTTATTTTCTTTAGAGTAATTAAACATTAAATCTTCGCCAGCTTTTTTAGATTTTCCATAAGGATTATCTAATTTTGCTTGTATTGATGATGTTATTAATATTGGGCTTTTGTTATTATTCTTTTTTAGGTTATCTAATAAGGTAGAAGTAAAACCAAAATTCCCTTTCATAAAGTCTTCTTCATTTTCTGGTCTATTTACACCTGCTAAGTGGAATACAAATTCACACTGCTTTGTATATTCTTCTAATTCTTGTTTAGTTGTATCTATATCGCACTCAAAAATTTCATTATAATTTCTATTTTTTAATTCTGCTACTAGATTTTTTCCTACAAAACCTTTAGCACCTGTTACTAAAATTTTCATAATTTTTCTCCAATCTTTTAGTTTGCTCCAAATAATTCATTTGCTCTTGTTTGAGCATTACCTGTGTTTATATTTTTTAATTCGTTTTGTATGTAATCTAGTTTTAATAGTTTTTCTTTTACTTGTTCAACATTTAATAAATCTGTATTATTTGAATTAAATTCTGTTAGTTTATTTCTTTCTTCATTTCCTTCTACATAATATTTATCATAATTTAAGTCTCTTTTATCACATGGTACTCTATAGAAATTTCCCATATCTATTGCATGTACACATTCTTCATTTGTTAATAATGTTTCATACATTTTTTCTCCATGTCTTATTCCTATTATTTTTGTTTCTTGGTGTGCTACTCCAAACAATTCTTTTACTGCTTGTGCTAATACTTCTATTGTACAAGCAGGTGCTTTTTGTACCATAATGTCTCCTGCATTTGCATTTTGAAATGCAAATACTACAAGTTCTACCGCTTCTTCTAGGCTCATTATAAATCTTGTCATTTTTGGTTCTGTAATTGTTAATGATTTTCCTGCTTTTATTTGTTCAATAAATAAAGGAATAACTGAACCTCTTGAACACATTACATTTCCATATCTTGTTGCACATATTGTTGTTTTTTCAGGGTCTACTGTTCTTGATTTTG
This sequence comes from uncultured Clostridia bacterium, assembly GCA_947628775.1. Classification (GTDB taxonomy): domain Bacteria; phylum Bacillota; class Clostridia; order TANB77; family CAG-508; genus CAG-269. The sequence continues at coordinate 8,698 of CANRBI010000003.1, forward strand.
CAACTATTACTTTTTCCATCATTGCTTTAGATGTTCCCATTGCATTTACTGGATATGCAGCTTTATCTGTTGAAAGACATATTACTTTTTTTACTCCTTCTTCAATTGCTGCTGTTAATACATTTTCTGTTCCTAGTACATTTGTTTTTACTGCTTCTAATGGAAAAAATTCACAACTTGGTACTTGCTTTAGTGCTGCTGCATGGAAAATATAATCAACTCCGTGCATAGCATTTTTTACACTTGGTAAGTCTCTGACATCTCCTATGTAGAATTTAATTTTATCGTTGTGATATTCTTTTCTCATATCATCTTGCTTTTTTTCATCACGTGAGAATATCCTTATTTCCCCTATATCTGTATCTAAAAATCTATTTAATACAGCATGTCCAAATGAACCAGTTCCTCCTGTTATTAATAATGTTTTTCCTTTAAACATTTTGTTCCTCCTCTTTTATTCTTTTATATGCTCTCTCTAAAATTTCAACTGATTTTTCAGGTATTAATTCAGTTTCTAAATATTTTCTTCCGTTGTTACCTAGCTTAGTTCTTAAATCTTTATTTTCTATTAATCTGTCAAATTGTTGTTTGAATTCTTTTATATTATTAGATTCACACCATAAACCAACTTCATTTTTTTCTATAATATCTTTGTAGTCTGTATTTTTATCTGTTGCAGCCATTATTGGAATACTATTTTCAAAATATGAAAGTGTTCTTGATGGTATATTTGGAATTGTAAATCTGTAGTCTAAAAATACAAACCCTATATCTGCTTGTTGCAATATCTGAGAGTATTCATCTCTAGGAATAAAATCAAATATTATTGCATTTTCTATGTTGTTTTCTTTTATGTGATTTTCTAACTTTTTCTTTTCAGTCCCTTCTCCAAAAAATGCAAAAGTTACTTTTTCATTATCTTTATATTCATCTAATATTTTTTCTATAAATGAAACTCCTTGAGGTCTTCCAAAATTTCCACCATATATTGCTAATACTGTATTCTTTGGAATTTTATATTTTTCTTTTATATTGCTATTATCTATAATCTTTTCTTGTGTACATTTCATTGTGTTTGGAAATATTTCTAGCTTGTCCTTTGTTAAATATTTATTATGTTTTAGTAGATAATCTATATTACCTTGTGACATACATCCAATCACAGTTGCTGTTTTATACATTCTCTTTTCTTTAAATCTAAAATACCAATATGCTGGATTAATTTTGGTCATTATTTTTAAATCTATTGCGTTTTGTGGGAATATATCCTTTTGCATTAAATATGACATTGCATCGTATTTTTTCATTGCAAACTTAATCACACTTCCTAAAGTTATCGGTGGAGCCATAAAAAGTATTAAATCAAATTGTTCATTTGGTAAAAACTCTTTTATTGCTTTTTTTAATTTACTTTGCAAAGTTATAAATGAAATTGCTTTTTCTATAATACTTACATTATATAAGTTACCTGTTTTTACTCTTAAACATTCAATTTCTCGTTCAATAGTTATTTGGGTTTTTTCAATTTTTCTTTTTTCTGTTGCCACAACTATTTTTATATTATACTTTTTTGCTATTTCTTCTGCTAAATCTGTATATATATTATCTCCATCTTTTTCAAATGGAAATGATGGTGTTATGTACAATACTTTCAATTTTTTCTCCTTTATTCTCTGTATTCTGGAAAAAAGTTTGAGTTGGCATTAAAGTCTTTTTCTTTTTTCCTTATATTCAATAATTCATTATATTTTTCTTTATTAAATATCTTTTTACCTATATAAAAACTTAATAATTCTGATTCTTTATTAAATGCTTTTTTAAATTTTAATAGTGGGCTATTATCTCCTCCATATCCTCCACCTAGATGAAATTTTTTATATCCTTTATTGCATAAATCTATTGCAGCCTCATATAATGATAGGTTGTTTGCACCTAAATTCATACACTCTGTTAGAGAACCACTTAAGTGATAATGTGCATTTTCTCCACTATATATTGCTATAAGTGAATTTATAGCTTTATTATTAGAATAAGCTGTATATATAGTTGCATTATTATTCATTTGGGTATATATGCTATTGAAAAATTCATTTGTAAAATAATAATAATCTGTTGCATTATCTCTGTTCATTGTTTCTTTGTATAATTCTATAAATTCATCATACATTTCTTTATTAAATCCTGATTTAACAATCACTTCATTATTTTTTGCTTTTCTAATTTTATTTCTACATTTGCTTTCCATGTCATTCCATATTTGTTCTTCATTTTCTAATTTTATATATACAGTTTTTGAAATTCTTTCTATCTGATAATTTGTATTTGTATAAAATTCATTATTATTACTTAAAGGATTTAATCTCACAAACTCTGAAATTATATTATTGTTGATACAATATTTATCAAATTCATTAAAGAAGTATTGTAGTAATTTATCGTCTTTTTCTCCAATAATATCAACTCCTCCATAACCATAAGGAGTTATTATGTCAAAATATTTATTTTTTTCAATCTTATTTTCAAAGTTTTTATCATCTGCAATATCTCTTTTCAAATAAACATTGAAGACATAATTATCTTCGTTTTTTGCATATATTAAAAATGGTTCTCCATCTCCATTTTTATAAAAAGCATCTACATATTCCCATTGATAATATATTTCTTTATCTTTTACTATTTCTTTCCATTTATCTTTTTCCGAAAAATTTATTATTTTATATTTCATTATTTGTCTCAACTTCTCCTCTACTTTTGCTTACACTTTATAATATATTGTCTATAATGTTTATATAATAAGCTATATCTGTAGTTGTATATCTTTGATCACATATCAAAGATAATTCTAAATTATATATATCTTTTTGGCATTTTTCTTTTAATTGTTTGGGTATTTCCCAATGGTTAGCAAAGTATATATTATTTTCTATTAATTTTATTTTTAATTCATTTCTTTTTTGGTTGTTTAAAAATATCGGTACAAATAAAGGTGTATCTTCTTTCAGATTTATATTTTTTAAATATTCAATCTTGTTTTGATTTTTTAAATATTCATAAATTGCTTCTGCATTGTTTCTTCTTTTGTTAATAACTTCCTTTATATCCATATTTGTTAAAATACTGTATGATTTTTGATCCATATTGTAATTTTTATAATCTTCATTTAAGATTTCTTCAGCTTTTGAAAATTCTTTCAAAAATTCTTCTTTGTTGTTTTGATTTTCATTTGATATATATATTTTTTTCTCTATCATTGCGTGTTCTTTTAAATTTATGTATTTTTTATTATCTTGTAATTTGCTTGTATCTAAATGTTTACTAGTATTATTTATAAGTACTCCTCCACTCATAATAGGAAACCATTTTCTTAAACTTGCTACTATAAAATCTGAATTTTTATTATATTTTCTTTCAGATAATAAACTGTGTGTCATATCTTCTATTACACATACATTTTTATTTCTAAATTTTTCTATAAAATAATCCATTCCATATTGTGAAAATCCAAAATAATTCATTGCAAAGAAAATATCGCATTCTTTTTCACAGTCTATTTCGTAAATCAATTGTCCTTCTTTAAAACTAACAGTGTAAAAATCAATATCTATATTTCTTTCTATAAAAGGGTCTATCATTGACTGACAACAATATGATGGAAAATATACTTTATTTATTTTTTTGCTATGTTGTATAGTATTTAATGCATAATCTATGGCTGTTCTTCCTGATAGTAAAAATACTTTTTTATTATCACTTTTCACTTTTTGTTGTTCAATCTTATTATCTTCTAGCCAATACTCACTTCCTATTTCCATTGTTCTTTTATCTCCTCATATTGTTTTTTTAGGATTGCAATTTGCACTTCATCTATGTATCTATTGTTTTTAAATACTGACTCTTTTAATGTTCCTTCTATTTCCCAACCACATTTTTTATGTAACTTTATTGAAACTTCATTGTGTTCTAGTATAGTAGTATATAACTTATTTAATTGTAGTTCTTCAAAAGCATATTTCATTATAGTTTTTAATGTGTCTGTACCATATCCTTTTCCTCTTATTTTTTCATTGTATAATTTTATTCCATGACAAGCTTTTCTATTTTTCCAATCAATATCGGTTAATGTTTCTAATCCTATTGGACTTCCTTCTAATTCAATTATGCATCTTATACTGTCAGTATTATTTATTTGACTTTCAAACCATTTATCTTGTTCATATTTAGAAATGGGAAAACTCCATCCTCCTACTTGCCTTTCCATTGTTTCATCGTTTATCATTGTTCTTAGAAATTCTATGTCTTCTTTTTCTATTGCTCTTAAAAGAATTTTTTTACCTTTTAAATTCATTTTTCCACCTTTACTTTCATTCTTCTATATTCGTCAAAGTCTATAGCTTCTCCAATTCCGCGTTCTCCTATATCTTGTTTTTTTAAAACTTTTCCTATGGTTCCGTAATATTATTTTTAAATCATTTTTTAATGTTATTTGATTTATGTACTCAATATCGTATTTAAATTTATCATCCCATGATATGTCATTTCTACCACTTATTTGTGCCAAACCTGTAAGTCCGAGGTCTAACATCGTGTCTATGTTTTTCTTCTTCTGTGTAATATGATAAGTATTGTACTCTTAATGGTCTTGGTCCTACTATTGCCATATTGCCTTTGAGGATATTGATTAATTCTGGCAATTCATCCAAACTTGTTCTTCTTAGTATTTTTCCAAATTTGGTTAAACGTTTTGAATCTGGTAATAAATTGCCATTTTCATCTTCTTCATCTGTCATTGTTCTAAATTTATATAGTGTAAATATTTTTTCATTTTTGCCAGGACGCTCTTGTTTGAATATTGCTGGTTTGCCTAGTTTTATTCTTACTAATATGTACAAAATTAACATCACTGGACTTAAAACAATTAAAGCCAATAAACTTAATACAAAGTCCAATATTCGCTTTATGTATTTTTGATACATTGAACTTCCCCCATTATTCAAATAATTTTTTGATTATTTCAATTATCATTTTTTGTTGTTCTTCTGTCATTTTTGTATCAGATGGTAAACATACTCCTCTTTCAAATAAGTCTTCTGATACTGCTTTTTCAGCTACTTTTATAAAGTCATATTTTTCAAATATTGGTTGTAGATGCATTGGTTTCCATACAAGTCTTGCTTCTATATTTTCTTTTTCTAGATTTTCTACTATATCTAGTGGTTTTACTTTTGATGTTTCTTTTATTGTCATTGTTGAAAGCCAATGGTTTGATCTTTCATATTCTTTGTCTTCATTCATTTTTATTTCGTCTATTTCTTCAAATGCTTTTTTGTAGTTTTCAAATATTTTTCTTTTTTTAGCTATTCTTTCTTCTAGAACTTTCATTTGTCCTCTACCAATTCCTGCTAGTACATTGCTCATTCTGTAGTTGTATCCTATTTCTTCATGTTGATAATATCTTGCTGGCTCTTTGCTTTGTGTTGACCAAAACTTTGCTTTTTTTGTTATTTCTTCATTATTTGAAATAAGCATTCCACCACCTGTTGTAGTTATTATCTTATTTCCATTAAATGAAAGTACTCCACAATTTCCATATGTTCCTAAAAATTTATTTTTATATTTTACTCCTAGTGCTTCTGCTGCATCTTCTAAAATTGGTACATTATGTTTTTTACATATTTCACATATTTCGTCTATTTCTGAAATTCTTCCATATAAATGAACTACAACTACTGCTTTGGGATTTGGATATTTTTCAAATGCCTTTTCTAAAGCTTTTGGATCCATATTCCATGTTTGTGGTTCACTATCTATAAATATTGGTTTTGCGTTTTCATATATTATTGGATTTACACTTGCTGAAAATGTTAAGTCTGATACAAATACATAATCATTTTTTGTAACTCCTAATGCTTTTAATCCTAAATGTATTGCTGATGTTCCGCTTGCTAATGCGATTGCTGATTTTACTCCTAAATATTTTTTTACACTTTCTTCAAATTGATTGATGTTTTCTCCTACTGTTGATAGCCAATTTGTATCAAATGCTTCTTTTACATATTTTCTTTCATATCCTTCATCAGACATATGTGGTGAAGCTAAATATATTTTTTCGCTCATTTACTTTCCCCTCGTTCCTTATATGTTGGCACTATTTCCTTCATAACTTTTTTAATTTCTTCTTTTTGTTCATTATTACTATTTTTCAAAACTTCTCTAAGTTTTTCTAATTTGCTTTCTACCTCTTCAACAGTTATTTCTGAAGGTGGTGCTATGTATATTTTTTCATGTTTTGTTTCTTCTAAGTTTTCTTCTGCCATTAATAATTCTTCGTATAGTTTTTCTCCTGGTCTTAGTCCTGTTATTTTTATTTGTATATCTACATTTGGTTCTAATCCTGAAAGTCTTATTAGATTTTCTGCCATATCGTAGATTTTTACAGGTTCACCCATATCTAAAACAAATATTTCTCCACCTTTTGCATAACTCATAGCTTGCAATACTAATGATACTGCTTCTGGTATTGTCATAAAGAATCTTGTTATTTCTTTATCTGTTACTGTTACTGGTCCTCCTTGGGCTATTTGTTTTTTGAATAATGGTATTACTGAGCCATTGCTTCCTAATACATTTCCAAATCTTACTGCTGCATATTCTGTTTGACTTGTTTTATTTTTTGCTTGAACCATCATTTCGCATAAACGTTTTGTTGCTCCCATGATATTTGTGCTATTTACAGCTTTATCGGTAGAAATTAATATAAATCTTTTTACATTGAATTCGTCTGCACAGTTTACTACGTTATATGTTCCAAATACATTATTTTTGATTGCTTCTAATGGACTTGTTTCCATTAATGGTACGTGTTTATGTGCTGCTGCATGAAATACTAGATATGGTTTAAATCCTGCAAACACTTCATCTAACCTTTTTTTATCTCTTACACTTGCTACTATTGCTTGTATATCTTTTTCTGGGTAATTGTATTTTAGTTCTTGTTCTATGTCATATAAATTGTTTTCATATATATCTAAGATTACTAGTTTAGATGGATTGAATTTTATTATTTGTCTACATAGTTCTGAACCTATTGATCCTCCTCCACCTGTTACTAGTACTACTTTTTCTTTAATTAATTCTTTTATGTCTTTATTGTTTAATTTTATAGATTCTCTTCCTAACAAATCTTCTATCTCTACATCTCTAAAATTATCCATTAGGGCTTTGTTTCTTATTAAATCTTGTGTACCTGGTAAGATTCTTACTTTGCACCCTGTTTGTTGACATATTTGCAATATATCTTTTCTGTCTTGGTTTGAAATGTTTGATATTGAGAATAGTATTAATTCTACATTATTCTCTTTGCATATTTCTGGTATGTCTTTTCGTGTTCCTAATATTCTGTTTCCTGATATTGCATAGTTTACTTTGTTTATGTTGTCATCTATTAGTCCTACTACATTGTATATGTCTCTAAATGTAGTTTTTAATGTTCCTAATACTATTTTTGTTGCTTCTCCTGCACCTATTATTAGTACATTTTTTCTCGCATTTTCGTTTTCATTTACTTTGTATTTTTTATATCCACCATTTAATATAAATCTTAAAATTACTCTGTAACTTATTATTGATACTATAATTAATAATGTTGCGATTGCATTTATTCTATGATTGACAATACTATTTCCAAAGAAAATTTTTAGTATTGAAATTATTATGTAAGAAACTAAACATGCTAGTATATATACTAGATAATCGTTTCCATTTTCATATCTTGTAATATTTTTGTATGTTTTGAAAACTGTTAACATTGTTGTATATACTATTACTGCTGGAATTAATGTTGTTATTACTTGCTTTGCAAGTTTTGGATTAAATGCTAATGTGTTTTCTAAAATAAGTACGGTAATACAATAAGAAACTATTATTATAAAGATATCTATTATTCTTAATATTACATTTCTATGCTTCCTTAATTCCCTCACTATTATCTCCCACTTATTTTCAAATTTTTGGATTCTACTGCCTTTGAATATTTTTACTTCTTTATCTATGCATTTTCAGCATAGAATTGCGATATTCAACACAAATACATTAACATGTAGTTAATGTACTCACCTATATGTTTGTTTTCATATAGGATTTATATTTTTATTCCGTATTTTCTTAAGCTTTCTAGTGCTACATTCATTGCGTAGTTGAAGTAGTAGTCCATTTGGTGACCATTTTCACATTTGGTTTTTAGCTTTCGGCTTTGTATTTCTCCTCCACATTTGTAGCATTTGCTTGCTTTGTCTTTTCTTGGTACTATTGTTGATAGTATTCCTTTTCGAAATGCTTTGTAGTTTATGTAGTTTGTTATGTTTTCACGTAAATATATTGGTCTGTTTTTTTTACTTTTTGTGTAGTAGTATGCTTTGTCTTTAGTTGATAATGCTGTTGATATTACTTGTACGTGGTTTTGTATGCAGAAGTCTATTATTTTTTTGCTTATTACATGTGAGTAGTAATTTATTATTTGGTTTGTTTTTTTGCGGTAGTTCTTGTGGTTGTTGTTTGTTTGTTGTATTTCTTTGTTGTTTAAGATGTTTCGCTTTTGTTTGTTTAATATTTTTGTTATTTGATTTTTGTATTCATTTCCTCCTGATACAAATAGTGTTTTTATGACTTTTCCTTGTCTGTCTATTACTACACATGTTGCTACTTTGTCTGTGTTTGAAAATGCTATTCCACATACTCGGACATTTTCGTCTTTCATTCTTTCTTTTATTGGGGTTATATCATCTATTTTTCTTTTTACTGGTATGTGTGCCATTACATAGTCTTTGTTTATTACTATTGTTGGTGATTGTATTTGGGCATTTTCTGGAAAGTTCCAGTTTTTGAATTTTGCTTTGTACCATCTCCATTTTTCGCCATCATATAGTTTGATTTCTACTGTTCCATTTGGTTCTATGTTTTTGTACATACCTTTGTAAAATGTTGTTGAACAATTAAAAGTTGTTGCTTTGTTTGGTTTTTTTTGTTTTGGGTTTTCTTTTGCTTTTTTTGATAGTTCTGTGTATGATTTTGCTAGACCTATTGCATGATTTATTGCTGCTCGTCTTAATTCTGTTGGAGCATTTTGATCAAAATATTCTGGTGGTCTCTCCCCTGTTAATCCTATAATTGTTAGTTTTTCTAGTTCTCTCATACATTTTTGATTTGATAGAGTTAGTAGTTCGTCATATTTGAATATTAAATTGTAGTATATTTCTATCAGTTCATTGTATATTTGTTGAGTTAGTTTTAGATATTCTAGGTTGTTTGTGTAAAATCTTATTTTATAGGTTGTTGTGTATGTTCCACTCTTTTTATTGTTCTTGGTTGGTTCTGACATCTTTTTCTCCCATATTTTAGTCATAAAGTATAGAACTTTACGACTACAAATTATTTTATCATAAATTTGTTAATATTGCAACATATTTCGACATTTTTTCTTCCAATTTTCACAAAAATCCTTTATATTTGAATTGCAAGTATTTCTTGTAATTCATTTAAAAGGAGGTGGATATCAAAATGAGTTTGATAAATAAAAGAAAACTTTTTAAAACAGCTGTTAAAAGATGGCTTTTATTCAAAAAATTTTCTATTAAATCTTCTACATATTATAGATATAAATATATCATTAATAAATATATTATTCAATATTTTGGAAATAAAAATATATATTTTTTTGTAAATTATGATTTTAATATTTATATAGAACGTTTATCAAAAACTCTTTCACCTAAGACTGTGACTGATATAATTATAGTTTTAAAATCAATTTTAAAATATATTGAGCAGAAATATAATGTACATTATAACTTAGACTTAATTTGTACTCCAAAAAAGAAGATGTGTGAAGTTAAAGTATTGAAAAAAGATGAAGTAGAAAGACTTGAACAGTTTTGTATAAAAAGTTTTAATCCAAAATATATAGGTATATTAATTTGTTTAAATACAGGATTACGTATAGGAGAAATTTGTGCTTTGACTTGGAAAGATATAGATTTAGAGGAAAAACTGATAACTGTTAATAAAACTGTTCAACGTGTATACAAAGGAAAAAATAATACAGAAGTACAAATAGATGAGCCTAAGACTTATCATTCTATTAGAAAAATCCCTATTTCTAATAAGCTTCTAAGAGTTTTAAAAAATTTAAAAAAAGCAAAAAATTTTAATGATGATTTATATTTTTTAACTGGTACAAATAAATTTATAGAGCCACGCTGTTATTATTATATTTTTAAAAATTGTTTGCAGTTATGTAATATTCCTAATTATAACTTTCATGTATTACGACATACTTTTGCGACAAATTGTATAAAAATTGGGATGGATGCAAAATCTTTAAGTGAAATTTTAGGACATTCTAATGTTAGCATAACATTAAATAGATATGTTCATTCTTCTTATTCTATTCAAAAAGAGTTTTTGGATAAGCTATAACAATATAAAAGCCAATAGAACTAATTTTGTTTTATTGGTTTTTTTACGTTTTAGGTTGTTTTTAATATCACCTTAATTTCTTTAAATATCAGTATTTATGCTGTTTCGTAAAGTTCTATACTTTACGAAATTTTTGATTTTAAGGTTTAATTATTTCATAAAAAAAAATATATACAATTTGTATATATTCTTTCATATATATTTTTAAGCAACTTTTATACCTGTATTTATAACTTCTTGAACAAATGGTGTACTAGCATTATTATAGTCTTCTGTCCTGATTGGGTGTGGCTCTATCCTTGTATCAATTTTCCATGTGAATCCAATTAAATCCGCACCATCTTGAATAATATTTTTAAAGTCACTTGATATTATTGCTATATCAATATCACTTTCCTCATTTTCTGTTCCTTTTGCATATGAACCAAATAATATAATAGCATCGATATTGTAATATTGTTTGATTATATTTATGTACTTTTCTATTGAATCCATTATTTCTGTGCTAATAATTTTTTTAGCCATATTCGTACCTCCTCAATATTTTTAATTTGATTACTTGTATATTCTTCTGTACAAATCTTATAGAATTCATCTTTATAATCTTCATATCTAGTACTTATATTAAATTGTGTTATTATTTTTAATTTTTCTACCTGTTCATCTGTTAGTTCAAGATTACATTTTTGTGCTAGTGCTAATAAATTATGTGATTTTATTGTGTATGGATTGTCTTCATTATATTTTGCAAATAATCCTTTTAATAATTTTTCTATTGCTAAATGACCGATGAATAAAGACCATGTAAATTGCTTTACTTCAAAATTCTTTTTCATAGCTTCATAATCTCTGTCAGAACTATTTATCCAATAATCCATTAAATCTTTATAATCCAATATTTTTTCCTCCTATTTATATAATTTCAAATACAACTCCATATTGTTTATAAATTCTTCATTTGTTTTTGTTTCTGTCATTTTTTTGATTACTTGTTCGGTTACTTCGGTTACTGATAGGCTGCTCATGGCTTTACGTAGGGCAAATACTGTTTCTTTTTCTTTTGGGGTTAGTAGTAGGTCTTCTCGTCTGGTTCCGGATTTGTTTATGTCGATTGCTGGGAATATTCGTTTTTCTGATAGTTTGCGGTCTAGGTGTACTTCCATGTTTCCTGTTCCTTTGAATTCTTCGAATATTACGTCGTCCATTCTGCTTCCTGTATCGATTAGGCCTGTTGCTAGTATTGTTAGACTACCTCCATACTCTATGTTACGGGCTGCTCCAAAGAATTTTTTTGGTTTGTGTAGTGCTGCTGGGTCTAGTCCTCCTGATAGTGTTCTTCCTGATGATGGTATTACTAGGTTGTAGGCTCTTGCTAGTCTTGTGATACTGTCTAGTAGTATTACTACATCTTTTCCGTGTTCTACTAGTCTTTTGGCTCTTTCTAGTACCATTTCTGCAACTTTTACGTGGTGTTCTGGTAGTTCGTCAAATGTTGAGTATATTACTTGTCCTTTTATTGATCTTTTCATATCTGTTACTTCTTCTGGTCTTTCGTCTATTAGTAGTACTAGTAATTCTACTTCTGGATTGTTTGTGGTTATGCTGTTTGCAAATTTTTTAAGTAAGGTTGTTTTTCCTACTTTTGGTGGAGCTACTATCATTCCCCTTTGCCCTTTTCCTATTGGGCTTATTAAATCTATTAGTCTCATTGCATATTCATTTGGTACTGTTTCTAGTTTTAGTTTTTCATCTGGATATATTGGTGTTAGTTCATCAAATCTTCTTCTTTTTGCTGCTTTTTCTGGGTGCTCTCCATTGACTTCTCCTACAAATATTAGTGATGGGAATTTTTCTCCTTCACGGTATCTTGATATTCCTTTTACTACATCTCCTGTATCAAGTTTGAATCTTTTTATTTGTACCATAGAAAGATATACGTCTTTTGGTGTTGATAGATAGTTTTCTCCTCTTAAGAATCCATATCCATCTGGTAGTATGTCTAGTATTCCTTCTACTATTTCATCTCCTTCGTTTGTTAGCTTATAGTCTACTATTGGTTCTCCATTTGCATCATATTGGGTTGGGTTTGCAGGTATCCTTTCTTCTTGTATAGTTGTGCCTTTTTCCTCTGTTCCTGTTTGTTTTGATATTTGACTTAGTATTTCGATTAATTCCTCTTTTTTTAGTTTAGAAACGTTTTTTATATTCTTTTCTTTTGCTAAAGTACGTAAATCTACTAGAGACATTGCTTCTAGTTCTGGCATAATATTCCTCCTTTATATTTTATTTTGGGCTTTTCGTTAATTACGAATTTAATTTTTTTGAATATAATTAATTATTAGAATTAATAAAATTGTTTTATGTATTATATTATAACATGGTTTTACAAAAAATGGAATAGTTTTTTGTAAAATATTTAAGACTATTAACATTCTTGTGTTAATAGCCTTTGTTTTTTTGATTTTTTTATTTATACATCCTTTTTCTTGTGTTATCTATTTGTTATATTAAAAATTTAATAACCTGCATCTATGTATACTTTTTCGTTTGGTAGATACATGTCTAGCTTTTCTCGTGCTGTTTCTTCTATAAATTCTGTTGAGTTTATATCATCTTTCTTTTTTGATAGTTCTTGTTTGTATTCTTCTTGTTCTTGTATTTGTTCTGATAGTTCTTCACAATTTTTTGAGTATTGGTTTAGTGTCTTTTGTTGGGTTGCAAAAGTTACTGTTGCATATAATACTCCTATTAAAATAATTATTAGTTTAAATATTTTTTTACTTTTTGTCATAAGTAATTATCTCTCCAATTCATAATGGTTTTAATTTTTACTATATATATTATTCTACATTTTTTTGTATATTCCTTCTTTATTTTTGATATTTTTATTGTTTTTTAATAAATTATTACTTTTTATAGTTATATTCGACATTGTTTTTCTTAGGTTTATTATTATAAATGAAATTGGTTTGAATGTTTTTTTGATTAGTTTTTTTATGTGTTTAAATGGTATGCTTATTATATTTGCTGTTTTTATTATAATGTTACTTATTTTTTTTATTAGTGTTACATTTGCTTTTATGATGTATTTACTTATACTTAACATGTATATTGTGCATCCTAGAAATATTCCAAAGAACATATATATTCGTATTTCTCCACTGTTGAATTTAAAAATAGAATATAGTGTTATACTTCCTGTTAGTATACAAAAAATTATGTCTTCTATATAGGTTATTAAGTCTTTTGTTTTGAAACTTTTTCGGAGTATTCGGAAAAAGTCAAATATGATTCCTATTATTATGCCTATTACTACAAATATCATGAATATATATGCTTGATTTGTTATCATTAAAGTCCTCCCTCTTATTTGAATATTTTGCTAAGTAGTCCACCTCCTTTGTTTGCTTCTAGATTTTTATCACTGTATGTTAGTGATGATATTGTTCCTTCTACTATTACTTCTGAGGTGTCTATGCTTAGTTTGTTTATGCGTAAGTTTTCTCCTTTTATTGTGAGAAGACCTAATTCTGTGTCTACTATTACTACTTGGTCATCAAAACTTAATACATCATTTACACCTGTTATTGTTAGTTTGCCTCTGTTTTCTAGTATGATGTTTTGGATTACTCCTGTACTTATCGGTTTTCTTTCATCTATTGTCATTTTTTTCATTCCTCGTTTTTTATATTTAGGTTTTTGTGTGGTTTTACCTATAAACCTGTTGTTTGTTATCTTCTAGGTTTTATCTATATTATATATATTCGAGGGTTGTCTGTTTTAGAACATCAAAAAAGGAAATAACATATATTATTTCCTTTTTGTATAATTTTATTTTTCTGTTGCTACTGAATGAATTTCTTCTAGTATTTGATCTGGTATTACATTTTTAAAATTGATTGATATTTTACTTTCTGTTACATTGAATTCTAGTAATTCTTGTTTGTTTTGGTTTATAATGTCTAAAATTTTTTGTATTAGCTCTATGTTCCTAATTATACCTATTCCTACTATTGATATTCTGGAGATGTCTTTTTTTACTACACTTTTTATTGTGTTTTCTTCTATTGCATCTGATATTACTGTTCCTGCTTTGTCATTAAATGTTGATTTTGTTATTATTGGTATTTTGTATTTTTCTGCTATTTCTACACATCTTCCATGTAATACTTTTGCTCCTTCACTTGATAGTTCTAACATTTCTTTGTATGAAAGTGAGTTTAGTTTTTTTGGGTCTTCTATTTTGTTTGGATCTGCTGTATATATTCCGTCTACATCTGAGTATATATAGCAGTTTGTTGCTTTGAGTGCTGCTGCTATTGCTACTGCTGTTGTGTCTGATCCTCCTCTGCCAAATGTTGTTATATCTAGATTTTTGTTATATCCTTGGAATCCTGCTATTATTACTATTTTGCGTTTTTTTAATTCGTCTGTAATTCTTTTTGTGTCAATGTTTTGAATTATGGCATTTTGATTTGTGTTATTTGTATATATTCCTGCTTGCCATCCTGTTAGTGAAATTGCATTATATCCTAGTTCTTTTAATAAGATGCTTAGTTTTGCAATTGTTATTTGTTCTCCTGTGCTTAATAACACATCAAGTTCTCTATTTTCTGGAGTTTTAGATAGTGTATAGGCTTCTTCTAATAATTTGTCTGTTGTTTTTCCTTGTGCTGATACTATTACAACTATATTGTTTCCTTTGTCATATTGTTCAATTATTTTGTTGGCTACTATGTTTAGTTTTTCGTTGTTGGCTACTGAACTTCCACCAAATTTTAATACAATTGTGTTCATTTTTGTTGCACCTCTTTTGATGTATTGTGAGATATATTTATTTAAATATTCCTCCTTACATTATATGCAATTGTATTTAAAAATGATAAATTACTGTTTTTTTAGATATGCTTCCATAAATTGTGTTATTTCTCCATTCATTACACTTTCTACATTTCCTACTTCATAGTTTGTTCTATGGTCTTTTACCATGGTGTATGGGCAGAATACATATGAGCGTATTTGACTTCCCCATGCTATGTCTTTTTGTTCTCCTTTTAGGTCTTCTATTTTTTCTTTTTGTTCTTTTTCTTTTAGGTCTAATAGTTTTGATTTTAGCATTTTCATTGCTGTTTCTCTATTTTGTAATTGTGAACGTTCTGATTGACATGCTACTACTGTATTTGTTGGTATGTGTGTTATTCGTATTGCTGATGATGTTTTGTTTATATGTTGTCCTCCTGCTCCTGATGCTCTGTATGTGTCTATTCTTAAGTCGTCTGGGTTTATTTCTATTTCAATGTCATCTGATATTTCTGGTAATACTTCGACAGATGCAAATGATGTGTGTCTTCTTCCTCCACTGTCAAATGGTGATATACGTACTAGTCTATGTACTCCTTTTTCGCTTTTCATATATCCATAGGCATTTTCTCCTATTATTTCAAATGTAACACTTTTTAGACCTGCTTCTTCTCCTTCTAGAAAGTCTAGTTCTTTTGTTGAAAATGAGTTTTGATTTGCCCATCTGGTATACATGCGGTATAGCATTTCAGCCCAGTCTTGGGATTCTGTTCCTCCTGCTCCTGGGTGGATTGTTATTATTGCATTATTGTTGTCATATTTTCCTGCAAATAGTGTTTGTATTTCTAATTTTTCTAGTTCTTTTTGTAGGTTTTTTGTATTTTTTATTATGTCTTTTGCTAGTTGTTCATCTGGTTCTAGTGTTAATAATTCTGTCATTTCTAGTAGGTTTGTGTTTTCGTCTTTTAATTTTGTGTATGTATCATGTTTTGATTTTATTTTTTTGATTTGTGTAAGTACTTTACTTGAATTTTGTGTGTCATTCCAGAAATCATTTTTTGTTGTTTCCGCTTCTAGTTCTTTTAGTTTGTTTTTTAGTCCTTCTATGTCAAAGAGATTCACCCAATTCTTGTATTTTTTGTTTTTGTGTTTGTAATTGTCTTGTGTTTTCTTCTAGTTCTAGCATTTTATCACTTCCCTTTATATAAATTGGGGAGCTTTGGCTCCCCTTTGTGTTGGCATTTTATTTTTGGTAGTAGTTAGCAATTTTCTCTATACTCTCTTTCTTTCCCATAAAGTGTATAGCTATCTTACCAAAGTCATCTTCATATATTGTTATTACTACCTTGTTTTTGTAGGCTAATGCCACAGCCTTTTGGATTGTTTGTAAATCCTTTTCTTCATTTTCCTTATGGAATACTAATGAAGCAGAATTTTCACGCTCCTTTTGAAAAGAATATTTATTCCGTTCCATGTAGAGCCCTCCTTGTATTTTTATGTATCATATTTTATCATATATTACTATATTTTTCAAGTAGTGGAAATTTATATTAGATTTTCGTATGTGTCAAGTAAATGTAGGTAATTTTTATTTTGCCTACATTAATTTTATACTAACATTTACCTTTCATATTCATAATAATACAAAATATTATTGTCTATATCAAATACTCCAAATGAAACTGAATAATATAAATCACTTATTACTTCATCAATACTATGCTTATCTTTTGCTCCATTGCTCCTATTTGTAAATATCCAATATTTATTTTTTATATAAGGAATTTTATTATAAATTTCTTCCCTTGTATAAAATTTAAGTTGTTCCTCAATTTTTTCGTCTATTTCCCCTTTTATCCAATTATTATTACTTTCTATTTTTTTTAAGACTTTTTCTCCTTGTTTTTTTGATAAGTACATTCTTTCCAATTTTTCTTCATCAAAAAAATCTTTTTGTGATAACTTTATTACTTCTTTTTTACATAATATTGGTATTAAAAATTCAAGTCCTTTATATGTTGTATCAATTTCAACATATAAACTCCATCCTATTATTAACATTATAAAAATAGAAAATATTATAACCGAAGAAATTAGTATCTTCTTTTTCATATTAAATCATCTCAAATCCTTCTATATTAAATTGAATATCAATTTTCTTCTTTTTTGAACTTGTCGGAAATTCTGACAAGTTGAATTTTATCAAGTTCCTTTTTTTTATAAATAATATTTATATTTTCTATAATATTGGTGAAACTATTGGTGAAGTTATTGTTTTATTATCAGCATTATTTGATTTGTTCTAGATTTATTAATACATTTTTTCTGAAAGTTAATTTTAATAAGCAAGGAGATGATATAGTTAACTCTTCTCCTTTGTATTCAAGATTTAGATTTTCATTTACTTTGCAGTAACTTAGTAAATAAAATTTAATTGCTCCTCCATGACTTACTATTGCTATTCTTTTCCCCTTGTATTTTTCCATTATTTCATTCATAAATTCATTCATTCTTTTATTAGTATCAATTGCACTTTCACCGTCACGAGTTTTAAATTCTGGGAATGCTAATTGTTCACGAGAAGGATCTTTGGTTGATTTGTCATTCATAAATATTGCTAAATCTTCTATATTTCCAAGTTTTCTTTCACATAATCTTTTATCTAAGTTATATTGTAAATTATTTTCATTTGCAATATATTTTGCTGTTTGTTTTGCTCTAGTATAACTACTACACCAAATTATATCAATATTTTTTAGCTCACTGTTTTTGCTTAATTTTTTTGAATCTTCTTCTCCTTTAATTGATAATATTTCCTTTTCACTAATGTCTTGTGGTGTTTCATTTGTATTTCTAATTCCATTCTCACTTATAGTCTCTGCATGTCTGATTAAATAAATTATGGTATCTTTCATATTCAACTATTTCCTTTTTTTATTTTAATCTAATTATATCAATAAAAAATTTTTTTGCAATCATTAACTCAAAGAAATTATATAAAAATATTCTAAATAAATATTGTTTATATTTTAATAATGAAGCCTTCTCAATTGCGACGACATTGTTGTCGCAATTAGAAAATATAAAATTTGCAATATTTTTCTTTTGTTTTTTAATTTTATAGTATCATTTATGGTATCATTTATTTCTTTACTTATATATTTTTACTTAAAAAGGAATGCTGATTTGCATTCCTTTTTGATGGTTTTTATTTGTTTTAATTTATTGTATTTTGTTGATAATTTAATTGTTATTTGTGTTTTTGTTTATGTGTTTTTGCCGCAACAGTTCTTATACTTTTTGCCTGAGCCACATGGGCAGGGGTCGTTGCGGCCTATTTTTGGTTCTTCGTTGCGGATTGTTTGGTTTTGGTTGACGTTGATTGATTTTCCGCCGTCTACACTGTTGATTGCTTCTAGGGCTGCTCCTGTTATTTTGGCTGTTTCTTGACGTCTTATTTCGCCTTGTTTTCTGATGTTCATTAGGATTTTTACTACATCGAATTTTATGTTGGCTATCATTTCGTCAAACATGTCCATTCCTTCCATTCTGTATTTTACTACTGGGTCTTGTTGTCCATATGCTCTTAGCCCTATTCCGTCTTTTAGTTCTTCCATGCTGTCTATGTGGTTCATCCATTTTTCGTCAACTACTTTTAGTAGTACTACTCTTTCTAGTTCTCTTAGTGGCTCATCTCCAACTTCTACTTCTTTTTCGGTATATCTTGCTATTGCTTGTTTCTTTAATTCTTCTTTTATTTTGTTTGGTTCTTTTTCGTTTTCTTTTAGATAGCTTAGCATTTCTATTCCGAAATTTGTTAGTATTTCGTTGTTTAGTGAGTCTACTTCTACATGTACTCCTTCTTCTGTTCCACTTGTGTATATGTCTACTGTTTCTTCAGCTACACTTTTTATCATGTTTGTGATACTGTCTTTTAGGTTTTCGCCGTCTAGTACTTCTCTTCTTTGTTTGTAGATTATTTCTCTTTGTACATTGTTTACATCATCATATTTTAGGACGTTTTTACGTATACCAAAGTTTCTGCCTTCTACTTTCTTTTGGGCGTTTTCTACTGCTCTTGATATGATTTTAGAATCTATTGGTAGGTTTTCGTCTGCTCCTAGTGTGTTGTATACTTTTGTTATTGTGTCTCCTCCAAATATTTTCATTAGGTCATCATCTAGTCCTATATAGAATTTTGATTCTCCTGGGTCTCCTTGACGTCCACTACGTCCTCTTAATTGATTGTCAATTCTTCTTGATTCGTGTCTTTCTGTTCCTATTATTTTTAGTCCTCCTACACTTAGGACTTTTTCTTTTTCTTGTTTTATTTGTTCGTCATATTTTGCTACTAGTTTTTTGAATTGCTCTCTTGCTCTTAGGATATCTTGGTCATCTGTTTCATAATATGTGTTTGATTCTTCTATTAGGTTTTCTGGTACTCTGTTTTTTGCCATTTCTTCTTTTGCTAGGTATTCACTATTTCCTCCTAGCATGATGTCTGTACCACGTCCTGCCATGTTTGTTGCTATTGTTACTGCTCCAAATTTACCTGCTTGGGCTACTATCATGGCTTCTTTTTCATGTGATTTTGCGTTTAATACTTCATGTGGTATTCTTTCTTGTTGTAGTAGTTTGCTTAGTTTTTCTGATTTTTCTATTGATACTGTACCTATTAGTACTGGTTGACCTTTGCTGTGGCTTTCTTTTACACTTTCTACTACAGCTCTGAATTTTGCATTTTCGTTTTTGTAGATTACATCATTTTCGTCTTTACGTATCATTGGTTTGTTTGTTGGTATTGATATAACATCTAGATTGTATATTTCTTCGAATTCTGCTTCTTCTGTCATTGCTGTACCTGTCATTCCTGATAGTTTTGTGTACATTCTGAAGTAGTTTTGGAATGTTATTGTTGCTAGTGTTTTTGATTCATCTGCTATTTTTACGTGTTCTTTTGCTTCTATTGCTTGGTGTAGTCCGTTGTTGTATCTTCTACCATACATTATACGTCCTGTGAATTCGTCTACTATTAGTACTTCTCCATTTTTTACGATGTAGTCTATGTCTTTTTTCATTACTCCATGTGCACGTAGTGCTTGGTTTACGTGGTGTACTAGTGTAGAGTTTTCTAGGTCGTTGAAGTTTTCTAGTTTGAAGAATTCTTCTGCTTTTTTGATTCCTTTTTGTGTTAGTGATGCTGATTTTGCTTTTAGGTCTACTATATAGTCATAGTTTTCGTTGTCTTCTGCTTGTTCAAAATCTTTTACATCTTCTTCTACTATTATTTTTGCTTCTAGTCTTGTTACGAAATCATTTGCTTTTTTGTATAGGTCTGATGATTCGTTTGCTCTACCTGATATGATTAATGGTGTACGTGCTTCGTCTATTAATATACTGTCTATTTCGTCTACTATTGCATAGTGTAGTGAACGTTGAACTAATTGGTTTTTGTATATTACCATATTGTCTCTTAGGTAATCAAATCCAAATTCATTGTTTGTTCCATATGTTATATCTGAATTGTATGCTTTTTGTTTTTGTGCAGGTTCCATTCCATTTATTACAAGTCCTACTGATAGTCCTAGGAATTTATATAATTTACCCATCCATTCACTATCTCTTTTGGCTAGGTAATCATTTACTGTTATTACATGCACTCCTTTTCCTTCTAGTGCGTTTAGGTATACTGGTAGTGTTGCAACTAGTGTTTTTCCTTCACCAGTTTTCATTTCTGCTATTCTTCCTTGATGTAGGATGATTCCTCCTATTAATTGTACATCAAAGTGTCTTAGTCCTAGTGTTCTTTTTGAGGCTTCTCTTACAACTGCGAATGCTTCTGGTAATATGTCGTCTAGTGTTTTGCCTTCTGATAGTTGTTTTTTGAAGTAGTCGGTTTTTCCTCTTAATTCACTATCTGTTAATTTTGTCATTTCCGCTTCTAGGTCATTGATTTTTTGTACTAGAGGCATTACTCTTTTTACCTCTTTTTCACTGTATGTTTTAAATAGTTTCATTTCGTGTAGTCCTCCTAAGTTTATATTCTCTTTGATAATATACCACTAAAATGGAAATTTATCAAGTGTTTTGTACATATTTTTTTTTATTTCGCATATTTTTTAGTATATATATAATTTGCTAATTGGGAAATGGGGATTTGGTATGTTTGTTTATAATGTTAAAGTTAATGGTAGTAGAATTTTTAAAATATTTTTTACTGGTGTTGTTATTTTGGTTATTTGTATTACTGTTATTGTGAGTATTAGGGTTTTTAATGGTGCAAATGATAATGAGGACGATTCCTCTTCTGTTTCTACTTGTATTAAAAAAGGTGGTATTTGTGATATTTCTCCTAGAAATTATACTAATGTTTTGAAAGCTGTTCATGATGATATTGATTCATATGTTGGTGTTAAAATTCATTTTTCTGGTTATGTTTATAGGGTTTTGGATTTTAATAGTAATCAGTTTGTTTTGGCAAGAGATATGATTATTTCTTCTGCTTTTCAGACTGTGGTTGTTGGTTTTCTTTGTGAGTGTGATTCTATTTCTAATTTTGAAAGTAATTCTTGGGTGGAAATTACTGGTGAGATTGTAAAGGGTGAGTATCATGGTGATATGCCTATTGTAAAGATTAATGATATTAAGGGTATTGATAAACCTAATGATGAGTATGTTTATCCTTTTGATGAAAGCTATATTCCTACTAGTGGTTTGGTGTAATTTTATTCAATTTTAAAAGGGGGCTAGTTGCTCCCCCCTCTTTTGGTTTGTGTCAGTGCCCTATGATTGGGCTCTGACTTGGTCTCTTATGACAGGGAATTTCGAATTCCCAGGCCACTCTTTTCAGGAAATCGCTTGTCATTCTTACGAATGCTATTTCTTCAATAGAAAGCTGTTGCTCCTGAATTTTTGCGATTCGCCGAATTTCCTTTGCAAGAGAGTACATCTCTTTCTTTTTTATTCGGCTTGGCGCATCTGTGAGCTCCCAGGCTGTCCATTCCTGCTGTAAAGATTTCATTGTCGTTGCCTTTAACTCTGTCATAATATATGACCCTCCTTATTTAATTTTTTATGTACTTTAATTATACCATATTTTGTGCTTTTTGTAAATATTTTTTACTTAGGAAGTGCATATGTATAATGGTTAGCTAATTGTTTAAATGTTAGTTCTCCCTCGTTAGATATATTTGCTATTACTGTTCCTCTTGCTGTATAATATCCTGCTTTTGCTGTTTTGTTAATGTAATTTGTTATTATTTTTCCTCTTGAATCGTTTTGGTAACTTGTAACTACTAAGTTATATGGATTTTTTAGTTGTTTAGTCAATAAGTCTGATGAAAATCCTTG
This sequence comes from uncultured Clostridia bacterium, assembly GCA_947628775.1. Lineage (GTDB taxonomy): Bacteria > Bacillota > Clostridia > TANB77 > CAG-508 > CAG-269. The sequence goes on from CANRBI010000003.1 coordinate 31,318, forward strand.
ATGAACATTGTCATAACCATGATTTGCTGCTTTATACAAATTTATTCTTTTGCCTTCAAAGTAATCCATTACTTGTTTTGTTATATCTGTTACTATTTTACGACCTTCAGTAGTATCTCTTCCTAAATCTCCTGCTAAGTATACTCTTTTTCCTGATATATTTGCTGCTGCTACTATGCTGTTTATATCTTCTTCAGTAGTATCTGATACTTTTTTACCTAGTCTATCTTGTGTATTAAATAGCTTGAATGTTATATTTCCTACTTTGATTTCTTTATTACTAATAGTATTTGGATCTACTACTTTTGTATTATGATCTTTTGCTACTTGTACTGTATTATTATATACTTTTTTATAATCAGGTGATTTAGAACGATTTTTTATGTATAAGGTATCAACTTTTACTTGTTCATATATGTTTGTTTTAGCATTTTTAACTCCTCCTATATGGTCTGTATGGCTGTGTGTAATTAATACCCATTTAAGTTCTGTTATTCCTAATTCTTTTAAGTAATTTTTTATTCTGTAATTTATTTCTAATTTACCTGTATCTATCATCGCATATTCGCCATTACTTTCTATTATTATACAGTCATTACTTATTCCTGTAGCATCTTTTTTACCATCTTCTCTATATATTGTATCTAGGAAATATAGTTTATCTCCCTCTGGTACAGTAATAGTTTGCCCATCAATTACTATTTCTGGTGCACTTTTTATTACTTCAACATAACATACTGCTGATAAACCATTTGATGTTGTTGCTGTTATACTTGCAGTTCCTTCTGATTTTGCTGTTATTGTTCCATCTGTTTCAACTGTTAATATATTTGTATTTGATGATGACCATGTTATAGTTTTATCTGTTGTATTTGTTGGTGTTATTGTTGCTGTTAATTTTTGTGTTTTTCCCTTTTCTAATGTTATATTAGTTTCATTTAATGTTATATTGGTAGCTTTTATTGTTCCATCTTTTACTGTAACAAAACATTGTGCTGAATCTCCACTTGCTTGACTTGTTACTGTTATAGTTGCTGTTCCTTCAGATATTGCTTTAATTGTACCATTTGAACTTACTGTTGCTATTGCTGCATTTGATGTTGTCCATTTTACTTCTTTATTTGTTGCATTTGTTGGTGTTATTGTTGCTGTTATTTGTTCTGATTTTCCTATTAATAATTCAAGTTTTGATTTGCTTAAGTATATTCCTGTTACATCAACTACTGGTGGTTTTTCTGGTTCTACATTTGGCTCTTTAACTGTTACAAAACATGATATTGATGTTCCATTTTTTGTTCTTACTGTTATAATTGCATTTCCTTTTGATACAGCTGTTACATTTCCGTTAGTGTCTACTTTTGCTATATTTGAATTTGATGATGTCCATGTTATTTCTTTATCTTTTGCATCTTGTGGTTCTACAGTAGCTATTAGTCTTTCTGATTCTCCTTTTTCTAGTGTTAAGTTTGTTTTATTTAAAGTTATTTTTGTTACTTCTTGTTCTTCTTTTTTAACTATTACTGTACATTTTCCAGCTTCTCCTGTTGTTGCTTTAACTGTTATTGTTGTACTTCCTTCAGATATTGCTTTTACTTCTCCTGTTGATGTTACTGTTGCTACATTTGTATTTGATGATGTCCATGTTAATGTTTTATTTACTGCATTTCCTGGTGTTATTGTTGCTTGTAAATTTTCTGTTTTTCCTGGTGTTAAATTTAATGTTGATTTGTTTAGTGTAACATATTGTACTTCTATTATTGGTTCAGTTACTACAACTTGACATGTTGCTGTTTTTCCATTTGATGATGTTGCTGTTATTGTTGTTGTTCCTTTTGATATTGCTTTTACTACTCCATCTTCAGTTACTGTTGCTATATTTGTATCTGCTGATGTCCATGTTATTGATCTGTTTGTTGCATTCCCTGGTGTTATTGTTGCTTGTAATTTTAATGAATAATCTTTATTTAATTCTATTGATGTTCTGCTTAATGAAATATATTCTACTTCTATTTCTGGATTATTTACAACTATATAACATGTTGCTGTTTTTCCATTTGTTGTTTCTGCTGTTATTGTTGTGTTTCCTTTTGAGATTGCTTTTACTATTCCATCTTCAGTTACTGTTGCTATATTTGTATCTGCTGATGACCATATTACTGTTTTATTTATTGCATAATCTGGTGATATTGTTGCTTGTAATTTTGTTGTATTTCCTGTTACTAATTCTATTTTTGTTTCATTTAATGTTATTTTTGTTGCTTCTACTGGTTCTTCTATACTTGGTCCTTCTTGTGGAGGTGTTGTTTGTTCTGGTGATGTTGATGGTGTATCTGGTGTTGGTTCTTGTTCTGATGGTGTAGATGGTGTATTTGGTGTTTCTGGTGCCGGTTCTTGCTCTGATGGTGTTGTTGGCGTATCTGGTGTTTCTGGTGTTGGTTCTTGTTCTGATGGTGTAGATGGTGTGTCTGGCACAGGTTCTGTTGGCTCTGTTGGTTCAGCTGGTTCTGTTGGTTCTTCTGTCTTTGGTTCTTCTTCTGGTATAGGTTCTGTGTTTTTTACTGTTATAGTGCATTTTGCTGTTTTATTATATGTTGTTTTTACTTCTATTTCAGTTGATCCTTCTTTTAGAGCCGTTATTTCTATTCCTCTGTTTATTGTAACTATACTGTTATCTGAAAATTCTACAGATACCTCTTCTTCACTTTTTGTTTGGCTTATACTTACAATAGTAGGGTCTGATGAACTCCAAATTAGAGGTTCGTCTTTCATGTTTTCTACATATATTTCTTTTGTTTCACCAACATTTAATTCTATATTGGTTTCATTTAGTTTCATTTCTGTGTTTATGACCATAATTGTACATGAAGCGGATTTTCCATTTTCTGTTTGTACTGTTATTTGTGTAGTTCCTTCTTCTATTGCTTCTACTGTACCTGTGTCATCTACTGTTGCTATATCCGTGTTTTCTGATTTCCATGTTAATTTTTTATCTGATAGATTTTCTGGCGTTATTTTTGCTTCTAACTTTTCTTTGTTTCCTTTTTCTATTTCAAGGCTCGTTTTATTTAATTCTACTGATATTACCTCTTTTGAAGGCGTAGAATTCCTGTTCATATATATTTGTTGCATTATTAACATTAAGTCAGAAAAGTTTGTTTTTCCGTCTTTATTTATATCATATAGTTTTATTGTGTTGCTTGCCGCATATGTGTTTTGTGGTAATGTTACAATAAGTGTAGATAATAATACAATCGTTAATATTTTCGTTATATCAATTTTCATATTTTTTGATAAATTAAACATTATCACCACTCCTTTCATACATATTTATTATACCATATTTTATCACATTTTTCAATAAATTCCAGCTAAAAACTACATAAAATTACAACATTTTAAATTATGTAAAGTGAGTATTTTATGGCTTTTAGAATTTTTTAATTTGTTTTTGACATAAAAATGTGTTTATGATAGAATGATGTATATTATTTGAAGGGAGAAATGTATTGTGAAAAATAATGAACTAATTTTAATTTTAGATTTTGGTGGGCAATATAATCAATTAATTGCTCGTAGAGTTCGTGAATGTAATGTTTATTCAGAAGTTGTGCCTTTTGATATTTCTTTAGATAAAATTAAAGAAAAAAATCCAAAAGGCATTATTTTTACAGGTGGTCCTGCTAGTTGCTATGGTGATGATGCTCCTAAGTGTGATGAGGGTATTTTTGATTTAGGTATCCCTATTTTAGGTATTTGTTATGGTATGCAACTTATGACTAATGTTTTAGGAGGTACTGTTAGCAGGGCTGAAAAAAGAGAGTATGGTACAACTGATGTTGATATTGATAATTCTTCACCTCTTTTTAAGGGTTTTGATTCTAAAAACGGATTTTTGATGAGTCATACTGATTTTGTATCTAGTGTTCCTGATGGATTTAGAAATATTGCTTATACTGATTCTTGTCCAAATGCTGGTATGGAAAATCTTGAGAGGAATTTATTTGGTATTCAGTTTCATCCAGAGGTTAATAATTCTGTTAATGGTATTTTTGTTATTAGGAATTTTTTGTATAATATTTGTAATTGTTCTGGTGATTGGCAGATTTCTTCTTTTGTTGATGAAACTGTAAATAAGTTGAAAGATAAAATTGGAGATAAAAAAGTTTTGTGTGCATTATCTGGTGGTGTTGATTCTTCTGTTGCTGCTGTTTTAGTTAGTAAGGCTGTTGGTAAGAATTTGACTTGTATTTTTTTGGATCATGGTTTGCTTAGAAAAAATGAAGGTGATGAGGTTGAAAAAATTTTTACTGAACAGTTTGATATTAATTTGATTCGTGTTAATTGTAAGGAAAGATTTTTGTCAAAACTTTCTGGTGTTGTAGATCCTGAAGCTAAAAGAAAAATTATTGGCGAAGAATTTATTAGGGTCTTTGAAGAAGAAGCTAAAAAAATTGGTACTGTTGATTTTTTAGTTCAGGGAACTATTTATCCTGATGTGATTGAAAGTGGTCTTGGTAAAAGTTCTGTTATTAAAAGTCATCATAATGTTGGTGGATTGCCAGATTATGTGGATTTTAAGGAAATTGTTGAACCTTTGAGGAGTTTGTTTAAAGATGAAGTTAGGAAAACTGGTTTAGAACTTGGTATTCCTGAAAATCTTGTGTTTAGACAACCTTTCCCTGGACCTGGTCTTGCTATTCGTGTAATTGGTGAAGTTACTGATGATAAGTTGGATATTTTGAAAGAAGCGGATAGTATTTTTAGAGAAGAAATTGCAAATGCTGAGTTGCATAAGTCTATTAATCAGTATTTTGCTGTTTTGACTAATTTGAAATCTGTTGGTGTTATGGGTGATGAAAGGACTTATGATTATACTATTGCTTTGAGAGCTGTTGAGACTACTGATTTTATGACTGGTGTTTGGAGTAAAATTCCTTATTCTGTTTTGGAAAAGGTTTCCTCTAGAATTGTTAATGAGGTTAAACATGTTAATCGCGTTGTTTATGATATTACTTCTAAGCCACCTGCAACTATTGAATGGGAATAAGATAAAAAAACCAACTCTTTTGTCGGAGTTGGTTTTTTGCTTACTATTCATTTACTTCTTCTTCCTCAGTTTCTGTAGTTTCTTCCTCAGTTGTTTCCTCTTCATCTTCTTCATTATCATCCTCAATTACCTCATCTTCATTTGTTTCATCATTTGCATTTACTTCATTACCATTGATATCTATTTTTACTATATTTGCATCTGATGGTAATTGAGCTTCTTTTTTATCTACTCTAAATGATATATCTATTTCTATTAATTCTTCATTATCTCCTTTTATTGTTTTTATATATTTTAGATTTTTTCCTGAAAAATATAGTCTTGTTTTTGGAGTATGTGTGTCTTCTTCTTCACTATTAAATTCTGATAGTAAAAATTTATCAAAATTATCATATTCTTGATACTCAAAACTTTTACCATTAATTTTTTCCGTTCCTGTTGAATATTCGTAATTTGCTAATTTTGCCAAAGGCTCTATGATTTCATATAATATATTGTCATTATTTTGATATTCATATATTTTATCATTTGTTACTATATATGCATTACCATCTTTTGTATATTGTTTAAATGTTGTTGTACTATTTTTTTCTTCTTTGCATGCTTCTGAGTCATATCTGGTAATTGTACTTGTCATTTTATCTGTTTTTAATGTAATTTTATATCTTTGCATTGCTAATTTGTCATTTAATATTGTAAGTTTTTGCTTTGTGTCTTGTGCCTGTGTTAGTATTATTATAATACATATAAATATTATTACTGCAAGTATTGATATTGATGATATTATTACTCTTTTTTTTGTTAATTTATCTTTTAACATTTTTTTCCTCCTAATTTTATATTAATCTCCTAAGTTTATTCCTACACTTCTTGCTGTTTTTATTAAATCGTGGTCTAATGTTACTTTTCTTATGTTACTTTGTTCTGTATTTCCTGATACTGCTCCAATTTCAGTGTTATTTCCTACTACTTCTTCTAGTGATACATCATCTAGTTTTCCGTTTTTTATTACTGTTAGTCTTCCGAATTTTCCTTCTAGTGCAAGTTGCATTGCTTTTGTTCCGTATTTTGTAGATAGTACTCTGTCAAATGCTGTTGGTGTTCCTCCTCTTTGCATATATCCTAGTGTTGTGTTTCGTGATTCTAGACCTGTTAGTTCTTCTAGTTGTTTTGCTACAACTTGTCCTACTCCTCCTAGTTTTGTGTTGTCTACTCCGTTTCCGTTGTCTCTCATATTTTGTATTGTCATTTCTCCATTTATTGGTTTTGCTCCTTCTGATACTACTACTATACTAAAGTTTTTACCCCTTTTTTGTCTGTTTTTTATTTTTGATGCTACTTTTTCTATGTCATATGGTATTTCTGGTATTAATGCTACATCTGCTCCTCCGGCTATTGCTGCTTCTAGGGCTATCCACCCTGCATATCTTCCCATTACTTCTAGTACCATTATTCTGTGGTGTGTTTCCCCTGTTGTGTGTAGTCTGTCTATTGCTTCCATTGCTACTGACACTGCTGTGTTGTATCCAAATGTTATTTCTGTACATGCAACATCATTGTCTATTGTTTTTGGTACTCCTATTACATTTATTCCTTTTGTTGAAAGATCTCTGGCTGATTTTTGGGTTGCATCTCCTCCTAGTGTAAATAGACAATCAAATTCGTCTGTTTGCATATTTTTTATACATATGTCTGATAGGTCTTTATATTCTATTTCTCCGTTTTCATTTGTTATTTTATAGTTAAATACATTTGCATTTGTTGATGAACCTATTATTGAGCCACCTTTTGGTAATATTCCTTCTGCTTTTCCTTCATCAGCTGTGCTTAGTTTTATATAGTCGTTTTTTAATAGTCCATTATATCCATCTAAAAAACCATATGCTTCTATTCCGTGGTTTTCAGCTGTTTTGACTATTCCTCTTATAACTGCATTAAATCCTGCAACATCTCCTCCATTTGCTAATATTGCTATTTTCTTTATCATACTTTCCTCCTTTGAATATTTATTATATTTATTATACCAATATTTTTTAAAATTACAATAATTTTACCAAATTTTTTATTGATTTTTGTTATTTTGCATTGTAAAATATATGTTGATGGCGGTGAGATTATGAAATTAGAATATGTTGTGAGTGTTGATAAAAATAATTGTTCTATTAATGATATTTTAAAAAATGAATTTAATATTTCTAATCGTTTACTTAGTTTTTTAATAAGAAATAACTTAGTTTTTTGTAATGGCCGCGTTTGTGATACTCGTAATTTGGTTAGTTTGGGTGATGTTATTTCTGTTTCTATGGATTATATTGAGGATAATTCTAATATTGTTCCTGCTCAAATGGATTTAGATATTATATATGAAGATGAGTGGTTATTGGTTTTGAATAAACCTGCTGGTATGGCTGTTCATCCTTCTTGTTTACATTATTTAGATTCTCTTTGTAATGGTGTGTGTTATTATTTTAATGAAATTGGTTTGAAGAAGAAAATTAGAGTTGTTAATCGTTTGGATTTTTATACTTCTGGTATTGTTGTTTTTGCTAAGTGTTCTTATATTCATGAGGCTCTTTCTATGCAGATGAGTGCTGGTAATTTTTCTAAGTATTATTTTGCTTTGGTTCATGGTAAACTTTCTGATAATGAGGGTGTTATTGATTTACCTATTGCTAGGAAAAGTGGAAGTATTATTGAAAGATGTGTTGATTTTGAAAATGGTAAAAAAAGTGTTACTGAATATTGGGTTTGTAAGTTTTATGAAGATACTAATTGTAGTTTGGTTAAATGTCATCTTGTGACTGGAAGGACTCATCAAATTCGTGTTCATTTTGCAAGTATTGGTCATCCTTTAGTTGGTGATTCTTTGTATGGTGATAGTTGCTTAGATGATGGTCAAAAATTGCATTGTTATTGTTTGGATTTTATTCATCCTGTTACTCATGAGAATATGCATTTTGAGCAAAGAGATTTTTCTTTTGATTTATAATAGGGCTTTTATTTCTTCGTCTTTTTTTAGTTCTTTTGTTAGAAATTGATATGCTCTTTTGTCTTGTTTTATTGCTATTGTTGCTATTTCTTTGTTACTTCTTAGTCTATAACTTGCGTATTTTATTATTATTCCTTTATTAGCTACTGCTGTTTTTACTACTTCTTCGTCATCTCTTAGTTTTTCTGATGCATAATATAGGGTTTGTCCATTGTTTTTTACACTTTCTAGTATTAGTTCTTTGTCTGCTCTTAGTTTTTCTGATGCGTAAAATGCTGTCCATGGTGCTGTTTTTATTGCGAGTAGTAATATTTGTTTATTGTCTTTTAGTTTGTCACTTGCAAATTCTAGTGCTTCTCCATCTTGTTTTACTGCTTCTGTTACTATTTCTTGATCATTTTGTAGTTCTGGAGAGGCGTATTCTAGTAGTTTTCCTTGTTTTTTTACTTTTTCTAGTATGTATTGTTTGTTGTTTGAGTTTTGTTTTATTTCTTCTATGTCATCCATTATTATTCCCCTTTTAATTTTGCAATTAGTGCTTTTATTGGTATTCCTTGATTTGTAAACATTTCTTCGTGTTCTGTTATTATATTTGTTTCAAATATTGGATTTTGGTGTAAATCTCTTGTTTGTTTTTGTATTTCAAATTGTGATTCTTGCATGTATATCAGTGTTGAGTTAAATAAATCTTCATCATCTGTTTTGAAGTATATTTCGGCTTGTGGGTTTAAAAATGTTTTGTATTTTTCTAGTTGCCTTGTGTGTGTTAGTCTTTTTTTTCTGTGTTTTCCTTTTGGCCATGGATTACAGAAATTTATGTATATTCTTTTTATATCATCTTGTTTATCTAGTATTAATGGTATTCTTTCTATGTCAAATCTTGTTATTGCTATGTTTTTTGGTTCTATGTTTTTTTCTTTGTAGGTTTGTTCTATGTTGCGTTTTGCAAGACCTAGCATTGCATCAATTAGGTCTATTGCTATGTAGTTTATGTTTAGGTTTTCTGATGCTAATTTTGATATGAATTGACCTTTTCCACATCCTAGTTCTAGGTGTATTGGATTTTGGGGATTTTCAAAAAAATCTTTCCAGTTTCCTTTGTATTCTTCTGGTGTGTCTGTGTAAAATTTTGAGGCTTCTAGTTCTGGTCTTGCCCATTTTTTGTATCTTATTCTCATTTTGCTTCCTTTCTTATATTAAAATAGAGTAAATCTGTAAGCCGGGTTCTGTCATTTAAAATAGCCATTTATCTAGGATAGTTATTGCTAACTACCTCAAGCCACGCATTTCAAGAAGGCGCCGAGCAGGCTTAATCTTCTTTCTTAGGTGTTGCTCCAGATGGGGTTTACACTGACCTGTTATGTCACCATAACAGCGGTGAGCTCTTACCTCCCCTTTTCACCCTTACCAAATTTTGGCGGTTATTTTCTGTTGCACTTTCCTTAGGGTCACCCCCACTAGACGTTATCTAGCATCATTGCTCTATGGAGCCCGGACTTTCCTCTCGTAGTTCCTTTCGGAATTTACCAGCGACTATTCAATTTACTCTATTTGTTATTATATCATATTGTGCTTAATTCTTCTAGTGTATTTTTGTATTTTATTAAAAAAATTCTTGAATCTTGCTTTTCTACTGATTTTTGTAGTTCACTTATCATTATATATGTTTTGTTGATACTGTATTGTTTTTCTTCTTCTGTGTCTTTTTGTGTCATTAGTTTTGTAAATTCTTCTACTGCTGATGAGGTATTTTTTGATATTTCTTCCCAGTTTTCTCCTTCTAAGTTACTATATGCTTTGAATATATGTGATTTTGTTCTTAGTACTGTTTTTTCTGTTTCTGATTCTAGGCTTTTATCTGCTATTTTTACTAGTATGTCATATATTGTTACTAATTGGTTTAAGGTGTTTGATTTGTTTTCTTCTTGTATTACTTTTGTTAGGTTGTCATATTCTGAATTTAGGCTTAGTATGTCTTGCTCATCTGCTTGTGTTTGGTATAAATCTAGTGTGATTGTTGGTATTGATAGATATATGTTTTCTATTTCATTTTTTATTTTTTTCCAATCTATTTGTTCTGTTGTTGTTAATACTCCTGTTTGTTCTAAATTAAATGTTTGGGTATTACTTCCACTTGAATTTCCTGAACTTTTTACTCCTCCTGAACCACTTGTGCTATCTGAACTTGATTCACTTCCTTCTGATTCTGATTGTGAGTTTGTTTCTGAGCCTGAACTTGATTCTGATCCTCCACTGTCACTTTGTCCTTTTTCACTTGATTGTGAGTTTTGACTTTCTTCATTGCTTTTTTGGTTGCTTGATTCAGGGCTTATTTCACTTATGGTTATTTTATAGTTTTCATATTCTATGTTATTCATTTGATTAAACATTTTTACTAGGTTTTGCTCTAGATATTTTACTTCTGATTTTGCTTTTTCTTGGATTTCTTTTTCTTTGTTTTGGTTTGATGATATTACTTTATATGTTCCAAAACTTGTTGCAAGTATTAAGAATAAGATTATACAGATATATGCAATTATTTTGTATTTTTTCAATTTAATTCCTCCTTAATTTCTAGTATTTACAAATTTATTTGTGTTTATGCAAAGTATATTTTTTATTTTTTGATTTATAATATATAATGGATTTATTTTCTATAAGGAGTTAATATGGTTTATGTTAATTTGATTAGTAAAAAAAGTGGTGAAGTTAATAGATTTTTGAGTAGTTTTTATAATACTGATTTTGGGCTTGAATCTGATTCTAATTGGGGTAAGAGTTTTTTAAATCCTATTGAGATTGCTGAAATTGTTGGTACTTATGCTGATAATTTTGAGGATTATTCTTTAGATATGTGGATTTCTCTTGATAAAAATGTTTTTATTTGTATAACTGATAAAAATGCTGATGATATTATTAGGTATTTGTATGAAAGGTTTCCTTATTAAAATATACTCAATTATAAGACAAATGTCTTTTATTGAGTATATTTTTGTTTAATTATTTTCTTCTTTTTTTACATCTGATTCTATTTCTACTGTGTTTTGTAGTTCATCTTTGCTTTTTTGTTCTTCTTCTTCTGTTAGTTTTTCTGGTTCTTGTTGTGGTTCTTCTTCTTTTTCTGGTTCTTCTATTATTTCTGGCTCTGGTTCTGTTGTTTCTTCTTCGATTTCTTCATTATTTGTTTCTGTTTCAAAGTCTACTTTTTCTAGTCTATCTAGTATTTCTACTTCTTTTGCTTGTTTTTCTTCTTTTGTTTCGTCTTCTTGTTTTGTTCCACATTCTGGGCAGTAGTTCATGTCTTTTTCTATTTCTTTGTAGCATTTTTGGCATTGTTTTTTGTTCCTTAGGTCTAAACATTCTTTTAGATTGTTTTCTATTTCTTCACATAGTGAGTCTATTTTTGCACATTCTTCTTTTAGGTCTGTTTCTATGTCTACTCCTTCTCCTCTTACATGTCTTTCATATATTGTTTTTCCTATTTGTTTGTACATGTCATTTACTTTGCTTTTTAGGTCACTTATTTTCATTCTTAGTTTTGCTTCTCTTGCGATTTTTCCGGTTTTATCTGCTGTTACTTTGTATGCTTCACTTGCTTTTTTTCCAAGTTTGTCTAAAAATTCCATTTTTTAATCCTCCTTTTTTCGCTCATATGGAGCGATTGGCATGTGTTTTGCACTAGCTATGTAAGCTTTTTTAGTGAAATGCCTTTTTTATATTATTTGTATTATTTTATTTATTTATTCATTTGTTTATTCTTCTTTTAATTTGACATGAAAAAATTTTTTAATTTTCAGTTTTTTTGTCTCTTGTCATTAAATTATGTACTGCTGTTTTTGCATCTAGATTGTTGTATATTACATTATATGCTGTGTATATTATTGGTACTTCTATGTTGTACTTTTTACTTAGTTCATATGCTACATCTATGTTGTCTATACTTTCTATTACCATTCCTACTTCTTGTTTTGCTTCTTCTAGTGTTTTGCCTTGTCCTATTAGTTTTCCGGCTCTTCTGTTTCTGCTGTGTTCACTTAAACATGTTACTATTAGGTCTCCTAATCCACTTAGTCCATAAAATGTGCCTTTTTCTCCGCCTAGGGCTTCACCTAGTCTTGATAATTCTCCTAATCCTCTTGTGATTAGTGCTGCAAATGTATTGTCTCCTAGTCCTATTCCTGCTGCTACTCCTGCACAAAATGCTATTATGTTTTTTAGGGCTCCTCCTAGTTCTACTCCTTTTATGTCTGATGATGTGTATATTCTCATGTGTGGACACATAAATGCTTCTTGTATTTCGTCTTTTATTTGTTGGTCTTTAGATGCTATTACTAGTACTGTTGGCATTGATATTGATACTTCTTCTGCATGGCTTGGTCCTGATAATGCTCCTATCCTTACTTCTGGATATTCTTCTTTTATTACTTCATCTAGTGTTTTTAGTGTGTCTTTTTCAAATCCTTTTGAGCAGATTATTACTGGTGTGTTTTTTACGTATTGTTTGTATTGTTTAAATATTTCTCTTGTGAATTTTGATGGTGTTACATGTAGTATGAAATCTGGGTTTGTTAACACTTCTTCAAATTTTGTTGAGCAATATACGTTTTGAGGTATTTTTGCTTTTGGTAAAAATTTGCATTTTTTTTCGTTGTTTATTAGGTCTTTTTCTTCTTCTGAAAATGACCATATTTTTACATTATGTCCTAGCTGTGCTAGGTGTATTGCAAGTGCTGTTCCCCAACTTCCACTTCCTATTATTGCTATATTTTTCATTGTTATTTTTCCTTTCTTTTGTTTTATTCTGGTTTTTTGAATGATATTTTATTTTCTGTTCCTGATAGCATTCTTTTTATGTTGCTTCTGTGGTTGTATAGTACGATAGCTGCTAGTATTATACTGTATATGAAGTATGAGCTTCCTTCTGTTACTATGTAGTTGTCTTTTATAAATAGGGTTAGTACTGGGAATAGTACTGCTGCTGCACATGAGCCTAGTGATACCATTTGGGTAAGTGCTATTAATACTAGTCCAAATACTAAACATATTAGACCTATTTGCCAGTTTGTCATTAGTATTATTCCAAGTGATGTTGCAATTCCCTTTCCTCCTTTAAATCCAAAGAATATTGGGAAGGTGTGACCTATTACTACTGCTATTGCTGCTATTTGTACTAGACGTGCTTTGTCTATGTCTTTTGCTATGTTTCCTACTATTATTGCTATTACTATTGCTATTACTCCTTTTAGTATGTCACATATTAATGTTAGTAATGCTGCTCCTTTTCCTACTGAACGTAACATGTTTGTTGTTCCTGCGTTTCCACTTCCCTTTTCTCTAACATCAAATCCTGCGAATTTTTTACTTATTATTACTGAGAAATTTATGCTTCCTATTAAATATGCGATTATTGCTATAATACAATATACTACCATTTTTTTTACCTTACATAATTTTTAAATTATGCTTTCCCTTGTATAATATATTTAGGTTTTTGGATAAGGTTGTGCCTATAAACCTTTTTTATAGGTCTTTTTCATTTTTTTCTCTTGCTATTATTCGTACTGGTGTACCTTGTAAGCCGAATTCTTTGCGAAATTGGTTTATTAGGTATCTTTCATATGAGAAGTGAAATAGATCTATACTGTTTACAAATATGACAAATGTTGGTGGTTTTGTTGAAGCTTGTGTGCCATAGAATATTTTTAGTCGTTTTCCTTTGTCTGTTGGTGGTTGTACTATTGCTATTGCTTCATTTATTACTTGGTTTAGTGTTGATGTTGTTATTCTCATTGAGTTTTGTTTTGCTACTTCATTTATCATTTCAAATAGTTTGTTTACTCTTTGCCCTGTTTTGGCTGATATAAATATGATTGGTGCATATGATAGATATGCAAGTTTGTTGTATACGTCTTTTTTGTATTTTTCTAGTGTTCCTGTTTCTTTTTCTATTTCGTCCCATTTGTTTACTACTATTATTATTCCTTTTCCTGCTTCATGGGCTTCTCCTGCTATTTTGGTGTCTTGTTCTGTTACTCCTTCTTTTGCATCTATCATCATTAGGCAGACATCTGCTCTTTCTATTGCAAGTAGGCTTCGCATTACACTGTATTTTTCTATTTTTTCGTTTACTTTGCTTTTTTTGCGAATTCCGGCTGTGTCGATTAATATGTATTTGCCGTGTTCGTTTTCAAATTGTGTGTCTATTGCATCTCTTGTTGTTCCTGCTATATCACTTACTATTGTTCTGTTTTCTCCGATTATTTTGTTTATTAGTGATGATTTACCTACATTTGGTTTACCTATTATTGCTACTTTTATTGTGTCATCATTTTCTTCATCTTGGTCTTTTTCTGGGAAGTATTTGTATATTTCGTCTAGTACATCTCCTATTCCTATTGCATTTGTTGATGATATTGCATATGGTTCACCTATTCCGAGGTTATAGAATTCATATATTTCTTGTTTGTCTTTTTCGTAGTTGTCTGCTTTGTTACATACTAATACTATTGGTTTTTTGGATTTTTTTAGCATTAGTGCTATTTCTTTGTCTGCTGCTGTAACTCCTTGTTTTATGTCTGTTAGAAATACGATTACATCTGCCATTTCTATTGCTAGATTTGCTTGTTCTCGCATTTGTGATAATATGATGTCTTCTGATTCTGGTTCTATTCCTCCTGTGTCTATTATTGTGAAGTTTCTGCCTCTCCAGTTTGTTTCAGCATAGACTCTGTCTCTGGTTACTCCTGGTGTGTCTTCTACTATTGATATTCTACTTCCTGCTAGGTAATTGAAAAATGTTGATTTTCCTACATTTGGCTTTCCTATTATCGCGACTATTGGTTTTGGCATTTTTTGTTTTCCTTGCTTTTCTATATTTAGGTTTTTGGGTAAGGTTGTGCCTATAAACCTTTTTATATTAATTATCTATATTTTACTATATTTTCTTTTTTTTGACAAGGGGATTATTTTTTTTAGTCATTGTCTATTACATTTTTAAATCTTTTCCATTGTTTATATTCTAAAATTTTCATTAGTTCTCGTGCATACTAAATATTCTATATTATAGTTGATTATGAAGTTAGATATTAAAAAAACCGGCTAATAATAAGCCGGTATGGTTATTTTTTGAGGATTTATTTTATATTCTTTGGGAATGTAAATTTAAAGTTAAGTGCTAAGGAGCCAAGGCGACGCGGAAACCGCCGGTGCTGAATGCGAAACCGTCACACCCGTCTGAAGAAAACACACCTGTTTGACCAAAATCTCTGTAATAATTTCCACGACAGACGAATGGATGGTTAGAATCCATAACTTGAGCGTTGTCGGAGAACCAACTAGAGCTTGATGAATAATTCTTTTTAACCTCTTTTGTCATATCCCCTGTTTTGCTTACTGTATATATTGTAACCCCATCATAATTTGAAGTTCCATTTGTATATACAGTTGCCCATTTTGTACTACTCTTTCCTGCTGCTGCCCATGTTGCTGCATCTGGATGACTCCATAACTCCCCTTTTATATCAAATGCTGCTACGTGTTCATACACACCTCCACTTAAGTCATATATTCCATATATATTTCCTGTTGAACTCGCCATTTGTCCTGCTTCTGTATCATATTGATTATCTGTTGCAGTTGTTTCTTTTGAACTTGCTGTATTTCCTGCTATTCCTGTTACACAATCATCATTATTATTTATATATATCTCATGTCCATTTCTTCCGTATTGACTATGTGTTAGACATGCTACTGCTCCCCATTCACTATTTTTCATTAAATGGCTACTCTTTTCACCTGCATAACTTTGTCCATAATCATACATCTTTCCTATTGTTATATCTCTTACTGCCATTACTGATGGTAAACTTTTAAATGTACTTGAACCTCCCTTACTTGTTAATGATGCATTTGAATAGCTCATTTCAAATTTTGCTACCCAGAATCCGGCTAAATCACTATCCCATCCACCATTGTCATAGTTGTTATCTGTATTTTTCATAAATGCTGGGTGTATTATATATGATTTTCTTCCTGTATCTATTGTTTTTATCCCGCTATCTAGGTCATATTTTTTATTTCCTTCTGCATCTACTATTCCTCTTGCATCTTCATATCCGGTTACTACTTGTCTTGTTTCGTCTTGGTAATATGTTATTCTGTATGCAAATCTTGGTATCCACACAAAATAGCTTCCGTCTGAATTTTTGGCATTCGCCCAGTGACTATTTTTATTGTCTTCTGTTCCTGTTCCTGCTGTATAACTATACCAGTTTGAATCTCCTGTTGTCGTTTCACTTTCTGATGTTCCATCCCATTTTACTGGAGTTAATGGTGATGAACTTCCTACCACTGGTGCATTTGGAGTTGAGATTATTTCATTACTTGTATTTAACCATACTACATCTATTGTTCCAAATTCTGTTGTAAATGCTCCTGTTTGTATTTCTATTTCTGTTACTCCTACTTCATATGTTTTTGAATTTCCTACTTTGTCTGTTATTGTGAAGTGATATGTTCCATTTTCTGTTACTGTGAATTTTGTTTTTCTTGTTGTTGCTGTTGTTTCTTCTCCTGATTGTTTTGTTATATCTACTTTATCTGTTGTCTCTATACTTTCTATTCCGTTTTCATCTTCTCCTGTTATTTCTATTGTTACTGATTTTTTATCTGCTGCTGTACTTTTTGTGTGGCTTGCTTCTGGTGGTTCTTTGTCTACATTTGTTACTTGTACTGTGTATGGATCTGATATATTTCCTACTGTGTCTTTTGCCCATGCATAGTATGTTCCATTTGCATATGTTTCTTCACTTGTCCATTCTCCTGCTGTTTTTTCTTTCCATGCTTCTGCTGGTATTTGTTCTTTTGTATTTTGGTCTGATGTTGTTATTGCATATGCTGCTAGTCCTGCTATTCCTTGGTCTTCTGCTTGTACTGTTATTGCTTTGTCTGTGTTTGTTAGTTCTGTTGGAGCTGTTGCTGAACTTAT
>CANRBI010000004.1 GCA_947628775.1 uncultured Clostridia bacterium
CGTTTTTTTTATATTTCTATATTTTTTTTATTTTTATGAATTTTATTTGTTAAACAGTCTGGTGTGTGTGTGTGTGTGTTACAGCTGCAAGGGTTTGCTGGGTTTTGCGTTTTTGTTTTCATATTTTTGTTTTTCCTCCTTTATTTTTTTATGTCTATGTATTCTAATTTATTATTGCATATTTGGTTTTGGGAGTGTATGAGTTTTGTTCCACTTTTGTTTTGGTTTGGTGTATATTTGGGTGGGTTTTTATTTACTTTTCAGTATTTTCTTTTTGTTTATTACGTTTTTGTTACATTTTTGTTACGGGTTAACAATTGTATTTTTATTTAATAATTTGATATTTTGTTGCATTTTAAAAACCTTATTTATCAAACAAAAAGTTTAATAAATAAGGTTTTTAATTGTGTGAAATTAAAGTTTACTTTAATTATAACTGGTTTTTAATTTTTTGTTTTTTTACATTTCGTCGTCGTTTGTGGGTTCGTTGTATTCGTATTCGTAGGTTACTTCTTCTGGTTCGTTGGTTTGGGGTTCTGGTTTTTTTATTGTTTTTTCTATTCGTTCTGTTATTTTATCTTTTTCGCTTGATTCGCTCATTTTGTTGTTTTCGTTTTTTTCTTTTTCAGTTTTTTCTTTTTTTCCCATTTTGCTTATTATTTTTTCGGTTTCTTCTTTTTTGTTTTGGATGCATCTGTTCATCATGTTGTTTGTTTTTTCGATTATGTCTGGGATGTAGTCTAGTAGTTTGTCTATGCTTGATGAGTGGTTTACTGGCATTAGTTTTACGTTTTCTTTTGTTATTACTAGAAATGCTATTGGGTTAATTGTTACTCCTGCTCCGACTTCCTCCTCCAAATGGTAATCTGTATTGGATGTTTTCTTCTTTTTCTACTTTTTTGTATTCGTCTATTGTTTCTCCTTTGAATTCACTTCCTCCTGCTGCAAATCCAAATGATACTTTGGATATTGGGATTATTACTATGTTGTGTGATGTTTCTATTGGCTCTCCTATTATTGTGTTTACGTCTATCATGTCTTGTATACTGCTCATTGCTGTGGTCATAAGACCTTCTATTGGATGTTCGTTCATGTTTTATACACTCCTTTTCTTTTTGGGTTTTTTATAATTATGTATCGTTTTTGGAGTGTTTATACCTTTTTTTGTTATTTTATTTTTATTTAGTTGCTTTTAATGGGGTTGTTTTGTATAGTATGTCATATGGTGGCTTTTGTGCTAGGTCTTTTTTGTTTTTTGTTTTGTAGATTATTTTTATTAGGTTTATTATTTTTATTTCTATTGTTCCTTTTAGTTTTATGTTTATTATGTTTTTGTTTTGGTATATTGGGGTTATTGTGTAATTTTTTTGGTTTGTTTGTTTTTTTGTTTTTACTTTTTTTATTGGTTTGTTTTTGTTTGATTTTGTTTTTGTTGGTTGCTCGTTTTTGGCTATTATTAGTGATAGTGTTGTACTTATTATTGGTATTAGTAGGGCTGTTAGGGCTGCATTTTCTGTTCCGAGTTCTAGTTTTAGGTCTAGTTCTTTTATTGTTGGTATTATTTTTTTTATTATTTGGGTTATGTTTTTTATTATGTTTCCTGTTGTTAGGTTGTATTCTTTTTGTAGTGTTTTTATGTTTTTTTTGGTTATTTCTTTTTTTATTTTTTGGATTGTTTTTGAGTTTTGTTGTAGTTTTGTTAGTTTTTCTTTTGTTATTTTGGTGTTTGTTATTGGTATTTTGTTTAGTATTATTATTTGGATTTTTGCTTTGTAGTTTTCTTGTAGTTTTGTGCTTTTTGGTTTTTGTTTGTTTGAGAAGTATTCAAGGGTTTTTATTTGTATTTGTATTTTAGCTGTTAGGGCTATGATGGCTAATATGCTTATTATTGCTATTATTGTGTATACCATTTTTTTCGCCTTCTTCCTTTTATGTAGTTTTTTTTAGTTTTTCCATTTTTTTCTTGTTTTAAACATTGTTTGGGTTTTTAAAGGCGTTTTTATATATAAAAATAGAAAATATTACTTTGTATTGTGTAATATTTTCTATTTTGTGTTTTTATTTTTTTTCTACTGTTATGTCTCCAAATGTTTCTGTTTGTGTTGTTTGTACTTTGTTGCGTCTTGAGAGTTCTAGTAGTCCGCTGAATGCTGTTACTACTTCTTGTTTGTTGCGTTTGTTTATTGAGAATATTTTGTTGAATACAAATTTTTTTTGTTTTACTAGGATTTTGAACATTTCTTTTACTTTGCTTGCTACTGTATAGTTTTCTGTTATTGCTATTTTTTCTATGTTTTTGGCGTTTTCGTTTAGTTTTTGGCTTGTTCTTTCTACTAGTTTTTCGTATATTTCTGGTATTGTTTTGGTGTTATATTCTTTTTCTAGTTTTTGGTTTGGTAATTGTATTGTTTCTGGTTGTTTTTGTATTCGTTTTGAGTATGTTGTATAGCTTTCTTTGAGTTTTTTGGTTATTTCTTTGTATTTTTTGTATTCTATTATTCTTCTTATTAGTTCTTCTTCTGTTAGTTCTTCGGTTTCTTCTTCTTGTTTTGGTAGTAGTTTTTTGGATTTTAGGTATAGTAATGAGGAGGCCATTACTAGGAATTCACTTGCGATTTCTAGGTTTAGTTCTTCCATGGCATTTAGGTATTGTATGTATTGGTCTGTTATTTGTGTTAGGTTTATGTCATAGATGTCCATTTTGTTTTTTTCGATTAGGTATGTTAGTAGGTCTAGTGGTCCTTCGAATTTGTCTATTTTTATTGAGTATTTTTTTGATTGTAGTGTTAGTATGTTTGGCATTTTTATCCTTCTTCCTCTATTACTTTATCGATGTTTTCTTTTTGGTATCCTTTTTTTATTAGGTATTGTTTAATTTCTTCTGTTTCCATTGTTGCTTGTTTTTTGTGTATTATGTTTTTTATTGATTTTTGTTCATATTGGTTTAGTTCTTCTTTGTTTTCGTAGGTATAATCTTCTATGTCGTCTTTTTTTATTCCTTTTGTTTGGAGTTTGTATGTTAGTTCTTTTATTGATAGGTTTTTTAGTTGTTTGTAGTTGTTTATTGTTTTTTCGATGTATTCGGTGTCATTTATGTATTTGGCTTCTTTTAGGTAGTCTATTATGTCGTCTAGTAGCTCTGGGTTTATTGTTTTTTCGTATTTTGTGCGTATTTCTTGCTCTGTTCTTTTTTTGTATAGTATGTATTTTAGGATTTTTGTTTTTTGTTCATCAAATTCTTCTACTGTGTACATTGCTACTCCTTTGTTTTTATTCTTCTTCTATTTCTGGTATTTCTTCGCCTAGGCTTTGTTCAAATGCTTTGGCTACATTGTCTCTTACTTTGTGTTCTACTTCTGCTAGTATTTCTGGGTTTTCTTTTAGGTATTTTTTTACGTTTTCTCTTCCTTGGCCTATTCTTTCGCCATTGTAGCTGAACCATGATCCACTTTTTTCTATTATGTCTAGATTTACTGCTATATCTAGTATGTTGCCTTCTTTTGATATTCCTTCGCCATATATTATGTCGAATTCTGCTTCTCTGAATGGTGGTGCTACTTTGTTTTTGACTACTTTGACTCTTGTTCTGCTTCCTTTTATTTCACCATCTTGTTTTATGTTTTCGATTCTTCTTATGTCTAGTCTTACTGAGGCATAGAATTTTAGGGCTCTTCCTCCTGTTGTTGTTTCTGGGTTTCCAAACATTACTCCTATTTTT
Organism: uncultured Clostridia bacterium; assembly: GCA_947628775.1. GTDB lineage: Bacteria > Bacillota > Clostridia > TANB77 > CAG-508 > CAG-269. The sequence goes on from CANRBI010000004.1 coordinate 3,719, forward strand.
TCTCTTAGTTGGTTTATGAATATTAGTACTGTTTTTGATTTGTTTATTGCTCCTGCTAGTTTTCTTAGTGCTTGTGACATTAGCCTTGCTTGTAAGCCCATGTGTGAGTCTCCCATGTCTCCATCTATTTCGGCTTTTGGTACTAGGGCTGCTACTGAGTCTACTACTATTACGTCTAGAGCTCCGCTTCTTACTAAGCTTTCTGTTATTTCTAGTGCTTGTTCTCCTGTGTCTGGTTGTGATACTATTAAATTATCTATGTCTACTCCTAGTTTTTTAGAGTATACTGGGTCTAGTGCGTGTTCTGCATCTATGAATGCTACTTCGCCTCCCATTTTTTGGGCTTCTGCTATTATGTGTAGTGCTAGTGTTGTTTTTCCTGATGATTCTGGCCCATATATTTCTATTATTCTTCCTCTTGGTACTCCTCCTATTCCTAGTGCAATGTCTAAGCTTAGTGCTCCTGTTGGGATTGCTTCTACTTCCATTGCTTTGAATTCTCCTAGTTTCATTACTGATCCTTTTCCATATTGTTTTTCAATTTGACTCATTGCTGCTTCTAGCGCTTTTCTTTTTTCTGTGTTTTCTTCCATTTTATCCTCCTTATTTTTATATAAACTTTTGTTTGCTGTTTTTATTATATACCAAATTTTTGTTTTGTCAAGACTTTTTTTAAAATTTATTTGTACCAGTTTGTTATGTTATAAAATATGTTGTACCAGTTTGGGGTTACATCTCCTATAAGGCTTGTGCTGTAGGCTACTGTGAATTTGTTGTTGTATAGGCTGATGTATGGTACGTCATCTTTGTATATTTCTGCTAGTCTTTTATATCTTTGTTTTAGTGTTTCTTCATCTGTTGTGTTTTTTACTTCGTTTAAGATGTTTGTTGTTTCTTCATTTACATAGTTTGCCATGTTGTTTGGTCCTAAAAATGTGGTTAGGTTTGGACTTTGTGATAGGTTTATGCTACATAGTATCATGTCATAGTTTTTGGTGTTTATGGCGTTATAGTATTGGTCGTCTGGTAGTTGTACTATGTTTATTGTTATTCCTTGTGCTGCTAGTTGTGATTGTATGTTTTGTGCTACTAGTACTCTTGATTGGTCACTTGCTTTTACTGCTAGGCTTAGTTCTAGTCTTTGTGTTTTGTAGTTTTCGGTTTTTTGCCATCTTCCTCCTCTTAAAATCCAGCCATTTTCTTGTAGTATTTGTTTTGCTTGGTCTGGGTTGTAACCGGCACTTGCTTCTTCTTCTTGATATACCCATGTTCCATAGTCTAGTGGGAAGCTTGATGTGAAGTATTTGCTTCCAAATATGTTTGCTACTATGTTTGTTTTGTCTATTGAGTATGATATTGCTTTTCTTACTTCTTTTTTTGATAGGAAGTAGTTTGCTTGGTTTAGTGCTATGAAGTCATGTTCTCTTCCTTTTAGTTCTTTTTTGGCATATCCTATTGTTCCTATATATTCTTCTAGGTTGCTGTTTTGTGTGTCTATTATATCTATATTTCCCATTTTAAAGCTGTTGTATAGTTCTCCTAGTGATGAGTATAGGTTTACTGTGATTTTTGTTAGTATTGGTTCTTCGTCTGTTTCTCTCCAGTTATTATTTTTTTCTAGTGTTAGGTATGTTGATTGGACATCTGTGTATTTGTACATTCCTGTTCCTATTGGGACTATTCCTTCTGAGAAGTCTTTGTCTAGGTAAAATTGGTTTGACATTATTGGGAATGTTAGGTTGTATTCAAAAAATGGTACTTCGGTGTCTAGGTATATTTGTAGTGTGTAGTCATCTACTATTTCTATGTTTGTTATGTGCTGGACATTGCTTGAGTAGATTGAGTCTATACTTTTTAGTTTTTCTATTGTGAATTTTACGTCATCTGATGTGAATTTTTCGCCGTCTGCCCATCTTATGTTTTCTTTTAGTTTTATTATATATGTTGTGTCATTTTGTTTTGCCCATTCTTCTGCTAAGCAACCTTCTGCTTTGTAGTCTGATGTTAGTGTTATTAGTGGTTCATATATTAGTTTTGAGATGTCTTGTACGTTTCTGTTTTTGCTTATTAATGGGTTTGTGCTGTCTAGTGATGCTATTCCTAGTGTTATTTCTGTTACTTTTTGTTGTTCTGTTTTTATTTGTGTATGTTGCTTTTCTTCTTGTTTTTCTTCTGTTTTTATTTTGTAAATTGCAAAAATCATTATTCCTATTACAAATATGGCAAATACATATTTAAAAAAATTTGATTTCATTTTTCACCTCTATCTTATGTTGTTATCATACATTATATTGTAAAATTTTTCAAGGTTTTATTGAATTTTTTTGAATTTTTAGGACATAATAATTTTGGTGATTTTATGGAGAATAAAAATTTTAAAGATAATAAATTTGTTTGGATTGGTTTTGTTGTTTTGGCTGTTTTAGCTGTTTTGGTTTTTTTGGTTTTTGGTAGTCGAAATGGGGATGAACGGTAATGATGGTTATGTTGCTGAGAGGAGTAGCTCTTCTTCTAATGTTTCTGATGAAAATAATGATACTGATTCTTCTAATTCTGTAGATAGTGCTACTCCTCCGCCTGAAACTCAGGTTGCTGTTTTTTCTACTAAGATTTATACTAAAGAGGCTGCGAGACAAAATAATATGAATATTACAGTTTCTAAGCTTAATGGTCATGTTGTTAAAAATGGTGAGACTTTTTCTTTTTGTGATACTTTGGGGCCTTCTTCTTCTGATGAGGGTTATCAAAAGGCTGATATTTTTGATAATAATGGTAATAAGAAAAAGGGTTTGGGTGGTGGTAATTGCCAGATAAGTTCTACTTTGTATAATGCTGTAATTGCTACTCCTGGTTTAGATGTTGTTGAGAGACATTCTCATAGTAATTATGTTCCTTATATTCAAAAGGGTAAAGATGCTGCTGTTGCTTATGGGAGTTATGATTTTAAGTTTGTAAATCATTCTGGTAAGGATATTAAGCTATTATTTGAGGTTACTGCTGATTTGGTTACTTCTAGTATTGTTCAGATTGGTTAGCTTCTGAGTAGGTCTACCCAGCTGTATATTACTTTTTTGGACATTGTGAATATGCTTAGTTTTTCTATGTTTGTTTTTGCTACTAGATTTACTGTTGCAAGTGTTTTGCCGTCTAAAGTAAATGTTGCTTCTCCTATTTTTTGCCCTGCTAAGATTGGTGCTGATATTGTTTCTGGTAGTTGTATTGTTTGTTCTATTTGACTGTCTTTTCCTTTTTCTATTAGTGCTCCACTGTTGTTTTCTAGTATTACTTCTGTTTGATTTTTTGTTCCTTTTAGTACTTTTATTGTTTGTATTGCATCTCCTTTGTTTCCGAAACTTTTAAATGTAAATTTTCCGAAGCCGTAGTCTAGTAGTTTTTGTGCTTCACTAAATCTTATTTTTGTTGTTGGTGCTTTCATTATTACTGCTATTAGTGATAGTCCGTCTCGTGTTGCACTTGCTGATAGGTTGTATAGTGCTAGTGATGTTGAGCCTGTTTTTAGTCCTGTTGCTCCTTTGTATGTTTTTATTAGTTTGTTTGTGTTTGATAGTTGGGATTTGCCGTCTCTTAATGTGTCCATCCATATTGTTGTGTATTTTGTTACTTCTGGGTATTTGTTTAGTAGTTCTCTTGACATTAGTGCTATGTCATTACTTGATGTTACATGTCCGTCTTCGTCTAGTCCATGACAGTTTTTGAATGTTGTGTCTTTCATTCCTAGTTCTTTTGCTTTGTCATTCATTTTTTGTACAAATGCTTCTTCTGATCCTGCTATGTATTCTGCCATTGCTACTACACAGTCATTTGCTGAGTTGACACATATTGCTTTTAGCATTTCGTCTACTGTTAGTGTTTCTCTTGGGTCTAGCCATATTTGGGATCCTCCCATTGATGATGCATTTTCTGAACATGGTACATTGTCTGTTAGTGATATTTGCTGGTTTGAGATTGCTTCCATTATTAATAATATGCTCATTACTTTTGTGACTGATGCTGGACGTAGTTGTTCGTGAATGTTGTGACTGTATAGGATTTGACCTGTTGTTTGTTCTATTAGGATTGCTGAACCTGATTCTAGGTTTAGGCTGTTTTCGTTTTCTGGTTCTGTTGCGGTTTGAGTTGTGTTTGCATTTGTTTCTATTGTGTCTGTTGTCCATATATATGATTCTGAACTTGTTGCTAGACTTTTGTTGAATGTGAAGATATAAATTATTATTGTTATGAGTGTGAGTGTGGAAATATACTTATTGATTTTTTTCATGTTTACCTCCATATTTTTAATTTTATTAAAATATATGTTGGTGTTTTTCTTTTTATTCTTGTATGCTTAGTGTTATTATTTCATCTAGTAGTTCTGTGTATTTTAGTCCTGTTTTTTCGAATAGTTGTGGATACATGCTTATGTTTGTGAAGCCTGGTAGTGTGTTTATTTCGTTTATGTAGATTTCGTTTGTTTGTTCTTGTATGAAAAAGTCTACTCGTGATAGTCCTTTGCCATTTATTGCTTTGAATGCTTTTATGGCTTGTTTTTGTATTTCTTTTGTTTGTTCTTCTGTTATGTTTGCTGGTATTATTGTTTTTGAGCTTGTGTTTTTGTATTTTGCATCATAGCTGTAGAATTCTTCTGCTGGTTGTATTTCTCCTATACATGATGCTTTTACTTCTTCGTTTCCTAGTACTGCACATTCTACTTCTTTTCCTTTTATTTCTTCTTCTATTAGTATTTTGTTGTCATATTTTGATGCATATTCTATGTGTTGTTTTAATTCTTGTTCATTTTTTGCTTTGTTTATTCCTACACTTGAGCCTGAGTTTGATGGTTTTATAAACATTGGATATTGTAGATTTTTTGTGATTTTGTTTATGCATTCTTGTAAGGTTAGTTGTTCTTCGTTTAGGTTGCTGTCTATGTATATGTAGTTTTCTTTGTTTTTTCTTATGTATTGGCATTTTGCTTGTTTTAGTCCTGCTTTTTGGAATATTATTTTTGTGTATACTTTATCCATTCCTATGCTTGATGCTAGTACTCCACAGCCTATGTATGGTATTTTTAGTAGTTCTAGTAGTCCTTGTATTGTTCCATCTTCTCCATATAGTCCGTGTAGTACTGGAAATATTATTTGTAAGTTTTTTAGGTAGCTTATTATGTTTTCGATTTTTTCTTGTTTGCCAGGTTTTTCTTGTTTGTACCATTCTCCTTTTTGGTCTATGTATATTGGATATATTTCGTATTTTTGTTTATTTAGGTTTTGGATTATTGATGTTGCTGATTTTATTGAGATTTCATGTTCTGTTGACATGCCTCCATATATTACTCCTAGTTTGATTTTGTTCATTTTTTTCCTCCTTTTATATAAAAAATCACCCTTTTGGTGTATTTTATTCCACTTTGGGGTGATTTATGATTTTTGTTTTTACATTTTTCTGAATACTCCTGCTACTTTTCCTAGTATTTCACAGTTTGGTACTATTATTGGATCCATTGTGCTGTTTTCAGGTTGTAGACGTATATGGTCTTTTTCTTTATAAAATGTTTTTACTGTTGCTTCGTCTTCTATTAATGCTACTACTATTTCTCCATTATTTGCTGTGTTTTGTTTTTTTACTAGTATGTAGTCTCCGTCTAGTATTCCTGCTTCTATCATGCTTTCACCTCTTACTGTTAGCATGAAGCTTTCTGAATTTCCTACAAAGTCTATTGGTATTGGGAATGTGTCTGTTACGTTTTCTACTGCTAGTATTGGCATTCCTGCTGTTATTTTGCCTATTACTGGTACTTCTACTAGTTCTTTTTGTGTGTAGAAGTCTTTGCTTGATGTTTGTTTGCTTTCTCCACTACTTCCTTTTATTAGTCTTAGGGTTCTTCCTTTTTTGTCTTTCTTTTTGATGTAGCCTTTTTCTTCTAGTCTTGCTAGGTATCCGTGTACTGTTGCTGTTGATTTTAGTCCTACTGCTTCGCCTATTTCTCTTACTGATGGTGGGTAGCCGTCTGTCATTATTTGTTTTTCGATGAATTTTAGTATTGCTTTTTCTCTTTTATTTAGTTCTTCTTTTTTTCTTGACATTTTTCTCACTCCATTTCTGATTTTTTTATATAATATCATACAAACAAAAAAATGTCAAACAAAAGTTTTAAAATTTTATTTTATCTTGTATCCAGTTGTTTAGGTCTTGTATTTTTATTCTTTCTTGTTTCATTGTGTCACGGTCTCTTATTGTTACTGTGTCGTCTTCTAGTGTGTCAAAGTCTACTGTTATACAGTATGGTGTTCCTATTTCGTCTTGTCTTCTATATCTTTTTCCTATGCTTCCTGCTTCGTCATAGTCACACATGAATTCTTTTGATAGGTTTGTATATATTTCGTTTGCTTTTTCTGATAGTTTTTTTGATAGTGGTAGTATTGCTACTTTGTATGGTGCTAGTGCTGGGTGTAGGTGTAAGACTATTCTTGTGTCTCCTTTTTCTATTTCTTCTTCTTCATAGCTGTTACATAGAAATGCAAGTAGTACTCTGTCTGCTCCTAGTGATGGTTCTATGCAGTATGGTATGTATTTTTCGTTTGTTTCTGGGTCTAGGTATTGGAAGTCTTCTTTTGATACTTTCATGTGACTTTTTAGGTCAAAGTCTGTTCTGTCAGCTATTCCCCATAGTTCTCCCCAGCCGAATGGGAATGCAAATTCTATGTCTGTTGTTGCATTACTGTAGTGTGATAGTTCTTCTTTTGAGTGGTCTCTTAGTCTTATATTTTCTTTTTTTATTCCTAGTGATAGTAGCCAGTTTTCACAGAATTCTTTCCAGTATTTATGCCATTCTAGGTCTGTTCCTGGTTTGCAGAAAAATTCTAGTTCCATTTGTTCGAATTCACGTGTTCTGAATGTGAAGTTTCCTGGTGTTATTTCGTTTCTGAATGCTTTTCCTATTTGTGCTATTCCCATTGGTAGTTTTTTTCTGGTTGTTCTCATTACATTTTTGAAGTTTACAAATATTCCTTGTGCTGTTTCTGGTCTTAAATATATTTGATTTGTTGTGTCTTCTGTTACTCCTTGGAATGTTTTAAACATTAGGTTGAATTTTCTGATTTTTGTGAAGTTTGTTTTTCCACATTTTGGGCATGGTATTTGGTTTTTGTTGATGTAGTCTACTAGTTCTTCGTCTGACATACCATCTGCTATAATGTCATTTCCTTTTTCATGTGCCCATTCTTCTATTAGTTTGTCTGCTCTGTGTCTTGTTTTACATTCTTTACAGTCTATTAGTGGGTCTGAGAATCCTCCTACATGTCCTGATGCTACCCATGTTGTTGGGTTCATTAATATTGCTGCATCTAGTCCTACATTATATGGATTTTCTTGTATGAATTTTTTTCTCCATGCTGATTTTATGTTGTTTTTTAGTTCATTTCCTAATGGTCCATAGTCCCATGTGTTTGCTAGGCCTCCATAGATTTCTGATCCTGGATAGATGTATCCTCTATTTTTGCATAGGTTTACTATTGTTTCCATTGATTTTAACATATTATTTCCTCTTTTCTTTTTGTTTTATATAAAAAAATCCTAGATTGCTTATTTTTATATAAGCCCTCTAGGGTTTTGGTGGCAGGGGTAGAAGGATTCGAACCCTCACAGGCGGTTTTGGAGACCGATGTGCTACCATTAACACTATACCCCTATTTGCAATCTATTTATTATTATACAGGTATTGGGAAAATTATGCAAGCTTTTTATTTGATTTTTTTTATTTTTTTGTGTTTTTGTTTTTGAGTTTGTTGATTTTTTGGCTTTTTTGTGGTATAACTTTGGTTGCAGGAGGTGATATTATTCAGAATTTTTTTGTTAAGGTCTTTTTTATTCTTATTTTTTTCATTTTGTTTATTTCGATTTTTTTTATTCCTGTTATTCAAGGTGGTTTTTTGAATTTTGATGTCTCTAATAATGAGATTTTTAGTTTTTCTCCAAATAGTTTTGGGTTTGTTTGGCCTATTCCTCGGTTATAATCGTATTAGTTCTCCTTTTGGTAGACGTTCTGCTCCTACTGCTGGTGCTTCTAGTTTTCATTATGGGTGTGATATTCCTGCTCCTCAGGGTACTAAGATTATTGCTCTTCATGATGGTGTAATTTCTTTTATTGGTTTTTTGGGTGCTGGTGGTTATACTCTTACTATTTCTTTTGATGATTTTAAAGTTAGTTATTGTCATGTTGATCCTAATTATTTGGTTAGTGAGGGGGATTTTGTTAAACAGGGGCAGGTTGTTGCTTTGGTTGGTCCTAAAAATGTTTATGGTGTTCCTGGTAATATGTATAAGGATTCTAATGGTAATCCTACTAATCGGTGCTACTACTGGTTGTCATTTACATCTTGGGTTTAGATTAAATGATAAGTATGTGAATGCTTTGGATTATTTTTAGGAAATATTTAAGAGTATATCGCTCTTTTTTGGGTCGATATACTCTTTTTTTTTACATATCGTCATCTTCGTTTTCTTCTTGGTCTTGCTCTTGTTCTTCTTCTTCGGTTTCGTCGTCACAGTTGTGGCATGTGTGACAATTTCCTCCTAGGCATCCTGTATCTTCTTCTGCATCTCCTGTCCAGTCTAGTTCTATTATATTGTTACATTCTGGACATTCGATTTCTGTTTTGTTTTCGTCTACGTCTATCATGAATTCGTAATTGCAATATGGACATATTATTTCGAAGTCAAATCCATCTTCTGTGTAGATGTCTTTTTCTATGTTGTTTATTATGTCTTCCATTTTGTCCATTTTTGTTTCTATTTCTTTTTGTCTTTTTTCTAGTGTTGATATTTCTTCTTTTTTGTATTCCATTATGTGATCCATTTGGTCTAGTACTACATCTACGAATTGTGAAAATCTTATTTTGATGTAGTCAAGATCTTCTTTGTCTTTTATGTTTTTTTCAATGTCATTTAGAAAACTTGTATAATTGTCTTTTAATACTCCCATTTACTTATCACCTTTCTAAAATTACATTCTTTCCATGTATTCACATGTTCTTGTGTCTATTTTTAATACATCACCTATGTTTACAAATAGTGGTACTTGTAGTTCTAGCCCTGTTTCTAGTGTTGCTGGTTTTCCTGATGTTGTTGTTGTGTTTCCACTAAATCCTGGTTCTGTATATGTAACCTCAAGCTCTACAAATGTAGGTGGCTCTACTGCGAATATGTTTCCTTTGTATGAAAGTATTGTTACTTCCATGTTTTCTTTTAGGTATTTTAGGCAATCTCCTAGTTGTTCTTCATTTAGTGGTATTTGGTCATATGTTTCGTTGTCCATAAAGTAGTATAGTGCTCCATCATTGTATAGGTATTGCATTGCCTTTTTTTCTATTTCTGCTCCTGGGTATTTGTCTGATGGGTTGAATGTTTTTTCTAGTGTTGCTCCTGTTATTACATTTTTTAGTTTTGTTCTTACAAATGCTGATCCTTTTCCTGGTTTTACGTGTTGGAATTCTACTACTCTATATACATTTCCTTCCATTTCAAATGTTGTTCCGTTTCTGAAATCTCCTGCTGAATATACTCCTGCCATATTTTTTTCTCCTTTCATTTTTGCTTTTACTTGCAATATTTTACTACATTTTTGGTTAAAAATCAATACTTTGGTTTATATTATAATATAATTTTTCTCAGAATTTGTTAATTTTATACATCCAAATTTTGTTATTTGTACTGTGTCTTCTATTCTTACTCCATACTTGCCTGGTATGTATATTCCTGGTTCATCTGTTATTATCATGTTTTCTTTTAGTATTATGTCATTTATGTTTCCTATATATGGTGGTTCGTGTATTTCTAGTCCTACTCCATGTCCTATGCTGTGTATTAGGTCATATCCATTTATTTTGAAGTCACTTTCTACCATTTTGCTGATTTGCCTTGTGTTTGCTCCTTCTTTGTAGTTTTGTAGTACTTGTTCTTGGTTTTTTAGTACTAGGTCATATATTGGTTTTATTTCTTCTGGTACTTCTCCTACAAATATTGTTCTTGTCATGTCTGAACAGTATCCGTTTACTTTGCAACCCATGTCTATTGTTATTATGTCTTTTTCTTGTATTTGTCTTTCGGTTGGTACTGCGTGTGGTTTTGAGGTGTTTTCTCCTGATGCTACTATTGTTTCAAATGATAGCCCTTGTGCGTTTTCTTTGTAGTATCTTTCTATTTCTTGGGCTATTTGTTTTTCTGTCATGTGTGGTTTTATATATGTTAGTATGTATTTGAAACATTCGTCTGTTATGTTGCAGGCTTTTATTATTTCGTGTATTTCTTCTTCGTCTTTTATCATTCTTTGTTTTTCTATTATTTTTTCGGTTTCTACTAGGTTATGTATTTTGTATTTTCTTATCATTTCTTTGTATTCAGCATATGTTACATGGTGTTCTTCAAATCCTACATTTTCACAGAATAGAAAGAAATTTTCGTAATCATCTTTTGTTAGTCCTTTTATGTCATATACTGTTATTTCGTCAAATAGAGTTAATATGCTACGTACATATTCTATGTATCTTGAGTCTGTTAGGTAGATGTTTTCTTTGCGTGTTATTAGTAGTGTTCCTTCTGCTTCTATGTTTGTTAGATATTTTATGTTTATTGGGTTTGTTATTATTATTCCTTGTAGGTCTAGACTGTTTATTTTATTTCTTAACCATTGTAGTTTTGCGTTCATTTTTTGCTCCTTTTCTTTTATGATTTGTATAGTCCTAGTGTAAATACTTGCATTAGTATGTGTTTTATTGTTTCAAATGGTATGTACATGCTTATGTATGATGCTATTACGATAAATGGTCCAAATGGTATGTATTCGTCTGTTTTTTTGATTCGGGTTATTAGTAGTAATATGCTTAGGATTGCTCCTATTAGGAATGATAGTAGTGTTATTATTATTATGTTTGATAGTCCAAATAGTAACCCTAGTGCTCCCATTAGTTTTACGTCTCCATAGCCCATTGCTTCTTTTCCATATATCATTCCTCCTATTACTGTTATTAGTAGGAATATTCCTCCTCCTACTAACATTCCTAGTATTAGGTTTATTGTTATTGCTATGTCTGATAGTCCGTATAGAAATGCGAATATTATTCCAACTTCTAGTAGTGTTAGGTTTAGTCTGTTTGGTATTATTTGGTGTTTGTAGTCTATTATAAAGGCTGAGATTAACATTGGTGATATTATTAGGTATTTTATTAGGTCTAGGTTTCCTATTAGTGTGGTTTTTATTCCTGTTTTGTATATTAGTAGTACATATGTTATTGCTGTTACTATCATTAGTATGTAGTTTGGCTTAAAGTTCATTTTGTATTCTGTTATTATGTCTTTTGATATTACTTTTTTGTATTCTGGTAGTCTTTTATTTGTCCAGTCTATTATTTGACCTATTATGAATGATGCTATTATGGCTATTGCATAGTATGCTATGTGTATGTCATTTATGTACATTTTTATTCTCCTTCTCTTTTATTTTCCTTAGCTAATAGGTTGTTGTTGTTTGTTTTATCTTTTGTTTTATTTTGTTTTCTATTGGTCTTTTCCATGCTGTGTACCAATAGTCTTTTGGGTTTATTGGGTCTACTAGGATTGTGAACATTTTACATCTGTTGCCTCCTAGTATGTCTGTGAATATTTGGTCTCCTATTACTGCTATTTTTTCTGGTGGTTCTTGTATTTCTTGTTGGATTTTTATGAATCCTTTTTTTAGTGGTTTCATTGCTAGGTTTTTGTATGGTATTTCTAGTTCGTTTGCTACTTTTTCTACTTTTTGTTTGTTGTTTGTGTTTGATAGTATATATAGTTTCATTCCTTGGCCTTTTAGGTTTTTGGCCCAGGTTATTGTTTCTTGTGTTAGGTTTTGGTTGTAGTCTATTAGTGTGTTGTCTACGTCTAGTATTAGTACTTTTATTTTGTTTTGTAATAGATATTGTATTGTTATTTCTTCTACTTTTTTGAAGTATCCTTTTGGATATATGTTCATTATATCGCCTTCTTTTTTGTTTCTTTTGTCTTTTATACAATATTATCAGTATGAATGTTTTTTGTCAAGGTTTTTGAGGGATTTTTCAGGGGTTTTTTTGTTTTTGGAATTTTTGTATATCTTGACTTTGGTGGGTTTTTTTGGTATAATTAATGTATACAAAATTTTATATTTATGAGGAGGATTTAATAATGACTATTAAAGAAACAAGACGGAAATACAATCAACACGTGGCAAATGAGTGTCCGGATCTCCAAAATTTTGAAAGAAATGCCCTTAGGCAGTTAGAGTGGCATGTTTTGGATACTCTTAAGAACCAATTCGGTTCAGGAGTTTCTTATGTGTGGAGTCCAGGACCTTGTGGAGATCCTCTTCGCATACTGGAAGGCTTCGCGGCAGACTTAGTGGTCGAAGTGCCCACTGATGAGCCGTGTTGCTACAAAACCTATGAGGGTTTTGCGTGGACGGCGATGGATGGAACTATCCATATGGAGCTTGAACATCGTGAGGATGTTCGGTTCTAATCAACCGTCAAAAAATTCCCAGCTTGGCTGGGGATTTTTTTATGTTTGATTGTTTTATTTTCTTAGTTCTGCTAATAGTTGTTTTTGTAGATCTTCTATTATTTGTTGCATTAGGTTGTTTATTTCTTCGTCTTGTAGTGTTTTGTTTTTGTCTCTGAATTTTAGTGAGTAGGCTACACTTTTTTTGTTTTGTCCTAGTTTTTCGTCTCTGTATATGTCAAATAGTTCCATGCTTTCTAGAAGTTTTTTTGCTCTTTTGGTTATTATTTTTTGTATTTGTCCTACTTCTATTTGTTCATCTACTACTACTGCTATATCTCTTTCTACTGCTGGGAATTTTGGTACTTCTACATATTTTTTGTTGTTTTTTGCGTATTTTGTTATTTTGGTTATGTTTAATTCTGCTAGGTATATTCTTTGTGTTATTTCATAGTTTTGTAGTACTTCTGGATGTGCTTCTCCTAGTGTTGCTACTGTGTCGTTTCCTATTTTTATGTTTGCACATCTTCCTGGATGATATGTTTTGTTTTGTTTTTCTTTTTGTATTTCATATGTGTTTACATTTATTTGTTGTAGGGTGTTTTCTAGTATTCCTTTTAGTGTGTAGAAGTCTATATCTTTTCCATACATTCCTATTGTTAGTATTTTTTCTTCTTGTGGTATTTCGCCTTGTTCTACTTTGTTTCCTATGTTTTGGTATCTTCTTGATATGTCAAATAGTTTGGCTTCTTTGTTCTTTTTGTTTATGTTTGTTACTATTATTGATAACATACTTGGAATTGTTGTTGGTCTCATGTATTTGTAGTCATCATTTAGTGGATTTTTTAGGCATATTGATAGTTCTTTTATTTGTTTTGGTGTGTTTGTTTTGTCTAGTTCTTTTTCGTTTATAAATCCATATGTGTAGATTTCTGATAGTCCACTATTTTGTAGTGTTTCTAGTATTTTGTCTTCTATTTTTTGTTGTTTTGTTTTTATTCCTATTGTTGTGTCTGCTTTTATTAGTGTTGTGTCTAGTTTGTCATATCCATAAAATCTTGCTATTTCTTCTGCTATGTCTGCCATTTGTTCTAGGTCTTGTCTGAAGTATGGTGGTGTTACTGTTTCGTTTTCTACTTTTATGTCTAGTTTTTCTAGAATTTTTATCATTTCTTGTTTTGTTATGTTTGTTCCTAGTAGGTTGTTTATTCTTTCTGGTTCTAAGTCTATTTTGTTTATTTTTTGCTTTGTTGGATATTTGTCTATTTTTCCTTCTACTACTTTTCCTGCTCCTAGTTTTTCTACTAGTTGTACTGCTCTGTTTACTGCTCTTAGTGCGTTTTCTGGTGATAGCCCTTTTTCAAATCGTGATGAGCTTTCTGTTCTTAGTCCTACTTTTTTGGCTGTTTTTCTTACTGCTCCTCCGTAGAATACTGCTGATTCAAATACTACTGTTTTTGTGTCTTTTTCTATTTCTGAGTTTTGTCCTCCCATTACTCCTGCTATTGCTACTGCTTTTTTGGTGTCTGATATTACTAGGTCGTTTTCGTCTAGTGTTCTTTCTATTTCGTCTAGTGTTGTTATTTTTTCTCCGTTTTTTGCTCTTCTTACTGTGATATGTTTTCCTTCTATTGATTCTATGTCAAATGCGTGCATTGGTTGACCCATTTCTAGCATTACATAGTTTGTAATGTCTACTATGTTGTTTATACTTCTCATTCCACAGGCTTTTAGTCTTTTTACCATCCATTTTGGTGATGGTCCTATTTTTACGTCTTTTACTATTCTTGCTATGTATCTGTAGCATAGGTCTGGTGCTTTTATATCTACTTTTAATCCTTCTATTTCTTCTTTGTCTGGTATTTTCATTTCGTCTATGTCTTTTCTTGGGTTTTTGAATTTTTGGTTTGTGGCTACTGCTGTTTCTCTTCCTAGTCCTTCTATTGATAGGCAGTCTGGTCTGTTTGGTGTTATTTCAAAGTCTATTATGTCTTCTTTTAGGTCTAGTACTTCTACTATGTCTTTTCCTAGATTTTTTTCCATGTCTATTTCTGGTATTACTTTTATGTTTTCACTTGGTCTTTGTAAGATCATTATTCCTTCTTCTATTTGGTTTGGATATTCTTCTAGTCCTATTCCTAGTTCTCCTATTGAACACATCATTCCACATGATGATACTCCTCTTAGGATTCCTGTTTTTATTTTTAGTCCATTTGGTAGTTCTGCTCCGTCTTTTGCTATTGGTACTATGTCGCCTTCTTTTATGTTTGGGGCTCCTGTTACTATTTGTAGTTTTTCTGTTCCTACATCTACTTTTGCTACTAGTAGATGGTCTGAGTCTTGGTGTTTTTCTATTTTTAGTATTTTTCCTACTACTACATTTTTTATGTCGTTTCCTGTTTGGTCTATTGTTTCTACTTTTTGTCCTGCCATTGTTAGGATGTCTCCTAGTTCTGTTGTGCTTACTTTTATGTCACTGTATTCTTCTAACCATTCTTTACTTGCTTTCATTTTTTTATTTCCTTTCTTTTAAAATTGTTTTAAAAATCTGATGTCGTTTTCAAATAGTAGCCTCATGTCTTCTATTCCGAATTTTGCCATTGCTATTCTTTCTACTCCAAATCCGAATGCGAATCCTGAGTATTGTTTTGGGTCTATTCCGCAGTTTCTTAGTACATTTGGGTGTACCATTCCACATCCTAATAGTTCTATCCATCCTTCTCCTTTACATACTTTGCAGCCTTTTCCTCCACATACGAAGCATGATACGTCTGCTTCTGCTGATGGTTCTGTGAATGGGAAGTGGTGTGGTCTGAATCTTATTTTTGTGTTTTCTCCTAGACATTTTTTTGCAAACATTTCTAGTGTTCCTTTTAGGTCTGTCATTGCTATGTTTTTGTCTATTACTAGTCCTTCTACTTGGTGGAATACTGGTGAGTGTGTTGCATCTATTGTGTCTGAACGATAGACTGTTCCTGGACATATTATTTTTATTGGTGGTTTTTGTGTTTCCATTACTCTTGCTTGTACTGGTGATGTTTGGCTTCTTAGGATTATTTCGTCTGTTATGTAGAATGTGTCTTGAATGTCTCTTGATGGGTGGTCTTCTGGTGCGTTTAGTTGGTCAAAGTTGTAGAATGTTTTTTCTACTTCTGGTCCATCTGCTATTTGGTATCCCATTCCTAGGAATATTTCTTCTACTTCTTTTATTGTTTGTGTTATTGGGTGTATTGATCCTAGTGTTGTTTTTTTGCTTGGTTCTGTTACATCTATGTTTTCTGTTTCTAGTCTTTTTTGTAGTTCTTTTTCTTGTAGTTCTTTTTCTTTTTTGGCGAATTCTTCTTCTAGTTTGTCTCTTAATTCATTTACTAGTTTTCCTATTGCTGGTCTTTCTTCTGGTTTTAGTTCTCCCATTCCTCTTAGGGCTTTTGTTAGCTCTCCTTTTTTTCCTGTGTATTTTACTTTTATTTCTGCTAGTTCTTTTTGGTCTTCTACTTTTTCTATTTCTTGTAGTGCTTGTTTTTGTATTTGTGCAATTTGGTCTTTCATGGTTTTTCCTCCTTTTATTTATGTTTTGGTTTGTTTTTTGGGTACAAAAAATCCATTTCGTCTTGTTATAAGGACGAAATGGATATATTCCGTGGTACCACCTAAATTCATTAGTTATAAACTAATCTCGTTTGTTTGCTTTAACGGGCTACTCCGCTTCTTTCTAGTTTGGTTTTGACCTGTTCAAAAGAAGTCCTAAAAAGTGAAATTTTCGCTAAGTATTTTAATGACTTCCAGCCTTGGTCATTTTCTCTGGTAAAATATTGCTCTTAACGCTTTTTTGCTTTTTATTTGGTTTTTATTATAAACTTTTATATTCTCTTACTTTTTTATATGCATAGATTGATGAGATTCCAAATATTGTTATTAATACAATTATTGATGTTGAACTTCCTATACCTGTTTGTGGTAATGCTGTGTTTGATACTGGTGTTGCATTGTTTGTTATTGCACTTGTGTTTAATGATGTATTTCTTGATGTATTAGTTGTTGATGTGTTAGTTCTAGCTGTGTTATTTCCTGCTGTATTTCCTGTTGAGTTTCCACTAGATGTGTTTCCACTTGCTGTGTTGTTTCCTGTTGAGTTTACAATGCTTCCTAAGTCTCCTAAGTCATTGTAATTGCCATCTGCTGCAAATACATCTACAGCTACTGATACTACCATTAATGCAATTGAAATCATTAATATTACTTTTACTAGTTTTGAATTTTTCATAATAAATTCTCTCCTTTTTTAATATGTTTTTTTCTTAGTATTCTACAAATATTTTTTATTATACCACACTTTAAAAATATTTGCAATAGTTATACACATTAATTTTTAACTTTTGTATATCTATTATTTATTTTATACTTTGTTTGTTTATATGTCAATAGTTTTTTTGTATTTTTTTGTATTTTTTTGTTATTGTCTTTTTTTGTTTATTTTTAGGGGTTTATTTGCTTACATTAAATTTAAATAATACTATATCTCCATCTTGCATTATGTATTCTTTTCCTTCTGAGCGTACTAGCCCTTTTTCTTTTGCTGATACTATTGATCCTTCTTTTATTAAGTCATTATATGATATTACTTCTGCTTTTATGAATCCTCTTTGTATGTCTGTATGTATTTTTCCTGCAGCTTCTGGGGCTTTTGTTCCTTTTTTGATTGTCCATGCTCTTACTTCTGGTTCTCCTGCTGTTAGGAATGACATTAGTCCTAGTAAATCATAACTTTTTTTGATTACTTTGTCTAAGCCTGATTCCTCTAAGTTGTACATTGCTAACATTTCTTTTTTGTCTTCTTCTTCTAATCCTGATAGTTCTTCTTCCATTTTTACACATAGTGGTATTACTTCTGCTCCTTCTTGTTTTGCGTATTCTTTTACTTGTTTGATTTTTGGATCAGTTTCTGCTTTTTCTAGTTGTTCTTCTGATATGTTTGCTATGTATAGTATTGGTTTTGTTGTTAGTAAAAACATTTCTTTTACTATTTTTTGTTCTTCTTCGTCTTCAAATTGTAGTGTTCTTACAGATTTTCCTTGTTCTAGTGTTTGTAATATTTTTTCGAGTAGGTCTATTTCTTGTTGGTATCTTTTGTCTGCTTTTAGATTTTTTTTTGCTTTTTCTAACCTTTTGTTTACTGTTTCAATATCTGCAAATATTAATTCTAAGTTTATTGTTTCAATATCTCTTATTGGTTCTATTTGTCCGTCTACATGGACTATGTTGTCATTTTCGAAACATCTTACTACTTCTACTATTGCGTCTGTTTCTCTTATGTGTGATAGAAATTTGTTGCCTAGTCCTTCTCCTTTGCTTGCTCCTTTTACTAGTCCTGCTATGTCTACAAATTCTATTATTGCATGCGTGGTTTTTTGTGGTTTATATATTTCGGTTAGTTTGTCTAGCCTTTCGTCTGGTACTGCTACTACTCCTACATTTGGTTCTATTGTGCAAAATGGGTAGTTTGCACATTCTGCTCCTGCTTTTGTTATGCTGTTAAATAATGTGCTTTTGCCTACATTTGGTAATCCTACTATTCCTAGTTTCATTTTTTGCTTTCCTTGTTTTTATATTTAGGTTTTTATGGGTGCCTATAAACCTTTGCTTAGTTAAATTTTATTTCTTTTTGTATTTTTGTTATAAATTCGTCTAGTGTTGTTGTTCCTAGGTCTCCTTCGCTTCTTGATCTTAGTGATATTGTTGATGTTTGTTCTTCTTTGTCTCCTACTACTATCATGTATGGTACTTTTTCTAGTTGTGTTTTTCTTATTTTGTATCCTATTTTTTCGTTTGATTTGTCTAGTTGGACTCTTATTCCTTTTTGTAGTAGTTTTTCATTTATTTCGTTTGCATAGTTTAGGTGTTTTTCACTTATTGGTAATATTTTTGTTTGTATTGGTGCAAGCCATGTTGGGAATGCTCCTTTGTATTCTTCTATTAGGAAACAGATGAATCTATCTAGTGTTCCTAAAATTGCTCTGTGAATTACTACTGGTCTATGTGCTTTTCCGTCTTCTCCTATGTATTCTAGTTCGAATTTTTCTGGTAATAGGAAGTCTAGTTGACATGTTGATACTGTTACGTCATGTCCTATTGCTGATTTTAGTTGTACATCTAGTTTTGGTCCATAAAATGCTGCTTCTCCTTCTGCTTCGTAAAAATCTACTCCTAGTTCTATTAAAATTTCTCTTAATTGACTTTCTGCTTTTTCCCACATTTCGTCATCGTCAAAGTATTTTTCTTTGTCGTTTTTGTCTCTTAGTGATAGTCTGAATTCGTAGTCTGTAAAATTGAAGTCTTTGTATACTTCTAATATTAGTTTTACTACTTTTCCGAATTCTTCTTTTATTTGTTCTGGTGTTACAAATAGGTGGGCATCATTCATACACATTGCTCGTACTCTTTCTAGTCCACATACACTTCCACTGTTTTCGTATCTGAAGTCATGTGCTAGTTCTCCTATTCTAATTGGTAGGTCTTTGTATGAATGCATTTTGTTTTTGTATATTAACATGTGGTGTGGACAGTTCATTGGTCTTAGTACCATTTCTTCATTGTCTAGTTTCATTATTGGGAACATGTCTTCACTGTAGTGGTCCCAGTGTCCTGATACTTTGTATAGTTCTGAGTTTGCTAGTGATGGTGTGTATACGTGTTCATATCCTAGTTGTAGTTCTTTGTCTTGTATGTATCTTTCTAGGATTCTTCTTATTGTTGCTCCATTTGGTAGGTACATTGGTAGTCCTGATCCTACTAGTTTGTGTGTCATGAATATTTCTTGTTCTTTACCTATTTTTCTGTGGTCTCTTTGTTTTATTTCTTCTTGTAGGTCTAGGTATTCTTGTAAGTCACTTGCTTTTGGGAATGATATTGCATATATTCTTTGTAGCATTTTGTTTTTTTCGTTTCCTCTCCAGTATGCTCCTGATGATGTTAGTATTTTTATTGTTTTCACTTTTCCTGTGCTTTGTAGGTGTGGTCCTGCACATAGGTCTGTGAATTCTCCTTGTTTGTAGAAACTGATTTCTTCTCCTTCTGGTAGGTCATTTATTAGTTCTTGTTTGTATGGTTCGTTTTTCATTAATTCTAGTGCTTCTTTTTTTGGTAGACTGAATCTTTCTATTTTTAGATCTTCTTTTATTATTTTTTTCATTTCTTCTTCTATTTTTGCTTTGTCTTCGTCTGTGAATGGTTTTTCGATGTCAAAGTCATAGTATAGTCCTTCGTCAATACTTGGCCCTATTGCTAGTTTTACGTTTGGGAATATTCTTTTTACTGCTTGTGCCATTATGTGTGATGTTGTGTGCCAGTATGCTTTTTTTCCTTCTAAATCTTCTTTTGAGAATGTGTGTATTGTTAGATTACAGTCTTCTTCTATTTTATATCTTATGTCTTTTATTTCGTTGTTTATTTCTCCACAGGTTGCATTTCTTGCTAGTCCTTCACTTATTTTTTGGGCTACTTCTAGTATTGTTGTTCCTTTTTCTGTTTGCATTTTTGAACCATCTTTTAATGTAATATTTATCATTGTTTTTTCTCCCCTTTCGTGTGCTTTGTTTTGCTGATATTTTATTATTTTTTTTGGAAAAAGTCAATAGAAATACTTTACAATTTGTTTTTTTTCGTATATAATAGCGTGTAGATTTTATTTGCCTTTATAGCTCAGTTGGTAGAGTGCAGCCTTGGTAAGGCTGAGGTCACGGGTTCAATTCCCGTTAAAGGCCCCAAGGGAAAAGCAGTGATTTTAATAAGTTTCACTGCTTTTTTCATTTTTAAAATATTGTTCATTTTGTTCTTTTTTCCCATTTTTCCTTACGAAATGTTGTCAAAATGTTGTCAACATAAAAAAAGTAGGCAAACTTGATTGTGTTGGGTTTGCTTACTTTTTTTTAGGAAAATGTGTATATTTTATTGGATTTTGTTGTCTTGTTTTTTGAATGTTCCGTCTGGTTGGGACATTTTGTTTGCTTTTTTGCGGATTCTTTGTATTGCGTTGTCTATTGATTTTACTGGTGCTTCTACTTTTTGTGCTATTACTTCGTAGCTTTCTCCTTTTATTAGTCTGTCTAGGACTTGTTTTTCAAATTTACTTAGTGAACTGTTTATTCCGTTTTGTATTTCTTTGTAGTATTCTTTTTTCATCATTGTTTCTAGTGGGTCTTCTATTGCTTTGTTTTCATAGGTTTCGATTAGTTCGATACTGTCTTCTTCGTTTGTGTATGCGGCTGTATTTAGTGATATGCATGAGTTTAATAGCATATGTTTTTGTCTGTTTGATGTTTTTATTGCTGTTATTAGCTGTCTTTCTATACATATGTTTGCAAATGTTTTGAATGTGTTTTGTTTTGTTTTGTCATAGTTTTTTATTGCTTTGTATAATCCTATCATTCCTTCTTGTATAAGGTCTTCTTTTTCTGCTCCTATTATATAATACTTGCTTACTTTGTTTTTTACTAGTGTTTTGTATTTTTTTAATAGGTATGTTAGTGCTTGCTCATTTCCTTGTTTTATTTCATTTACTATTTCTTCATCTGTTGTATTTTGATATGGGTCTGTTGAGTAATATATGTTTTGATTTTGCATATGTCTTAAATACCTCCAAATGTGTTCATGCTTTTATTATATATTTGTAATCTTTTTATGTCAAGGGATTTTTGTTTTTTTGTTTTTATTTTAATGCTTTTTTGAATATTTCCCATACTGCGTCTGTTTCCATTCCTTTTTGCCAAGCGGCTACTCCTCCTAATTTATATTCTGTTATTAGGCTTGCTTTTTCTTGTAGGGATTTTTCGTCTTCTATCCACATTTTCTTTGTGTCATTTCCTTCTTTGTATTCTACATAGTTTTGTTTTAGGTCTTCATCCCATTTTCTTTCTGCTGTTTCTGGTATTGTGCTGTCTATGTCTTTCATTGATACTATTTCTTTTTTGGTTATTTTTCCGCTTTCGTCTTGTGTCCATAGTCTTGTGTAGAATGGTACTGCTAATATTATTTTTTCTGGTTCTATTTCTTCTGTTTTTACAAATTTTTCTATTCCTAATTTTACCCAGTTATATCCTGCTGTTGTTCCTGGTTCTGTGCTTGAATCACTGTATTCGTCATATGCCATGAATATGATGTAGTCTGCTACGTCCCCTATTACATGTCTGTCAAAACATAGTGACCATGTGTCACTTCCGTCTGGTGCTGTAACATCTACTGATAGTACTAGTCCTAGTTCTTGCATTCTTGGTTCTAGTTCTATTATGAATCTTGAGTATAGGTCTTTGTCTTCTTTTCTCATGTTTTCAAAGTCTAGGTTTATTCCGTCTAATTTGTATTTTATACATACATTTATTATTGATTCTATTAACTGTTTTCTTTTTTGATAGCTGTTCATTACTCTTGAGGTTACACTCATCATTCCGTCTCCTGAATTTTGTAGCATTGGCCATATTTTACAATTGTTTTCTCTTGCCCAGTCCATGTATGTTTGTCCTCTTGTTCCTATATTTTCTACTAGTTCTCCGTTTTCATTTATGTTGAAAAATGATGGTGATACTACATTTACTCCGTCTATTGTTGTTCCTGTTCTGTCTGGTGCTGTTGCTACTTGTGAGTAGTAATCCCATATTAGGTTTACTTTTCCTTCTATTTGTTTTTCTTCTTGCATGTCTTCTCTTACTGTTACTTTGTTTGTTACTTTTGAGCTTTTTATATATCCTATTTTTCCGTTTTCTGTTCGTACTTTACTATATCTATTATTTTCTGATATTATGTATATTACTTGTCCTTTTTTTACTCTGTCTATTGTTTTACTTATGAATTTTGTTGATGATTTGACTGATACATTTGAACTTACTACTGCTTTTTCTTGTTTTTTTGATAGTGAGTCTATTATTACTACTTTTGGTTCTTCTTTGTAGCTTACTTCTATGTCATATACTTCTTTTAGTTCTTCTATTGGCAGGTATGTTATGTCGTTTTGTTTTATTGCGTGTGTGTATGTTGTTTTGTCTGAACCGTTTATGTTTATTGTGTTGGTGTCATATCCTATTTCTGCTATTTTTTTATTATATGTTGTTATTATTTGGTTGTTTTCTGTGTCTTCATATATATATTTGTCAAAGAAGTTGCCTAGATCTTCTTTTGATATATATACTTCTCCTTCTTGAATTAGTATTCCTGTTTTTAGGTTTTCTGTTACGTTTCTGTTGTTTATTACTAGGTTTATTGTTTTGTTTTTTCCAACTATTATGTAGTTATTTGCTATTAGTCCTATTATTAATAGTAATATTATTGCAATTATTGTGCTTAGTATGATTGTGTTTCTTTTTTTCTTTTTTCCTTTTTCTAATACGTTTTGTGGTTCTTTTGTTTTTTTCATTTTTTATTTCCACCCTTCTTGTGTTTTTTCTTTATTACTATATCATAAATTTTTATTTTAGCAAATACTTTTTTTATTTTTTTTATTTTAATATTCTTATTGTGTTTAGAATTGTTATTAGTGTTGTTCCTACATCTGCAAATACTGCTTGCCACATGTCTGTTATTCCATATATGCTTAGTATCATTGTTAGTATTTTTATTCCTATTGAAAATATTAGGTTTTGTTTTATTATTTGGTTTGTTCTTTTTGATATTTGTATTGCTTCTATTATTTTTGATAGTTCGTCTGTCATTATTACTATGTCTGATGCTTCTATTGCTGAGCTTTGGCCTATTCCTCCCATTGATATTCCGATATCTGCTCGTGCTAATACAGGACTGTCATTTATTCCGTCTCCTACATATGCTATTTTTTCGTTTGATGGTTTTTGGTTTAGCTGGTTTTCAAGTTCTTTGTATTTGTCTTGTGGTAACATTTGTGATTTTGTTTCTTGTATTCCTATTTCGTTTGCTATTTTTTCTGCTATTTGTTTTTTGTCTCCTGTGTACATTTTTGTTTTTATTCCTTGTTGTTTTAGTTTTTCTATTGTTTCTTTTGCTTTTGGTTTTATTTCATCTTCTAGTGTTATTTCTCCTATTGTTTCGTCATTTATTTTTAGGTATATTTTTGTGTTTGTTTCTTCTTTTTGTTGTATTCCTGCAAATTCTTGATTTCCTATTTTTATTTGTTTTCCTTCTATTTCATATGTTATTCCTTTTCCTGGTATTTCTTTTAGGTTTTGTATGTTTTTTGTGTTTAGGTCTTTTTTGTTTTCTATTTTGCTTATTATTGCTTTTGCTATTGGATGGTTTGAGTAACTTTCTCCTAGTGCAAAGTATTTTAGTATTTCTTCTTTTGTGTATTTTTCATTTATTTGTGTTATGTTTGATATTTGGAAGTTTCCTGTTGTTAGTGTTCCTGTTTTGTCAAATATTATTTGTTTTATGTCTTTTATGTTGTCTAGGTAGTCACTTCCTTTTATTAGTATTCCTTTTTTTGAGGCTTTTCCTATTCCAGTAAAATAGCTTAGTGGTACTGATATTGCTATTGAACATGGACATGAGATTACTAGGAATATTAGTGCTTTGTATATGCTTTCACTATATGTTGTTTTTGTTATTATTGGCATTAATATTGCTACTAGTATGGCTAGTGCTATTACTATTGGTGTGTATATTTTTGCTGCTTTTGCGACAAAGTTTTCTGTTTTTGCTTTTTTGTCTGTTGCGTTTTCTACTAAGTTTAGTATTTGGTTTACTGTGCTGTTTTCGTATGTTTTTTCTACTTGTACTTCGATTAGTCCTTGTATGTTTATTCCTCCTGATAGTACTTGTGAGTTTTCTTGTACTTGTATTGGTATGCTTTCTCCTGTTAGTGCTTGATTGTTTATTTGGGCTTTTCCTTTTATTATTTTTCCGTCTAGTGGTATTTTTTCTCCAGTTTTTATTATTATTATGTCTCCTATTTTTATTTCTTCTGGATTTACTTGTTTTGTTCCGTTTTCTGTTTTTAGGTTTGCATATTCTGGTTTTATATCCATTAGTTCTGTTATTGATTTTCGGGTTTTGCTTACTGCTTTTGCTTCTAGTATTTTTCCTATTTCATATAGAGTTATTACCATTATTCCTTCTGTTTGTTTGTTTACTATACATGCTCCTATTACTGATATTGTTATTAATATGTTTTCGTCTAGTACATGGTTTTTTATTAGTTGTTTGTATGCTTTTGGGATAATTTTGATTAGTAGTATTAATAGTGATAGTATTAGTAGTATTATTTGTATGGTTTGTGTTTGGGTTTGATTTATGTTTAGTGTTTGCTGTATGAATGTGTTTTGTGTTGATATGTAGTATATTAGTATTCCTATTATTATTCGTAGTATGTCTGTATTTGCTCTTTCTGTTTTTTGTTCTGTTGGTGTTTTTGCTCCTTCTATTGTTGCTGTTACGTCTGGTTCTACTTTTTGTATTAGTTTATTGATTTCTTTTGTTGTTTCGTTTGGGTTTGTTTCTTGTTCTGTTTGAAATGTTAGTTTTGAGGTTGAAAAGTTTACTACTACTTTTTGGTATTTTGGTGTTTGTTTTATTTTGTCTTCTACTTTTTGTGCACATGCTGCACAGTCTAGTCCGTTTAATTGATATTTATAGTTCTTCAATGTGCTCACGACCTTTCTTTACTATTGGTGATATGTTATGTCTTTTTTTGTTTTTTGTCAATAGTTTTTAATAGAAATAAGGTGGACATTTGGGGATGTTCACCTTGGTTTTTGTGTATTTATTTTTGAATGTATATTGTTTTTGTGTCATATGCTAGTTCTACATTTTCTTTGTTTAGTAGTTGCATTAGTTGTTTGTTTATTATGTCTTCTATTTTTAAGAATTCTATGTAGTCTGATGTTGCTGTGTAACAGAATATGTTTATATTTATTCCATTGCTTTCTATTTTGTTGAATTGTACTTCTACTGATTCTGATTTTATAAATCGATTGTTTCTTAGTAGGTCTTTAATTTTTTGTGTTATTTCTTCTATTTTTTGTATGCTTGTTTCTAGTGTGATTAGTAGGTCACATTCGTATCTTCTATTTTCTATTTTGCTGTAGTTTATTATTGCTCCTTCTGATATTTTGCTGTTTGGTATTGTTACTAATGTGTTGTCTAGTGTTTTCATTCGTACTGCTCTGAATGTGATGTCTTCTACTGTTCCAGTGTGTTCTGCTACTTGTATGAAGTCTCCTACTATGAATGGTTTGTCAAATAGTAGAACTACTCCACTACATAGGTTTTTGGCTATGTCTTGTGCTGCTAGTGCTAGTACTACACTTCCTAGTCCTAGTCCTGTTATTATTCCACTTAGATTGTAGCCAAATTCATATGCTATCATGAATCCTGCTATTATATATATTACGTATCTTATTAGTTTTCCAATGAAACTGCTTACTTTTTCGTTTGCATTTATATGGTTGCTTTTTTTGATTCTTTTCATTATTTGTGCTTTTGGTGTTAGCATGTTTGATAGTCCATTTGCTATTATGGCTATTAGTATTGATTTTTCTATTTTTATTATTAGTGCCATTGTTTCGGCTTTTAATCCTAAGCATGTTATTGCTATGTGGGCTCCTAATAAGATTACTGCGTATTTTATTGGTTTGTATAAACCATGTTCTTTTATTCTTTTTTCTTTTTGCTTCATATTAAATATTTTTATGATGATATATGATATTCCAGAACTAAAAATTTTAAATAATATGAATATACATATTGCTATTATTATGTCAAGTATTTGTTCACTTTGAATGTTTTGGATGTATTGGATTAGTTCGATTAGTTTGTTCATGTTTTCCTCCTATTTATTAGATTTCTATTAATTCATAGTTTGTTGTTCCTAGTCCTATTGATTCTGCATATTCTAAGATATGTCTTCCTTCTAAACTGTCTATTCTGTTTTGTAGGTCTTTTTCTCTTGGTTCTGTTGAGTTCCATATCATGTCAATAAATGCTTGGTCATTTGCTACTGGGTCTAGTGATGCTACTATTCCTATATCTGACATAATTGGGTCTCCTTGGTTTCTGTCACAGTCACAGTCTAGTGATATTGCATTCATTACTGTTATGTTAATTATTTTTTTGTTTTGTTTTTCTAAATAGTCTGTTACTGATTTTGCTGCTTCTGCCATTGCTTCTATGAAGTCTGTTTGTTTTACTTTTCCCATAAATGCCATTATTGTATTTTCTGTTCTTCCTTCTGAGTGAATGTATGCTTTTCCTTTGCTTGATGCTATTCCTATTGCTTGGTTTTTTAGGTTTGCGCCGAATCCTCCCATTGCATGTCCTTTTCCATGTGCTAAATTTAATATGGAGTCGTATTTTTCTATGTTTTTTCCTACTAGATTATATTTTAGGTGTTTTCCGTTGTTTATTGGTATTTTTATTTCTCCTTCTGCATCCATGATATCTACTTCACTAATTTGTGTGAATCCGTGTTGTTCTGCTACTTTTAGGTGATTTTTTGCTTTTGATCTTTTTCCTGGATATGCTGTATTACATTCGATTATTGTTCCGTTTATTTTGTTTATTAGTGGTGCTATTAGTTCTTTTTTTAGGTAGCCTTTTGAGCCTGCTTCTCCTGTTGATACTTTTACTCCTATTTTTCCTTCTAGTTTTACTCCTATTGCTTCATATATGTTTATTAGTGATTCGGGTGTTATTGTTTTGGTGAAGTATACTTTTGATTTTGGCATATGGTTTTACCTCTCTTTTTTTTGTATATTTTATCATATATTTTTTTATTTTACAACTTGAACTTGTGCAATTTTTGCATAAGTTGATTTTTGTTATATAATAAGAACCTGATTCTACTTTGCAATCAAAGATTGCAGTGGGTATTCCCAGAATCTTGTTGTCCTTGACAATAAAAATAAGTGAAAAGATTTTTATCTCCTCACTTATTTATAATTTTTGTGTCATGTCGTTTAGATAGAATTTCATTTTTTATTATCTAATTGTCTTATTCTCATTTCAATATTATTTAATCTTTCTGTATATTCTTTTTTTCTTTCTTTTATTTCTTTGACTTTTTGCGTAGGAGCTTTATTTATAAATCCATCATTATTTAGCATATTGTCTACTCTTTCCATTTCGATTAATAATTTTTCTTTTTCCTTAGTAATTCTTGCAATTTCCTCTTTGATGTCTATTAATTCTTCAAAAGGAATAAATATTTCTAAATTTGAAGATAGAACACTTATTGAATTTTGAGGTATATCTATTTTATCCTTTTTTATAATTATTTTATCTGCAAAACCTAGTTTCTTCAGAAATTCACTAGATTGCTTAATTTCATTTTCATATATATTTGTGACAATTATAAGTTTTGCTTTCTTAGAAGGGTGTACATTCATTTTAGCTCTTACATTTCTAATTTCTGTAATAACTTTTTTTATCTCTTCTATATAGTTTTCTGCAGATATATCTTTTTGTTTTTCATTATATTTTGGAAATTCACTTATCATAATACTTTTAGAATTGTTATTTATTGATTTATAAATTTTCTCTGTAACAAATGGCATAAATGGATGCAATAACTTCAAAGAATCTTCTAACACTGTTTTTAGTATGAATTGTGCTGTTTCTCTTGATTTATTTTCTTTATCATATAACCTTGTTTTTACAATCTCTACATACCAATCGCAAAATTCATTCCATATAAACTCATAAATGTTGTCCAATGCAACTCCTAAATTATATTCCTCCATATTTGCATAAACGTCTTTTATCAAATTATTTAACTTTGATAATATCCATTTATCTTCAATCATTAAGTTTGGTGTTTTTAAATCATCATTATAATCTTCAATATTCATTAAAACAAATTTTGATACATTCCAAATTTTATTCCCAAAATTTTTTGCAGCCTCTAATTTTTCAGGCAAAAATCTCATATCATTTCCTATTGAATTACCTGAAATCAAAGAAAATCTCAAAGCATCTGCTGAATATTTATCTACTATTTCTAATGGATCTATTCCATTTCCTAATGATTTAGACATTTTTCGTCCTTGACTATCTCTTACAATTCCATGTATAAGAATATCTTTAAAAGGCACTGTTCCTGTTTGCTCAATTGCAGAAAACATCATTCTAACAATCCAGAAAAATATTATATCATATCCTGTAACTAATGTATTTGTAGGATAAAAAATTTTTAAATCATCTGTTTTTTCTGGCCATCCAAGTGTTGAAAAAGGCCATAATGCTGAACTAAACCATGTATCTAAAGTATCTTGATCCTGTGTTAATTCTTTTGCTCCACATTTTTCACACTGAGTTGCTTTTCCTACATTTACATTTACGTGACCACATTTATCGCAATAATATACAGGTATTTGATGTCCCCACCAAATTTGTCTTGATATACACCAATCTTGTATATTTTCTAACCAGTTAAAATATGTTTTTTCAAATTTCTGTGGTATAAATTTTGTTTTTCCATTTTTAACAGCTTCGATTGCTGGTTTTGCTAGTTCCTTCATAGAAACAAACCATTGCTCAGATATTCTAGGTTCAATTATTGTTTTACATCTATCATGTTTTCCAACATTATGTGTTAATTTTTCTAGTTTAACCAAGTCCCCTGTTTCTTCTAATTTTTTTACAATTAGATTTCTAGCTTCCATTATATCTAGTCCCTTATATTCTGGTACTAAATCATTCATTTTGTTTTCTTCATCAAATACTTCTATTATTTCTAATTTATGTCTTTGTCCAACTTGATAATCATTAATATCATGTGCTGGTGTAATTTTTACACAACCTGTACCAAATTCAATTTCAACACTTTCATCTGCAACTATTGGTATTTCTTTATTCATAATAGGCAAAATACATTTTTTCCCTATCAAGTCCTTATATCTATCATCATTTGGATTAACAGCAACTCCTGTATCTCCAAGCATTGTTTCAGGTCTAGTTGTTGCAACTACAATGTATCTATTATCTCCTACAATTTTATATCTTATATACCATAAATTTGTTTCTTCTTCTTCATATTCAACTTCTGCATCAGATATAGTTGTTTTACAACAAGAACACCAATTTATCATTCTTTTTCCTTTATATATTAAGCCTTTGTCGTATAAATTTTTAAATACAGTAAGTACAGCTTTTGATAATCCTTCATCTAAAGTAAATCTTGCATGCTCCCAATCTGCTGAACAGCCTATTCTTTTCTGTTGTTTTACAATTGTTCCACCATATTCCTTAGTCCATTTCCATGCCTCTTCTAAGAATTTTTTTCTTCCAATATCATGTTTATTTATTCCCTCTTTTTTTAACTTTTCTACAATTTTTACTTCAGTAGAAATTGCAGAATGGTCTGTTCCTGGAACCCATAATGTATTAAATCCCTGCATCCTTTTATATCTAATTAAAATATCTTGTATTGTTCCATCTAATGCATGTCCCATATGTAACTTTCCTGTTACATTTGGAGGTGGCATCATTATACAATATGATTCTTTTGTTTTGTCATTGTTAGGTTTAAAATACCCATTTTCTTCCCATTCTTTATATATTTTTTCTTCAAATTCTTTTGGATTATATATCTCTTCTAATTTTTCTTTTTGCAAAGTGTATTCCTCCTTTATTCTGTTTTTTCAATATATGCATAATGTAAATAGTATCCTCCTAATGGACTAATGTATGCATCTTTTAAATGTTCATTTACTAATATTTTTTGTACATACCAATATATAGGGCATATTGGTAATTCATCAAGTATTATTTCTTCTGCTCTTTCTATCGATTGCAATCTTAAATTTTCATCAGTAGTTGATGTAATAATAGATATAAGTTTATCATATTCTTCATTGCTCCAACCAGAGAAATTTAATGTTCCACCAGTTACCCATCCATCTAAAAATGTTAAAGGATCATCATAATCAGCAATTTGTCCATTTCTTGCGACAGTATAGTCTTTATTAGTAAGAATTTGTGATAAAGTAGACCATTCTACATTTTTAATTGTAACATTTATTCCTAAATTTTCTTTTAAATCATGTTGTATTGCTTCTGCAATTTTTTTATGTTCCTCACTTGTATTGAAAACAATTTCAATAGATGGGAAGTTTTCGCCGTTCGGATATCCTGCTTCGGCTAATAGTTTTCTTGCTTCTTCTATATTAGCATTTTTATTAAGTGATGTAACATTTGAAATTTCTCTGTAATTATTTTCACCAACCTTTATACCGTCAGGAATATAAGCTACTGCTTCTTTCTCTCCAGCTTTTGTTACACTATTTACTATATATTCCCTATCAATTGCTAAACTAAATGCTTTTCTAACTTTAACATCATTAAATGGTTCTTTAGTAGTATTAAAATTATAATAATATGTAGATAAATATGGTGAAATATTCATACTGCCATTTTCAATTAACCTAGATACATCTTCTGGTGGATATGCAGCATCATTTATATCCAATTGTCCAGATTCAAAAGCATTTAAACCTGCTACATAATCATCAATTAATAAGAATTCAATTTCACTCGTTTTTATACTGTTTTTATCCCAATAATTTTCATTTTTTTCCATTATAATTTTAGAACCATGTATCCATTCCTTTAGTTTAAAAGCTCCATTTGATACATAAGTGTTAGCATTTTGCGTCCATTTTCCATCTTTATCTACAATATCTTGTCTTACTGGCATAAGGTTTTCATAGCACAACATTGTCAAAAAGTAGCTAGTTGGTCTTTCAAGTGTTACTTGAAAAGTTTTATCATCTAATGCTACTATACCTACATCATCTTGTGAACAGTTACCTTTGTTATATTTCTCAGCATTTTTTACAAAATATAATTTATATGCTACTTCACTTGCTGTTTCGGGGTTTAATAGTCTTTTCCAAGCAAATTCAAAATCTTTTGCTGATACTTCTTTTCCATCCGACCATTTCGCATCTCTAATGTAGAATGTATATTGTGTTTCTGTTTCATCTATATCCCATTTTTCTGCCATACCTGGTATTACATTTCCATCTTTATCTATTCTTGTTAATCCTTCAAACATATGCCTCATATACACTCTACAGTCTATTGTAGAACCAATTTGTGGATCTATTGATACTGGTTCTGGACCAACTGTAGCAACGATTTTTGAATTTTCGTCATTTTTGTTATTAAATATAGCTACTCCAATTATAGCAAATATAATAAATACTATTATTAACCAAATAATTATTTTTTTCATTTTAAAACATCTCCTTTTTACTTATAATTTACATATTTTGATTAAAAATTAATTAATATTTTTGTATACGCTTGAACGGATTTATTAAAAATCATTCCTACTTCACCTTCTTCCACTATTTTTCCTTCTTTCATTATAACTATTCTATTACATAGTTGTTTAGCTAGGTGTATATTATGAGTTATAAAGATTATTGTGATTTTATAATTTTGAGCATATTTTTTAATTAATTCTATAATATTATATTGATTTATTACATCAAGAGCAGAAGTTATTTCATCACATATTAATACCTTGGGACAAGATATTAATGCTCTAGCAATAGCAACTCTCTGGCATTGTCCTCCACTTAACTGATATGGCTTTCTGTAATAATATTCTTCATCTAATTCAACATACTTTAGCATATTTTTAACTCTAGTTTTTATTTCATCTTTGCTTTTAATTTTAAAAATTAATGGTTCTGCTATTATATCAGATATTCTCATTTTAGGATTAAGGCAACCTGTCATATTTTGAAAAATGACATTAATATTCTTTTTTAGTTTTTTTCTTGTTTTATCATTCATAATCATATTTTCAAAGTAAATGTTCCCTTCATCTTGTTTTTCAATACCAAGAATAATCTTAGCTAATGTACTTTTTCCACACCCACTTTCTCCAATTATTCCAATAATATCGTTCTGATAAATTTTCAATGAGATATTATCATTCACCAATTCTTTTTTATTTCTTTTATAATAGTATTTAGTTATATTTTTCAATTCTAGTTCTACTTTTTCTTCCATAAAATTTTCCCTTTATATATTTAATAAATAGTAGCAGTTTTTATTAAATTTTTGGTATATGACGTCTGTGGATTGTCTATTATTTTCTCTGTTATACCTTGTTCTATAATCTCTCCATCTTTTATAATAACAATTTTATTGCAAAATTCTTTAACCAAATTTATATTATGTGTAATAAACAATAAAGTAAAATGTTGTTTTTGTTTTTCTTTTAAAATTAAGTTTATAATATTCTTTTGCGTTATAACATCTAGTGATGAAGTAACCTCATCACATATTAAAATTTCTGGCTTTTTTTCTAGCATAATTCCAAGAGCTAATCTTTGCAACATTCCTCCACTTAATTCATAAGGATACTTTTTCAAAACTTCTTTAGGATTTTTAATTTCCATTTCTTTAAGTATTCTAATCTTTGTATCATCATTTCTATCAGAAATATTATTTGCTTTAAATACATCATTTATAAAGTTTTTTATTTTTATTGTTTCACTAAACGATTGCATTGGATTTTGCAAAACAATACTAATATAACGTTTATCAATGCCTTGTTTTAAATCTAATACTCTACCGTTAAAGGTAATTTCTCCCTCAATTTCACTTAAATTATTAGGTAAAATGCCACATAGTGTTTTTGCAAGAACAGTTTTTCCACTACCACTTTTACCAATAATAGCAATTGTATCATTTTTTTCAATATTAATATTAATATTTTGTAATGCTTTTACTATATTTTTATTTACAATAAAATTAACATTTAGATTTTTTATTTTTAAAAAATCTTCTTTCATAGTAATACCTTTCCTTTAAAGATGATTTTTTACTGTATTTCTTCACTTGTTATCTTTTTTCTTAAAGATTCAGTTAAAATAGTAATCAATAGCATTATAGTAATTACTAAAATACTTGTATATATAATTGTCTGAGGTTGTGAGTATAGCATTCCTGTCCCCTCATATATTAAACTACCCCAACTCGGTATAGGTGCATTTATTCCTATTCCAATAAAACTTAAAAAAGATTCTGT
This sequence comes from uncultured Clostridia bacterium, assembly GCA_947628775.1. Taxonomy (GTDB): domain Bacteria; phylum Bacillota; class Clostridia; order TANB77; family CAG-508; genus CAG-269. The sequence continues at coordinate 37,227 of CANRBI010000004.1, forward strand.
AAATATAGCTGTTGGTATTTGCAATATTGTAATTATTACAATTGTGTGTAATGAATTTGGAATAATGTGTTTTAATAGTAAATACCACTTTTTACTACCTATTGCTGTAGAATAAGTAAAATATTCTTGATTTTTTATATGTATAACTTCTGCTCTTATTGTCCTTGCCATCTTAAACCAGCATGTCGTTCCCATAGCAATTAATATATTTATTATATCCTTGTTGTCTCCAAATTTATCTAAAAATAAATTTTGACATAACATAACTATAAATATGACATATATTATTTGTGGTATGCTCATTAGAATATCTAAAATTCTCATCATTATCCAATCAATTTTACCTCCACATATTCCAGATATGCTTCCATAAATAGTTCCTATAATTATATTTATTAAGCTGGTACTAATTCCTACTAATAGAGAAATTCTTGTTGCGTACATTAATCTAACAAATAAATCTCTTCCTAAATAATCTGTCCCTAGCAAATGATTTATTGATGGTTCTTGTAGCTCTTCACCTCTTAATTGCTCATCAAATCTATATGGAGATATTATTGGAATTATTATAGCTAAAATTATTATGAAAGATAAGATTAGGGTTACAAATAATATTTTTTTATTAATATTTTTCATTACACACCTTTTTTATTCTATATTTGTTTTTGGATTTAAAATTTTGCATATAATATCTGTTAAAAAATTAAATATTACCATTAATATTGTAAAGAATAGAGTTAGTCCTAATATTACTGTATAATCTCTATCTAATACACTAACAATAAAATATCTTCCTATTCCAGGTATTCCAAATGTTTTTTCAACAACAAAACTTCCCGTCAAAATGCTTACTGCTAAAGGACCTAGATAATTTAATAATGGAACACACGCATTTTTTAATGCATATTTATATAATATTTTACTATATGGGATTCCTGAAACTTTTAGCATAACAATATAGTCTTTTTTTAATTCTTCAGTCATACTATTCTTTATTAATTGAAAAATAATTGCACTAGGATATAATGCTAATATAATAATGGGCAAAATCATTGTAGTCCAGTCGTCTGCTACAAATGATGGCATCCATTTCAATTTCACACAAAATATATATTGGAATAAAATTGCAATAATAAATTCTGGTATAGATGCTATTATTATACTTGATGTTTTACATATTGAACTTACAACTTTTTTTTGATTTGTTGCCACCAAAATACCTAGAGGTATGGCCACAATCAAACTAAGTATTAAAGCTATTCCTCCAATAATCAGAGATACTGGCAAATGAGCATATATAATTTCATTTACTGTTCTACCATTATTCCTTATTGATAATCCTAAATCTCCATGTGTAATATTGTAAAAATAGATACCTATTTGCTCATTTAGAGATTTATCTAGACCATACTTATTTATAATATTTTGTTTTATATTTTCAGGTAAATTTGCATGTGAGGATAATGGTGTGCCTGGTATTATATGAATAATAGAAAAAACAATAATAGCAACAATTATTATTGTAAAAATTCCTCCTATAAGTCTTTTTATTATAAATTTTATCATTTATAAATCTCCTAATATTAATATAATAAAGTATATATTTTTCTATAAGTTACTCCTTATTAATTTTTTACAATTTTATCACATTATTCAATAAAAATCAAATTTTATATTTCCATAACGCAGGAAGTTGGTTCGTTACACAATAAAAAAGGACACCTTTTGGCGTTCCCCCTTTAATTTTATAAGAACTCTGTCATTATCCTCATATTATTTTGATTTTTTCTCCCTTCTAAACTCTTTTATCATTTCTGCAACATCTTTTTCATCCTTTAATCCTAATCTTTCGGCCTCTCCCTTAAATGCTTTTCTTGCTTTATCTATTGCAAGTGATACAGGATTTACTAAGATATAACTTCCATCTTTTTCTATGAAGGCAACCTTATCACCATCCTTTAGATTTAAATCTTTTCTTATTGATATTGGTAGTGTTATTTGACCTTTTGTAGTTATTTTTGCTAATTCCATAAAATCACACCCTTTCCTTGTTTTCATTGTTTTCCTTACTTATATTATATGCTATTTTTTTTAAATATCAATACTTTTATTTAATTTTACAGTCATATGATTATAAAATAACCATATGACTGCCTATCCTTTCCACATCTTGTATTTTCTAATTTACAAAACTTTTAATTATCCCTATCTATTTGATATTTTAAAATTTAATTGTAATAAAAAATATTATAAAAATATAATTTGTAATAAAAATGAAAATATTTGTAATATTTTATAAAATTACCTTGGCATATTTATTGCAAATTTGCACAAATTGTTTCAATAAAACTAATAATATTATCTATGTTTTTTTCTTCATATGCTGCTCTTTTATTTTTCTTGATTTCTTCACTTATAGATTTTAATTCTTCTGATTTCACACTTGCTAGTTTTTGTAGTCTACTATCTGGTAAATAAACATCAGATATATTTTTATAATATGTTTCCTTATTGAATCCTATAAAATTAAGTTTTTCTTTGTAACTTTGCTTTAGTCTATCTGCAATTTGTATTCCTTCTGGGTCTAAGTCCCCTGAATAATATAATTCATATCCTGCTTTTATTAGTAAATCTATAAGCATAATTCCTGCAAGTTTGACCTGCCCATAAGTGCAAATTAAGGGAAAATCTTTTATTTTACATTTTTGGGCAATTCCCATGAAAACTGCTGGATTTTCTAGTATCACTACTTTTTTATATGGATTTTCTTCATTTATATATTTAAGATTAATTAAATTATACAATGTTAAAAAAATAGGTTCATTGTATTTATAAAATCCACTTAACCCTAGATGTTTTTCGCTTTTTGTATATGCTTCTATATTTTTGCATAAAACCATACTTGATATATCATCTACTAATAAATTATTATTATAATATAGTTCTGAGAGTTCCTCACTATTTTTAGGGTATACAGTATTTTTAGTATAACATAACAATAATATAAATAATTTTCCACATAAAGTCTTTTTATCAATCCCATGTGGATTTGATAAAATTGTACTTGCAAATACTGGTATTCTGGTTAGAGTTTTAGGTAATTTGTTTATACATTTACATGCATTTAATAGTTGTTCTTTTAGGGTCTTTTCTTTTTTATTATAATATTTTTTTATATTTTGATATAATATATCTTTATTTTTTATACTTTTTATTAAATAATTATAGATATATGTTCCTTCATTTTGTTTTAATATTTCTTTCCAGAATAATTGCAAATCATTTTGGTAATTTTCTATATTTTGTTTTTTGGTCAAAATATCTTCATTAAAATATCCTTTTAATAATTCTGTTAATTCTATTCCTTCAAATTTACTTTCATCTATAATTTGCTTGAATTTTTTTAGATTAATATTTATTGCAGAATTTTTAGAATAGTCTTTTCTCATAAGTCCTGAAAGATGTTGCTTTTCGATATTTGTAGGTTTTTGTATTATAATATTTCCTTTTATTTCACCTAAAGAAATATATTTATTTTTCATTCCTTTGAATAATCTGTTATATCCTTCTTTACTCTTAAAATATTTTATTGCTTCTTTTAATTTATTTGTTTCTTTCATATAACTAATTCTCTTTTCTTTCCATTCCAATGATATCGCATTATTGAAACTACTTTATTGTTAACATCACTAATTAACTCACATATTGACAAATTAGGTACTGTGTCATATTCTCCCCATAATACTTGTGAATTAATTACGTATTCTAAATCTAATTCTGTTAATATTCTAAACATATCTCTAATGTTATTATCATCAACTCCTGCAAAAGCTTCATCTAAAGAAATAATTCGTAGACAATCTTTTCTAGCACTTTGATATCTTGCACATACTGATGCAAATAGTGGTATATACATTGCCATTGCTTTTTCTCCACCACTTAATTTATAAAATGCATTATTTGTAAGTTCTTTTGATTGTTCTCCTGATTTTTTATGCATAAATTGGAATTCAAACCACTTTCTATAATCCAATGTCTCTTTTATTATGTTATAGAATGGAACAACTGAATCTTTTTCTTGATATTCTTTTTCTGCCATTTTAAATTTTGCTCTAAAGTGTTTTGAAACTTTTTGTATATCTTCTTTTTTTAAAAGCCCTATTTCTGAATTTAAAATTTCTACAATTTGTTTTGTATCTAGTTCTTCTTCTGTTGTTGCTAGTTTTGGTTTCCAGTTTAAACTAAATGATAAACCACTTGATGTGTTTAAGCTTTTCATTAATTTATTCATTGATTCAACCCAGTCTTTTGCATAATAAATTCTTTCTCTGATTTTTCTTCCTACTGTTCCAACTAAAATATCTTCATATAAATCTCTATCTTTTTCATCTACTAAATTAGCTGTTTCTTCTATCATTTCTTCTATGTGTTCTTCTAATTGTACGATATTTACTTTTTTTCCATTTACAAAGCAGGTTATATCACTTCTTGTTCTTGTTTGTTCTATTTTTATTTGTTCACTATCTTTTGATAAAATTTCTTGTATGAATATTTCGCCAATTGATAAATTATAATCTAGCAAATTTTCGTTATTATCTTTATATTTTTCTATTAATATTGCACGGTAATCTTCTTTACTTTTTGTTTCTTTATCAAAATAGGAATATTCTGATAAAATTCTATTAGATATTTTTGAAATTTCTTCATATTCTTCTATGACATATTTTAAATTTATTTCTTGTTCCAATATTTCCTTTGCTATATTTGTTTGTTTTTCAAAATTGTTTAAATCTTCAGCCATTGTCAATTGTTTTTCTTTAAATGCCTCTATCATAGCCTCTGTTTTTCCAATATTTTTATCAAGTAGTTCTTTTTCATTTGGTAATTTATCTAGTTTATCTAATACCTCCTCCATTTGTTTATCTAGTTCTTCTATTCCTTGACTCATTTGTTTTATAACTTCTATTTTTTCTTGTATGTCTTTTTGTTTAATATTTAATTTTCCTTTTTCATATAATATTTGATCTAAATCATATCTCAAATTTTCTAAATTATCTTTTATTCCTAAAAGTTTTTCATATTCATTTATTGTGTTATTATGATATTTTTCCATTTCGAAAATATCTTCTTTTAGGCTATTTACTATTTCTAAAGCTTCTTCATAACTTTGAACTGTATGTGCAAAACTTAAATTTTTTGTTGCAATTTGCGTTTGCTCTTTTGCTTGTTTTAATTTTTCAAATTTTTCTGTCAAAATATCTTCTAGTTTTTTTATGTTTTGATTTATGCTTGTTAGTTTATCAATATTTATTTTTAGTTCTCTATAATTTTCTTCTAGTTTTTGTTTATTTGGAAATTTATCATATTCTTCTTGTAATTTTTGAACACTTAATTCTAATTTGCTAATTTGATTTTCTATATTTGTTTTTTCCTCATTTAATGTAATAATTTCTTCTTCTAATTCTTTAATTATCTTTTCTTTAAATCTTTTTCTGGCCTCATTTCCTATGTATTTTGCCTTTTGTTTTTTATCGGCAATTCCTTCTAGGATTCCAATTTTATATTCACCTTGTTCATTTATATATGTATGTGCTGCTTTTTCTGCTATCATAATACTTTTTAAAATATTGGCTACTGTTTCATGTTTTATTTTTGTTTCTTCTGGTAACTTTATATCTAAAAAATATGATAAATCATGTTTAAATTCTACTGGGTTTTCGAATAAATATTTATCAGTAAAATCATAATCTATTTCTCTTATTTTTGATATATATTCTTTTGGTATTATTAAAGCATCTAAAATACCCATATCTAATAAAGCATTTTCTATTCTATTTTTTTGCTCTTCATTTAATTCTTTTTTAAAATCTACTGCGTTATAGAATTCTATATATGGTATCCCTTTTTCCTTCAAATTCTGCCTGTTTTGAATTACTTTTTCACTTCTTGTTGGCTCTGGATCTTTTTTATTTTTCCATTTTATAAGTTCATTTTGTTTTTCATTAATTTTGACTTCTATGTTATTTTTTTGAGAATTGTACATTGCTTTTTCATCTGATATTTTTTGTTTTTTTCCATCATATGGTTTGTGTAATTCCATAATAATATCATCATATTCTGAAATTTCACCATAATTTTGTACTTTTTGTGCAATTTTCATTAGTTCTTCTTTTTCTAGTTTTAGTATTGTATTTTCTCTTTCCCATGTATACATATTTTCTATAAAACTTTCTTTTTCTTCTTCTAGTTTATTTCTTACTTTGTTTGTTTGTACATCTTGTATATTTTTGTTATTTTTTTCTTTATCTAAATTTTCCAATGCTATTTCATATTCGTTATTTACTATATTTTCATTTTCTAATGCTTTTTTTCCATTTTCTATTTTTTGAATATATCTCTTAATATCTTCTTTAAAGTATTTGTAATTGTAGCTTTTCTCTATATTAATTTCATCCATTTTAAAGAAAAATTCATCATAATTTATATCTTTTGCTTTTTGCTCCATTTGAGCTGTTATTTCATTAAAATTACTTTTTTGCTCTTCATATTTTATTTTTGTATCTTTTTCTTCTAATTCTTTTTTTCTTATTAGTGTTTTTTTATCTTCTTCTGCTTTTTCTTTATTTTTTAAATCTTGTTTCGTTTCTTCTATTTGATTTTCTAAATTGTGTTGAGTTTCCTTTTGTTTCCACAATTCATTTGATTCTAAGCCTTTTTTCTTGTATTCATATTTTTTTATTTCGATTTCTATATCTTGTTTCTTATTTTTTGTTTCGTTATAGTCTTTATATGCATTATTAATTTTTTGAATTAATTCACTTGATTCTTTTTGTAATTTCTTATATTTTCTTTGTTTTTCATCATAATTTTTTGCCTTATTAAATAATACGCATTTATTGTAATTATGATATGGTATAAGTATTTGTTTTAATGCTTTTTGACTATTTTTTAAATGTTCTAATTGTTCTTTTGTTTTATTCATATTTTCTATTGATTCTGATACTGATCTTAAATCTTCGTCTGATAATCCTCTTAAACTATTGGACATAATTTCTGTTATTATTGATGGTTTGAATCCATCTTTTGAAAGTTTTGGTGTTCTTATTTCAATTAATAATTTAATGAATTCTTGATATTCAGCTAGTGTTTCAAAACCAAATATATTGTCATTTACAAGCATTGCATATTCTTTTTGATTTTCTACTACTTGTCCACCTTCTCCTATTCTATTTTTTAATTCTTGTTTTGAAAGTGGTATTTTATTTCCTAAATCTTTATATAGAAAAAAATCTTTGCCAATTCTTCTTCCATCTTTAATAATAAATCCCCAAAATTTTACTCCGTTGTTTTTCTTTGCTTGTAAGCCCATTCCAATAGAAATGTAATTTTTAGTTTCTTTTTTTTGAAATTCCATATATAGATAACTTGTATTTTCTTCTTTTATATTGTCTCCATATCCTAACACATAATCTTCTATTTTTCTCGCCTTTGTGTTAAAAGGGTCTAGTCTTTCTGGTGATTTGTTTCCATCTAAAAGTAGAGGTATAAAACTTTGCATAGTTACACTTTTTCCTGATCCATTTGTTCCTCGCAAAATTAGTCTTCCTTCTGAGAAGTTAAACTCTTCTTCGTCATACCACCAATAATTTAATAAACCAATTTTCTTTATTTCCCATCTATTATGTTCTTTTTTTACTTCTTCCATTACTGCTTTTCCTTTCCATTTTATATTGCAAAATCTTTTGGATATTTGCCAATAATTTTAAAACATATTGGCATAATAATATATTCGTTGCTTTCTTTACTTTCTCTTATCATATCAAATTCTTTCATGTATTTTACTATTTCTTCGAGTAGCTCTTCTTCTTGCATCTCTCTAAATTCTTTACTAAATCCTTTTTGATAGTTTTGCTTTACTTCCCTTACTAATTTTAACATTTCTATATTAGATATATAAATTAAATCATTTATATCTGCTTTGTATTCTCCATTTGTTAGCTTGTTTTTTATTTCTTTATTTACAAATAAAACTACATCTGAAATTCCTTTATTGCTTGGAAAAGTGTTTTTATAGTTTTTATTTTCAGTTAATAATATATATGCCCCATTTTTATGTACTTCTAAAGTAGATTCTAGCATTTTATCTACATCTTGATTTATTGCTCCTCTATAATTTTTTATGTAATTATAGTCTTTATCATTAGTTTCTTCTTTATATACTACATTTTCAGTAAATAATCTTCTATAAACTCTTTGTCTTCTTTCTGTTCCTTTGTCTTGTTCTAAACCTAATTGCTCTTTTTCATATATGTCTGAATATAAATTACAGTCTGATATATTACTTATAAAGTTTCTCATAAAATATTTAGAAACTCCTGTTACTTCATATAATATGTCATTTTCTATATTCTCGGCAAATTTATTTTCATCTCCATCATACAGTTTTATAAATGCCATTTCTTTTATGAATTTTAATACTTTAACTATTGATTTTCTGTGCGAATATTTTGTAAAATCTATCTCTATGTCATTTAAGTTTATTTCTACAATAATATTTTGTATGTAATCAAGTAATTCTGATAATATAAATTGTTCTCCTCTTGTTTTTTCTTCTAAATAGATTAAAATCAAACACAAAAACATGTATTCCATTTTAGTATCAAATTCTAGAATTCCCATAAATGATTTTGGAATTCCTGGAATTTTTTCTAGTTTTATTACATATTGGTTCGCTATTAGTTTATATCCTAGTTTATATTTTATGAAATTTTGCATTTCTTCTGTAATATCATTTTTTATATTTCTATATTCTTCTGGATTTATGTCTTTAATAAACCAATAATTTTCTAGCAATTTTTCAAATGTTGTCACATTGTTTCCTCCTTATTATTCTATAAATTCTAATACAAATGCTGGCATTTCTAAGTTTCCATCATCACATCTTAATACACATTTTCCTTTATTTGGTTTATATATTAATTTGATTTTTCTACCATCTTCTATTGTTATTTGCTTATCTACACTTATATTGGCTTTACTTATCCATTTTAATAGTGTTTTCCTAAATGTACTTTTTACTGTTGGTAATTTTTCTATTTCTATTTTTCCATTGTTTATATATTTTTCAATTTCTTTTTTTTCTTCTTCTAATTGTTGTTTATATTTTTCAATTTGTATTTGTTTTTCTTTTGTTTTGTCTATAATTGCTGTTCGTTGTTGTTTTTCTCTGTATTCTCTTATTCGTGGTTTTATTTCATGTTCATTTGAGCTTTCCTCTAATAAGCTACTATTTATGCTATCTGTTTCTCTTACGTAGTTTCCTTTTGTATGTCTTGTGTTAAACATTCCAAATACTAGACTAGATAATTTATGTGCTTCTTCTATACTAGTAGTTTTACAAAACATTTCACAAATTTTTTTGTAATCTGATTTTTTGCTGTTTATATTTCCTCTAGTTTCTGCTATTTGACTTGCTATTCTTGTTATTTTTCTTATTATCTCTGTTGTTTTTTCGTTTATTCTTTCTACTTCACTTGGCTTGTTTTCTACTCCTACAAACCATTTTTTTATATTTTTCCATTTTTCTTTATTTCTGTTTTTTATTTCGTCTTCATCTATAACATCATCTAATTTATCTATTCTAATAATTCTTTTTTGTCCTAAGAATACTTTATCTAAAATTTTTTCTTCAATCTCTATATTTATATTTTTTAGTTTTTCTTCTATGCTATATGAATTTTCTTGTAGTAATTTTATAAATTCTCTTAAATATCTTATCAAATCATTTTTATATAGAATAAATTGTTTGGATTTTGCAACTTCTTCCATTTTTACTGCATAAAATGTTTTTATATAATCTTGATAGTCTTGATTTAATCTCTTAAAATCATTGTTTAAATTTTCCCACCAATTATGTACATCTACTTCACTTTGCATACTTATTTTTTCAATACTTTCTATTGAGTCTTTTATTCTTTCAATTAGTTTTGGTTCTAGAGATGCTCCCTCAATATGTAAGTTTTCAAGTTTTATTACTAATCTTTCTATTTCTACTGCATATTCTGATAGTTGATATCTAAATTTTCTATGCTTAAATTCTTCTACTGTCGTAACATTATTAGTATCTTGGATTGCTGTTAGATTTCCCCAGTCTACTAATGCTGCTAAATCATTTTCACACATTTCTGGTGTATATTCTTCAAAATTGTTTTTGCCTTTTAATTCATTAAAAACATCTTCTTTGTATAGCATATAATTAATTCTTTCATATTGCTCGTAAAAATATCTAAGTATTGGTCTATATCTTTTTGTGTTTTCTGTTGTTAAATATGATGTTTCTGTTATTTTTTTAGATAGTTTTTCATTAATTTCCATAATGTTTTCCTTTATATAAAAATTAAAAGAGTAGTTATTTTACTCTTTTGTTTACAGTATTATACATTATTTTTCCCACTATGTCCATATATTAGTGCAAAATCTTATTTTTAGTGCTTCTGTACAAATATTTATATCTAAATTTTTAAAAATACTAGTTACTGTATATAAATAGCTTGTTCCTTCTTCTATTATATCACTCGTAATATCACCAAATAGATTAAATGCAAGTCTACATATGTTTATGCTTGTTGTTGTTTGCCATGGATTTTTTAAGCTTTTAATATTTATTTCATTATTTTTTATATCATATATTTCATCAAAATTTTTTCTTGTTTCTTTATTGCTAGATAATAAATAAATTAAGCTTTCTATATAAGTATCATTTCTATATAGTTGTCCAATTTTTTCTTTGTAAAATTGTTCATGTAAATCATCTTTAAAATACATATTTTTCCTCCTTTTATATAATATTCCTAATATTTAAAATATATTCTTAATTTTTAGTTTTTTATTTGTGTATTCTGAGGTATAGGTATATCATATCTGAAAATGTAAAAATAGGGGATACTTTTTATAGTACCTCCCTATTTTTTTAGGAAACTCGTTTATAGTTAAGCTAATGTCTCGTTTCTAACCTAATGTTCAATTTGTAGAAGATTTTTTATGTATTTTATATCTTCTTGAGTTGTAATCTTTATATTTGAGTAGTCAC
>CANRBI010000005.1 GCA_947628775.1 uncultured Clostridia bacterium
CCCTATGGGTCAAAAGAGATGTAGGAAATGATACACCTACCAAATAACTAACAATCGAAAAAGGGCTATGGTAACATAGCTCTTTTCTTTACTATAATAAAAAATAACAGTCATATGACTATAAAATAATCATTTGACTGCCTATCCTTTCCATATTTTGTATTTTCTAATTTACAAAACTTTTAATTATCCCTATCTATGCCGCAGTTGTTTGTGTAGGGTGTCATGTCGTTTAGATAGAATTTCTTTTGTGATAGTTTGTCTTGGACTCCTCTTAGGGCTTCTCCAAATCTTTGGAAGTGTACTACTTCTCTTTGTCTTAGATAACGTAGTGGATCTATTACTTCTGGGTTATCTCGACATAGGTTTATTAGTTTTTCGTATGTTGCTCTTGCTTTTTGTTCTGCTGCTAAGTCTTCTTGTAGGTTTGCGATTGGATCTCCTTTGCAGGCTATATATGCTGCTGTAAATGGTACTCCAGCTGCAGATGATGGGTATACATCTACTCCGTGGTCTGTGTAGTATTCTGATAGTCCTGCTTTTTCTATTTCTTCTATTGTTGCGTCTTTTGTTAGTTGGTGTACTATTGTTCCTACCATTTCAAGATGGGCTAGTTCTTCTGTGCCGATGTCGTTTAGGATTGCTTTTGATTTTTGGTCTGGCATTCCGAATTTTTGTGATAGGTATCTTAGTGATGCTGCTAATTCTCCATCTGGTCCTCCGTATTGTGATATTATTACTTTTGCTAGTTTTGGGTCTGTACATTTAATGTTTACTGGATATTCTAGCATTTTGTTGTAAGTCCACATTAATAATTCCCCCTTTCCCATGGCCATGGTTCTTCTAGCCATCTCCATTTGTTGCATGGATAGTTTATTGTTAATGGTCCGTATACTTTTTGGTATTTGTCTTTTAGTTCTTTTACTTCTTTACAATATTTGTTGTGCAAACATAGTGCTTTTTGATCTTCTGGATGTGTGTCTAGATATAATGCTAGTTCTATTATTGCAAATTCTAGACTTCTTATTTCTTGCATCATTTCTCTTCTTGTGCTGCAATTTGTGTTTCTTGTTGTTTCTGTTTCGTTGTCTCTGTATGTTATTGTGTTTTCTTGTTCGTTGTTTCCACAACCACAGTTGTTGTCTAGTGTGCCTGTATCATCATTGTAACCACAGTTACAGTTTCTGTTTTCTTCTATATTCATCTGTTGCACCCCTCTCCTATTGTATTGCTTGCTTCTAAATATTTTTGGAATTCCATGTCTTGACATGGTCTGTATGGGCTGACTAGTTCTGGGAATATTGTTCCCATTTTTAGTCCTATTTCTGGTTTGAATGTTTTTTCCATATATTGGATTGGTACATAACTTTGTGCTAATAATGGGTCTTCTGGAAATATATTTTTGTCTTCGTCAAATCCACATCCACAACTGTCATATTCGTCTTCATATGAAGTAACATTGTTGCATTTTTTTTCATACATATTATTGTTCATATCATCGTTGTTGTTCATGCATGGACATTGTCTGTATCTTCTAAACATTTTTATTCCTCCTTTTATGACATTATATGTTCTTTATTTTCTTTTTGCGACTGTTTTTTGTTTTATTTTTGTTTTTATTGTGGAGGTTTTTAATATAAAAAAGTAGAGATTATTGCCTTTGGTATGGCTTTTTCTCTACTTTTTTGTTTTTACATTGTTCCTTCATATCTCTTTTTTATGTTTTTTTCTTGTTTGTTTGCATTTTGTAATGATATTATACAATATGCTGTTTTTTCTAGTTCTTTATATGAGATATCTTCTTTTATTGAGAATGTTGTTTGTGGTTCTTTTGAGTCTTTCTCTTTTAGTTGTTCCTTTTTTTGGTTTTCTTTTCTGAATGTTTTTAGGTCTATAATGTTGTAGTCATTTATTTCTTCTTCTATTTTGTTTTCTTTTATTATGTTTAGTAATTCTAAGTAGTTGTCTTTTAGCATTGTGATTGCTTCATTGATTTGTTCTATATTGTTTAGTTTATTTATTTGGTGTTGTATTTCTGCTATTTTGTCGGTATAATCTAAGTTTTCTATTTGATTTTGTAGGTCTGTTATTTTGTCTGCATAGTTTAGGTTTTGTAGTTGATTACGTAGGTCTTCTATTTGGTCTGTATAATCTATGTTTTCTATTTGATTTTGTAGTCCTACTATTTTATCTGCATAATCTAAACTTTGTAGTTGGTTTTGTAAGTCTGTTATTTGTTTTGTTTGGTCTAGTTTTGTTAGTTTTTCTTCAATTAGTTTTTCTTGGTTCTCATTTGCTTGTTGTTGTTTTTGTTGGTTTTCTTGTATTGTTGTTTGTATGTTTGTTTTTATGTCTGTTATGCTGTTTGATATTTCTTGTAGGTATGTGTTTTGTTTTTCAATTAGTTCTTGCATTTTTTTGTTTTCTTGCTTGATTGTTGCATTTTCTTGTTTTATTATTTTGTTTTCTTGTTTTATTTTCTCATTGTCTTGTTTTATTTTTTCATTTTCTTCGTTTATGATGTTTGTTATTTCTTCTCTTTGTATTTGTATTATTTCTGGAGTTTTTTCGTTTTCTTTTATTTCTTCTATTTGTTGGTTTTTGGTTTCTTTTTCTTGTTTTTTGTTTTGTTTTTCTTTTAATTTTATTATTGCTTCTTCTATTAGTTCTTCTGGGTGATATATTCTTTTTGGTTTTAAATCTTTTGGAAGTTTTTTGTTTTCTATTATTTCTTTTGGTGCTTCTAATTCTTTGTGTTTTTTATGTTTTTTAAATTTTTTGTTTATTTTGTGTTTTTTGTTGTCACTTCCATAATAGTATCTTTTTTCATATATTTTTTTAGATATTTGTGTTTTATTGACTATTGCTCCTATTATTTCTCCACCTACTGCTTCTATTGAGTTTTTGACTTCGATTATGTCTTTCATTTTTGTTTTTCCTGAGTTTGCTACTAATATGCTTGAGTCTATAAATGTTGATAATACTATACTGTCTGTTACTAGTTTGCATGGTGGTGCATCTAGTATTATTATGTCATACATTTCTTTTACTATTGTTATTAGTTCTTTCATTTTTGGTGAGTCAAGTATTTCTGATGGGTTTGGTGGTGTTGTTCCATTTGTTATTATGTGTAGGTTTGGTGTGTCTGTTTCTTGTATGTAATTTTTTGCTTTTCTAGCATCTTCTTCTATGTTTCCTGTTATTGAGTATAAATAGTCTGATAGTCCTTTTTGGTTGCTTAAGTTGAATATTTTGTTTGTTCTTCCTTTTCTCATGTCTGTGTCTATTAATAGGACTTTTTTGTTGGTGTCTGCAAATGCTGTGGCTATGTTACTTGATACCCAGCTTTTCCCTTCTCTTGGTGTTGAACTTGTTATTAATATTGTTTTGGCTTTTTTGGCTGTGTTCATGTATAGTATGTTTGTTCTGATTGTGTTTATACATTCTGTTATGTATGATTTTTCGTTGCTTCTGTCTATTATTTCTTGTTTTTTGTTTGTGTATATTGGTATGCTTCCTAATGATTTTATTTTTACGTATTTTTCAATTTCTTCTTGGTTTTTTATGGTGTTGTCAAATGTGTAGACTATCATTGTGTATAGTGATATTATTCCTATTCCTATTATTATAAATATTGCTATGTCTTTTATGTGGTTGATATTGTATGGTACTTGTTCTATTTCTGCTTCGTCTACTATTCCTATGTTTTCTAGGTTGTATATTTGTTTTATTTCTGCTAAGAATACATTTGCTAGTTCTTTTGTTATTTCCATTGCTTTTTTTGCGTCTTCATTTTTTACTGTTAGTTGTATTATGTATGTGTCTTTTATTACTTTTGATTCTACTTGTTTTTGTAGTTCTTCTTTTGATATGTCAAGTTGTAAGTTGTTTATTACTTGTTCTAATACTTTGTAGTTTAGTGCTATGTTACTGTATGTTGTGATTAGTTGTGAGTTCATGTTTAGGTCTGTGGTTGCTGTTACTTTGTCTATTGAGTTTGGTATTAATAATAGTGTTGTTTCTGATTTGTATTTTGGTGTTATATAGTAAAATGAATAAACATATCCTAATATTGTGAATATTAGTAATATGATTATTATTAATAATTTTTTTCTTAACATTATGTCGAATATTCTTTTTAATTCGATATTTTCTTCCATTTTTTAATCACCTATTTTTTATTATACATTATTTTGGTAATTATTTCAAGTTTTTATGTAAATTTTTGCTTGTTTGTGACTTTTTTGTGCTTTTTGATGTTTTTTTTACATTAAAAAAGGAAGATTTTTAGCTTTCACTTCTAATTCTTCCTTTTTTTCTTTTTTTGTTAGATTGTTGCTATTCCACCCATTACTTTGCTGTATTTTGCTGATGATGCTAGTAGTTTTTTTCCTCCTGATACTATTATTATGTCGTCTTTTTCTAATATTCCTTTTTGTTTTAGTTTTTCAATTCCTTTTTCTACTGTTATGTCTATGTTTTCTTGTTCTTCTATATATATTGGTGTTACGTTCCATGCTAATGATAATTGATTATATGTTCTTTTGTTGTCTGTTATTGCAAGTATTGGACATCCTGCTCCTAGTCCTGATAGTCTTCTTGCTGAATCTCCTGAGTTTGTATAACATACTATTGCATCTGCATTCATGTTCATTGCTGTTACACATGTTGAGTATGATATTTTTTCTTCTATTCCTTCTAAATCGTCTGCTGTATATTCACTTGCTCTAAATCGTTTCCAGTAGTCTATATCGTTTTCTATTCTGTTTGCTATTTTTACCATTGTTCTTACACATTCTACTGGGTATTTTCCTACTGCACATTCTCCTGATAACATTATTGCACTTGTTCTGTCATATATTGCGTTTGCTACATCACTTGCTTCTGCTCTTGTTGGTAGTGGGTTGTATGTCATTGATTCTAGCATTTGGGTTGCTGTTATTGCTGGTTTTCCTTCTTTATTTGCTAGTTTAATGAATTTTTTTTGCATTACTGGTGGTTCTGTGTAGTCTGTTTCTGTTGCCATGTCTCCACGTGCTATCATTTGTGCATCTGCTGTTTTTGTGATTTCTTCCATGTTTTGTAGTCCTTCTACATTTTCAACTTTTGTTATTATTCTTATGCTTTTTCCTCCGTTTTCGTCTAGTACTTTTCTTACTTGGCTTATGTCATCTTTGTTTCTTGTAAATGACATTGCTACAAAGTCGTATCCGTGTTCACATGCTGTTTTTAGGTCTTGTATGTCTTTTTCTTTTAGTGCTGGTAGATGTACTGCTGTTCCTGGTAAGTTCATTGTTTTTCTACTTCCTAATGGGTTTCCGTGTACTACTGTACATATTATGTCTTTTCCTACTATTTCATCTACTACTAGTTCTATTGCTCCATCATCTATTAGGATTTTTGTTTGTGGTTTTACGTCTTTGTATAGTTCTTTATATGTTACTGATACTTTGTCTTTGTTTCCTATTATGTCTTCATTTACTAGTGTGAATTTTTGTCCATCTTCTAGTTGTATTTTTTCACTTGCTCCTGTTTCTAGCATTCCTGTTCTGATTTCTGGTCCTTGCATGTCTAATAATAGTGCTATTGGCATGTCTAGTTCTTCTCTTAGTTTTAGTATTTTTTCTGTTTTTTCGGCTTGTTCTTCCCAGCCTCCATGTGAGTAGTTTATTCTGGCTACATTTAATCCTTCTTCAAATAGTTCTTTTAGTTTGTTTTCGCTTGCAGGTCCTATTGTTCCTACTATTTTTGTTTTTCTTATATCTTTTTTCATTTTTTTCCTCCTTTTTAGACCGTTTTTGATTATACCATATTTTTTGTTTTTTTCAACCTTTTTTTGTTATTTTTTTTTAGATTGATATTTCTGTTTTGAGGAGTATATATGGTTTATTTTAGTTGTATAGTTCGATTATTGTGTGTATAATGCTTTCGTCTTGGTTGTATATTACTACTATGTGTTTGTTGTCATGTAGCGCATATTTACATTTTAGCTTTTCTCCTAGTTTTACTTCTTTTTTGTAGGTTATTTTTATGTTGTTGTATGGTCTGTTTTTATATACTTCTTCTGGTAGTGCTTCATATGCTATGTCTAGGTAGTATAGGTTGTGCATGTGTCCATTTATGTCTATATCTCGTCTTATTACTTGATATTCTATTGTGTTTGTGTATTCGTTTTCTTGTGGTATTTCTGGTTTTTCTATTTCGCGGTTTTCATATATACTTTTTTCTTCTATTTGGTAACTGTCTGCTACTTCTTGTGTTATTTTTGTTAGTTTTCCTGTTTTTGTGTTTACTAATACCCATTTTGATGTTGCTTTTGCACATAGGTTGTTTTGTTCGTCGTATACTTCAAAATCACGGTATGTAAATGCTTTTGACATGTCTCTTCCCCATGTTTTTATATGCATAGTTTGTCCATATTTGGGTCTTTTTATTACATTTAGTTTCCATGCTAATAGTACCCATGCTACATTTGTTGTTTCTATGTCGTTTGCGCCATATCCTGCTAGGTCTGAGTGGTATGCTCCTATGTTTTCTAACATTTCTAGTATTGTTTTGTTTTTTATTAGGTTGTTTTTTCCTATGTCTTTTATTCCTGCTTTAAAGTCATGTTCGTATATCATCTTTTTTTGCTTTCCTTTCTGTTGGTTGTTGTTTTTGTGGTTTTATATCCTGGTTTTTCTAGTAGTTTGAACATATTTTTTTTGTATTCTTCAACTCCTGGTTGATCAAATGGATTTACTCCTAATATCATTCCTGACATTGCACATGATTTTTCAAAGAAGTAGATTAGTTCTCCTAGGTTTATTTCATCTAGTTTGTTCATTTCTATTATTATGTTAGGTACTTTTCCTGCTGTGTGTGCTTGGATTGTTCCTTCCATTGCTTTTCTGTTTATGTAGTCCATTGTTTTTCCTGATAGGTAGTTTAGTCCGTCTAGGTTGTCTTCGTCTGGGTTTATTGTTATGTCTGTTTTTGGTGTTTTTATTGCTATTATTGTTTCAAATAGTTGTTTTTTTCCTTCTTGTATGTATTGTCCCATTGAGTGTAGGTCTGTTGTGAAGTCTGCTCCTGTTGGGAATAGTCCTTTTTTGTCTTTTCCTTCACTTTCTCCATATAGTTGTTTCCACCATTCTGTGAAGTAGTGCATTTTTGGTTCATAACTTACTAGCATTTCTATTGTTTTTCTTTTGTATAGTATGTTTCGTGCTACTGCATATTGGTAGCATTGGTTGTATTTTAGGTCTGGGTCATTGAATCTTTGCTGTGCTATTTTTGCTCCTTCTAGTAATTTTTCTATGTCTATTCCTGCTGTTGCTATTGGTAGTAGTCCTACTGCTGTTAGTACTGAGTATCTTCCTCCTATGTTGTCTGGTATTATAAATTGTTCATATCCTTCATTTTCTGCTAGTGTTTTTAGTGCTCCTTTTTCTTTGTCTGTTGTTGCATATATTCTGCTTCGTGCTTCGTCTATTCCGTATTTGTTTTCTAGTATTTCTCTGAATATTCTAAATGCTATTGCTGGTTCTGTTGTTGTTCCTGATTTTGATATTACGTTTACTGAGAAGTCTTTGTTTCCTATGTATTCTATTAGGTCATTCATGTAATTTGAACTTAGGTTGTTTCCTACATATAGGATTTGTGGTGTTTTTCTTTGTTTTTCTGGTAGTAGGTTATAAAATGAGCTTGTTAGACTTTCTATTACTGCTCTTGCTCCTAAGTATGAGCCTCCTATTCCTATTACTACTAATATTTCTGATTCTTTTGCTATTTTTTTTGCTGCTTTTTTTATTTTTTTAAGTTCTTGTTTGTCATAGTCTGTTGGTAAGTTTAGCCATCCTACAAAGTCTTTTGGGTCGTCTGCTCTTTTATGTAGTTCTTTGTGTATTTTTTCTACTTGTGTTTTATATTCGTCTATTTGTTTTTTTGTTATTTTGGTGTTTTTTAGGTTTAATTTGATATTTGGCATTTGTTACCTCCTTTTTTATATATATTGCTTTTGTTTTTTCTTTTATTATCATACATTAATTTTATTATTTTTTCAAGTGATTTTATGTATTTATTTGTTTATTACTTCATCTAATACTTTTGATAAATATTTCATGCTTGTTAGACATTGTTCTAGTGTGTTTCCTGTTGCTCCTACTTCCATTATACTTGCATATTTTCCTGCGTGTTGGTTGTATCTATATTCTGTTAACATTAGTGGTTTGAATAGTCCTGGGTACATTTCTTCTGCTTTTTGTTGTACTTTTATTGCAAATTTGAGGTTTTGTTGCCAGTTTGGGTGTTCTAGTCCTCCTTGATCTGTTCCTATTACATACATTATTTGTGCTGCTACATCGTCTCCTATTTTTACTATTGGTGCATAGTCTGATCTTGATCCTATTGCATCTCTGTGTAAATCTATTATTATGTCTGATGGTGTTGTTTGTAGCATTGTTTCTACTGTTTGGAGTGATCTTGTGTATGAACCATTGTATGCTGGATAATCATGGTAACTTGTGTTATGTACTGTTGGTATTCCATATTGTTTTAGGTAGGTTTCTAATTCTGTTCCTACTCTTGTTACACTGTAATTTAGGTCTGTTGTTCTAAAGTTTCCTGTTGGTGTATATGGGTATGAATCACTTGATGTGTAACTTTCACAGCTGTGTGTGTGAAATATTAGTATGTTTTTGTTTTCTATTGTTATGTTTGGATTCATTATTTCTTCTGTTAGTTGTATGTTTGTTCCATTTTTTATTTTTACATTTCCGTATTGGGCGTTATATTTTTCTTCTATTGGATTGTTTGTTATTATTTCTGTTTTTTCTCCTGTTGTTGCTAATTCTTTTTGTTCTTCTTGTGGTTGTTCTTGCTCTGTTTGCTCTTGGTTTGTTTGTTCTTGAGGTTTTTCTTTTACTTTTTTTATACTTCCTATTTCTGTTGTTATTATTTTTTTCATATAATTTTTTTCTTTTGGAGTTTCTTCATTTTTTGTTTCTTGTTTTTCGTTTATTTTTTTTATGCTACTTAATTCTGTGTTTATACATGGTTTGTAGTTTTGTGATATTAGTTTTTGTATTTGTGTTTTTATTATGTTAGTATTTATTTTTTTCGATATATCTAGTGTTTCTTTTTCGTTTTTGGTTATGTATTTTGAGGCTATTATGATTATTAATAGTGTTAGTATTATATATATTAGGTATCTTATCATGTCTTTCATTTTAAAAACTGCAACATTAAACATATTTAATTCTCCTTTGTATTGGTTACTATAAATATATTTATGCTGCAGTTTGCTTTTTTATTCTTGATATTGTTGTTCTTCTATGTATTGTTGTTCTTCTTGTGGCTGTTCTTGTTGCTCTTCTTGCTGTTCTTGTTGTTGGTCGTTGTTTTGTTCTTCTTGTTGTTCTGTGTTTTCTTCAGTTTCTTCTTCTCTTGTATCATTTGTTTCTTGTTTTGTTTTTACTCCTATGCTGTCTAGATATGATGTTACATTGAATTTTCTGTCTAGATAATTTAGGTTGTATTCTTTTACGTTTGAGTTTATTGTCATGTATATGTCGTCTGCTATTGGTTTGAATACTTCTTTTCCTGATGAATTTATTAGTCCGTATTTTTTGTCTTTTTGTGTTACTATTACGTTGTAGTCTGGTATTACTAGTAAGTTTATTGCGTCTTTGTTGCTTGTTGCTATGTATCCAAATCCGTCGTAGATAAAGTCTACTATTTGTCTTGCTTTTTTATCAAATAGTCCCCATAGGTCTCCTTTTTTTACTGGTATTAAGTTGTCTACTAGTAGGTATTCACTTTTTATGTCGTTTTGTCCAAAGCTTGATATGTCTATTCCTATTTCATCATATTCTACATATAGTTGTACTTTTCCTTTTAGGTCTATTACTCCGTATTTGTCGTCTCTTTTTACTTTGTATAGTCCTGCATCTTTGTCCATTAGTTCAATTTCATCATATATTATTTGTACTTTTTGGTCTCCATCTTTTGTCATTATTCCTACTTTTTTGTCGTCTTGTACTAAGTAGTCTCCTGTTTGTGGTAGATATGTTATGCTTTCATATTTTGGTTCTATTTTTTCTTCTCCATTTAGGTCTATTACTCCTATTTGTTTTTTGTCTTTTGCTACAATTAATCTGTTGTCAAATATTGATTTTCTGTTATTGAATTCTTCACTTATTTCTGTATATCCTTTGTCTAGTATCATTGTTTCATAACTATTTACTAGCATTGGCATTGTGTAGATGTCTATTTTGTTTTGGTCTTGGCTTTTTACAAAACTGACATTGAATGCTTGTTCCATTCCGTCTGTTGATATGTATAGTTTTCCATTTATTGCTTTTACTGGTTTTTTTGCATAGTAATATTGATATTTTGCTCCTGATGTTTTTTCTATTTTATATATTTTTCGTGAGTTTAATGAAAATGTTGCTATTTCATTTTCTCCTTCTATATAACATTTGCTTCTGTCTTCTGATTTTTCGGTGTAGTCTCCATTATAGCTTTGATATCCTAAGTATTGTGCTATGTCTCTAATTGGAACATATGTTGTATCTCCTTCTTCTACTAGCATTTTTTCTACATTGTCTTGTCTTACTTGATCTATATATAGTTTTCTGGTTGAGTTTTCTATGTATGTTATGGCTATTATTGTTGAGATTATTCCTAGTATAAGTAATATGATTAGTGCTAATATTATTTTTAGTGGCTTTTTGTTTTTAGTTGTTGGTTTTTTTTCATTAAAACTTTCTTCTATTATATTCATTTGTGGTACCCCCTTTATTTTGTGTATCCATATTGCTTATAAAATTCGTTTTTGAAATTAAGTAAATTATCTCCCTCTATTTCTATTCTAACTCTTTCCATTAATTTAGTCAAGAATTTTAGGTTGTGTATTGATAATAATCTTACTCCTAATATTTCATTTGCTTTTATTAGGTGCCTTATATATGCTCTTGTGTAGTTTTTGCATGTGTAGCAGTCACAATTTGGGTCTAGCGGTGTCCAGTCTCTTTCATATGTTGCGTTTCTTACTACTATTTTTCCGTTCCATGTTAGTGCTGTTCCGTTTCTGGCTATTCTTGTTGGTAATACACAGTCACACATGTCTATTCCTGCTATTGCTGATTCTATTAGGTAGTCTGGTGTTCCTACTCCCATTAGATATCTTGGCTTGTCTTTTGGCATTAGTGGAGCTGTGTAGTATAACATTTTTAGGAATTCTTCTTTTGGTTCTCCTACACTTATTCCTCCTATTGCATATCCTGGTAAGTCAAGTTCTATTAGGTCTTCTGCTGATTTTTTTCTTAGGTCTTCGTAAAATCCTCCTTGTATTATTCCAAATAGTGCTTGATTTTCTGTTGTATGTGCTTGTTTACATCTTTTGGCCCATCTTGTTGTTCTTTCCATTGATTGTTTCGTGTATTCATGTGTTGAGGGATATTCTACACATTCATCAAAGGCCATTATTATGTCTGCTCCTAGGTCTTCTTCTATTTGCATTACTTTTTCTGGTGAAAAGAAGTGTTTGCTGCCGTCTAAGTGTGATCTGAATTCTACTCCTTCTTCTGTTATTGTTCTTAGGTCTTTTAGGCTAAATACTTGAAATCCTCCACAGTCTGTTAGTATTGGTCTATCCCAGTTCATAAATTTGTGTAGTCCACCAGCTTCTTTTACTATTTTTTCTCCTGGTCTTAGGTATAGATGATATGTGTTTGATAATATTATTTGGGCTTGTACTTCTTGTTTTAGTTCTTCTGGTGTCATTGATTTTACTGTTGCTTGGGTTCCTACTGGCATAAATACTGGTGTTTGTATGTCTCCGTGTGGAGTATGTACAACTCCTCTTCGTGCTCCTGTTTGTTTACATTCATGTAATAGTTCATATGTTACGGCTGGTTTCATTTTTTTGTTACCTTTCTTTTTTGTTTGGTTTTTATTTTATGAACATTGCGTCTCCAAAACTGAAAAATCTGTATTTTTTGTTTATTGCTTCTTGATATGCATTTAGTATGTATTCTTTTCCTGCTAATGCTGATACTAGCATTAGTAGGGTTGATTGTGGTAGATGGAAGTTGGTTATAAGTCCATCTAGAATTTTGAATTTGTATCCTGGGTATATAAATATTTGTGTGTCTCCTTCTGTTGCTTTTATGTGTCCTTTTTCGTCTGCTATTGTTTCTAGTACTCTACATGAGGTTGTTCCTACTGCTATTATTCTTTTTCCGTTTTGTTTTGCGTTGTTTATTTTGTTTGCGTCTTCTTCTTTGATATAATAGTGTTCTGAGTGCATTTGATGGTTTTCGACTGTTTCTTCTTTTACTGGTCTGAATGTTCCTATTCCTACATGTAGTGTTACATTTGCTATTTCTATTCCTTTTTGCTTGATTTTTTGTAATAGCTCTTCTGTGAAGTGTAGTCCTGCTGTTGGTGCTGCTGCTGAGCCTTCGTATTTTGCATATACTGTTTGATATCTGTCTTTTTCTTTTAGTTCTTCATGTATATATGGTGGTAATGGCATTAGTCCTATTTGGTCTAGTATTTCATTGAATATTCCTTGGTATGTGAATTTTACTTTTCTGGTTCCTCCTTCTAGTATTTCTAGAATTTCTGCTTTTAGGAGTCCTTGTCCAAATATTACTTTTGCTCCTTTTTGTAGTTTGTTTCCTGGTCTTACTATTGTTTCCCAGGTGTCTCCTTCAAGGTTTTTTAGTAGTAGAAATTCTACTTTTGCTCCTGTTTCTTTTTGTCCATATATACGTGCTGGTATTACTTTTGTGTTGTTTCTTACTAGGCAGTCTCCTGGGTTTAGGTAATCTATAATGTCTTTGAATGTTTTATGTTCTATTGTTTTTGCTTTTTTGTCTAATATCATTAGTTTTGATTCGTCTCTTTTTTTTAGTGGTGTTTGGGCTATTAGTTCTTCTGGTAGTTCATAATTAAATTCTGTTACTTTCAATTTTTTTGGTGCCTCCTTAGTTTCTGCCTTTTGTTATATTTTCATTGTTAGGTTTATTCTTCCTTGGTCATCTATTTCTGTTACTTTTACTGTTACTTTGTCTCCTATTTTTAGTACGTCTTCTACTGATTTTATTCTTTCATTTGATATTTTTGAGATGTGTAATAGTCCTTCTTTTCCTCCACAACCTAGGTCTACAAATGCTCCAAATGACATTATTCTTGTTACTTCTCCGTAGTAGATTCCTCCTACTTCTACTTCTCTTACTATGTCTTCTATCATTTCTAGTGCTTGTATTGCTTTTTCTTGATTGTTTGAATAGATGAATACTTTTCCGTCTTCTTCTATGTCAATTTTTACTCCTGTTTCATCAATTATTTTGTTTATCATTTTTCCGCCTGGTCCTATTACGTCTTTTATTTTGTCTGATTTGATTGTTGTTGTTACTATTCTTGGTGCATATTTTGATATTTCTTCTCTTGGTTTGCTTATTACAGGTGCCATTACATTGTCTAGTATGTGTGCTCTTGCTATTCTTGTTCTTTCAAATGCGTCTTGTATTATTTGATATGATAGTCCGTCTACTTTTATGTCTACTTGGATTGCTGTGATTCCTTTTGATGTTCCTCCTACTTTGAAGTCCATGTCTCCGAAAAAGTCTTCTAGCCCTTGTATATCTGTTAGCATTACATAGTCGTTTTCGTCTTCTGGGTTTGTTACTAATCCTGTTGATATTCCTGCTACTGGTCTTTTAATTGGTACTCCTGCTGCCATTAGTGATAGTGTGCTTCCACATATACTTGCTTGTGATGTTGATCCATTTGATGATAGTACTTCTGATACTACTCTTATTGCATATGGGAATTCTTCTTTTGATGGTAGTACTGGTACTAGTGCTTTTTCTGCTAGTGCTCCATGTCCTATTTCTCTTCTTCCTGGTCCTCTTGATGGTCTTGCTTCTCCTACACTGTAACTTGGGAAGTTGTAGTGGTGCATGTATCTTTTTGTTTCTTCTGTGTCAAGTCCGTCTAGTGTTTGTTCTTCACTCATCATTCCTAGTGTTGTTATTGATAGTACTTGGGTTTGTCCTCTTGTGAATAGTGCACTTCCATGTACTCTTGGTAGTAGGTCTATTTCACATGATAGTGGTCTTATTTCGTCTATTTTTCTGCCGTCTACTCTTTTGTGTTCATAGAATATCATGTCTCTTACACATTTTTTTTCTAGTTTGTAGATTGCTTCTGATATGTCTTGTTTGTGTTCTTCTAGTTGGTCTTCTCCGTATTTTTCGCTGTAGTCTTGAGATATTTTGTCTGTTAGTTCTGCTATGTTATTGTCTCTTATTTCTTTGTCTACTTCTTGTACTTTTTCTTTCATTTCATTTGTGTAGTTTTCTGCTATATAATCATATATTTCATGGTCTACTTCAAATGATTTGTATTCGAATTTTGGTTTTCCTATTTCGTCTTTTATTTGTTCTATGAATTTGCATATTTTTTTGATTTCTTCATGTCCTTTTTTGATTGCTTCTAGCATTGTGTCATCTGGTACTTCGTTTGCTCCTGCTTCTATCATTGCTATTTTGTTTTCTGTTCCTGCTACTGTTAGGTTTAGGTCTGATTTTTCTCTTTGTTCTTCTGTTGGGTTTATTATTATTTCATTGTTTACTAGTCCTACATTTACTGCTGCTGTTGGTCCTCCAAATGGTATGTCTGATATTGATAGTGCTGCTGATGCTCCTATCATTGCTGCTACTTCTGGTGAGTTGTCTTGTTCTACTGATAGTACTGTTGCTACTACTACTACATCATTTCTGAAGTCTTTTGGGAATAGTGGTCTTAGTGGTCTGTCTATTGCTCTTGATGTTAGTATTGCTTTGTCTGCTGGTTTTCCTTCTCTTTTTTGGAATGATCCTGGTATTTTTCCTACTGCATATAGTTTTTCTTCGTAGTCTACTGATAGTGGGAAGAAATCTATTCCTTCTCTTGGTTCTTTTGATGCTGTTACATTTACCATGACTGCTGTGTCTCCATATCTTACTAGGACACTTCCATTTGCTAGTCCTGCCATTTTTCCTGTTTCTATTACTAGCTTTCTTCCTGCTAGTTCTGTTTCATATGTTTTAAACATGTTTTTTCCTCCTTTTTCTTAGAAAAAGCTTTATTTAGTTGGTAACCTCTATTATATGCTAATTGGTTTTTAGCACATGATACAAGCTACTTACTAAATTGTGCTTTTTCTTTTTTGCACCATTTTTGTTTTTAAATTCTACAAAAAGCCTATGCCAAATAAAGCACAGGCTTTTTGTATATTTTATTTTCTTAATCCTAATTTTTCTACAATTGTTCTGTATCTTTGAACATCTTTTTTTGCAAGGTAGTTTAATAGGTTTCTTCTTTTTCCTACCATTTTTAATAGTCCACGTCTTGAATGATTATCTTTAACGTGTATTTTTAAGTGTTCTGTTAATTCATTAATTCTTTCTGTTAAAAGAGCTATTTGTACTTCTGGTGAACCTGTGTCGTTTTCTTCTCTTTTATATTGATTAATGATTTCTTGTTTTCTTTCTTTTGTCATTTTATACACCTCCTAATTTTTTTGACCTTTAACTGAGCGTATAGTTTTGGTGCTTTTCTTATAGGCTAAGTAAAAGGTATGTCTTTTTTTACGTTTTTATTGTACTATATTTTTCCAAAAAAATCAAGTGTTTTTACGTATTTTTTTAATCTTCCCATTGTAGTTCCCAGTCTGAGATATATACGGTGTCTCCTTCTTGTACTCCTAGTTCTTTTAGTTTGTCATCTATTCCCATGTTTTTTAAGCATTTGTGGAAATAGTACATTGATTCGTTGTCTTCTATATTTATTCTTCCCATTAGTCTGTCTACTGCTCTTCCTGTTACATAATAGCTTTCTCCTTCTTTTTTTACTTCCCATTCTTGTTCTTTTTCTGGGAGTGTGTAGACTATTTTTTCTTCTGCTTCTATTAGTTCTTCTTTTGGTAGTTGTTTTAGTTCTTGTGCTATTTTGTCTATTAATTCGTTTATTCCTTCTCCTGTGACTGATGAGATTTTATATATTTCTTTGTTTTCGCTTTTTGCTAGTTCTTGTAATTTTTTGTATTGTGTGTCATCTTGCATGCTGTCTATTTTTGTTGCTACTATTATTTGTTTTCTTGTTGATAGTTTTTGGCTGTATTTTTTTAGTTCTTCATTTATTGTTTTGTAGTCTGTTATTGGGTCTCTTCCTTCTTGTCCTGATACGTCTATGAAGTGTAGTAGTAGTCTTGTTCTTTCTACATGTCTTAGAAATTGTAGTCCTAATCCTATTCCTTCACTTGCTCCTTCTATTATTCCTGGTATGTCTGCTATTACAAATCCATCTCCATCTTTTGTTTTTACTACTCCTAGGTTTGGTTCTAGTGTTGTGAAGTGGTAGTTTGCAATTTTAGGTCTTGCATCTGTTACTTTTGATAGAAATGTTGATTTTCCTACATTTGGGAAACCTAATAGTCCTACATCTGCTAGTAGTTTTAGTTCTAAGATTATTTCTTTTTCTTCTCCTTTGTCTCCGTCTTCTGAAAATCTTGGAGCTTGTCTTGTGGATGTTGCGAAGTGAGAGTTTCCTCTGCCTCCTCTACCTCCTTTTAGTATAAGTTCTGTTTGTCCTGGTTTTGATAGGTCTGCTATTACTTTGTTTGTTTCTTTGTCTTTTATTATTGTTCCTATTGGTACTTTTATATATAGGTCTTCTCCGTATTTTCCGTTACAGTGGTTTCCGCTTCCGTTTTCTCCGTTTCCTGCTTTGTATTTTTTGTTGTATCTGAAGTCTATTAGGGTGTTTTTGTCTTTGTCAACTTGGAAATAGATGTCTCCTCCTTTTCCTCCGTCTCCTCCGTCTGGTCCTCCTGCTGCTACATATTTTTCACGGCGAAATGTGGCTGCTCCATTTCCTCCATCTCCTGATTTAATTATTATTTTTGTGTAGTCTGTAAACATATTTTTCCTTTCTTATTTTTCAAAATAATCTAATTTCATTGCTTTTTTTACTTTTTTCATTGTTTGTTTTGCAACTTCTTTTGCTTTTTTAGTTCCTTCTATTAAAATTTTGTCTACTTCTTCTGGGTGTGCTTCATAGTATGCTCTTTTTTCGCGTATTGGTTTTAGTTCGTTTATTATGTTTTGTGCTAGTTGTTTTTTGCATTGTACACATCCTCTTTTTCCTGCTTTGCATTCTTCACATACTGCTTTTATTTCTTCTTTTGTGCTGAATAGGTTGTGGTAATATGCTACCATGCATATGTTAGGATTTCCTAAATCGTCTTTTTTTATTCTGTTTGGGTCTGTTATTGCACTCATTACTTTTTTTGTTATTTCTTCTTCTGAGTCTGATAGGTATATTGCGTTTCCTAATGATTTTCCCATTTTGTCGTTTCCGTCTAGTCCTTTTATTCTTTTTTGGTTTGATAGTATTGCTTGTGGTTCTTTTAGTATTTCTCCATATATGTTGTTGAATTTTCTTACTATTTCTCTACATTGTTCTATTAGTGGTAGTTGGTCTTCTCCTACTGGTACTAGTTCTCCTTCAAATGTTGTTATGTCTGCTGCTTGGCTTACTGGATAGCCTAGGAATCCATATGTTACACTTTCTCCGAATATATCTCTTTTTTGGGCTATTTCTGTTTTTACGGTTGGGTTTCGTTCTAGTCTGGCTATTGTTACTAGGTTTGAGTAATATACTGTTAGTTCTGCTGTTTCTGGTATCATTGATTGTATGTATATTGTTGTTTTATTTGGGTCTATTCCACATGATAGGTAGTCTATTGCTACTTCTCTTACGTTTTTTCTTACTTTTTCTGGGTTGTTGAAGTTGTCTGTTAGTGCTTGTACATCTGCTATTAAGATATATTGTTCATAATTTGGGTTTTCTTGCATTTCTAATCTGGTTTTTATTGAACCAAAGTAGTGTCCTATGTGTAGTTTTCCTGTTGGTCTATCTCCTGTTAGGATTCTTTTTTTTGACATTTGTTTATCTCCTTTCCATTCCTGGTGTATATTGATCTTCTATTTCTTCTTGTATATCTTTTGCTAGTTCTTCGTTACTTTTTTCTTCATTTCCACTTTTTGTTCTTTCTGTATTCCATTTTTCTAGTGTTTTTTCTTTCCAGTCTGTGCCTCTGTAGCCACAACTGTTTGCAAAGTCTCTCCATTTGATATTTGTGTCTGGTATGTATTCGTCTTCTTCTATTTCTTTTATTTCATGTGTGTGTGAGTCATTGTTTTTGTCGTTGTCTATTACTGTTACGTCTTTTTCTTCACATTGTCCATGTTCTTCGTCTCTTTCTATTATTTTTTTGGCTTCGTCTGTTCCTGCTCCTTTGTCTTTCATAAATTCGTGTACATTTGTGTTTTGTCTTTTTGTTCTGCTGGTTTCTAGTTCTACATCTACATAGTCATTTTTTTGTGGTGAGTACATTGAGTATTTTATTTCTTTTCCTGATATTTCATCATAACTTGTTTTTAGGTAGTCTTTTCCATTTCCATTTACTATACGATAACTTGTACTCATTGTTTCTTGTTTTACTGTTCCATCATTGTTGATTGTTAGGTCTGTTCCTGTTGGATTTGTTCCTAGCCTGTTATCTGGTTCTAGTATGTCTTCTCCTAATACTACTGCTGTGTTGTCTTTTCTTATTACTACAAATGCATCAACTTGTGTATTTGCTTTTTCTAGGTGTGGATTTAGGCTGGCTGTTGATACTCTTGCTAGTTTTACTCCGTCTGTTATTCCATGTTCTTTTAAGCCTAGTTTTTGTTCTAGGGTTTGACCTTTTATTTGTTGGTTTAGTTTTGTTTCTTCTTTTATTTGTAATCCGTCTAGTTGTTTTTCAGTTAGTGTTTCTTGTTCTTCTTCTTTTTCTTCTTTTTTTGGTTCTTCTTGTTCTTTATCTTCTTGCTCTATTTCTTTTTCTTGTTCTTCTATTAGTTGTTCTAAATCTATTTCATCTATTGATTCTATTTCTTCTGGTTTTATTCCTAATGATTTTGATATTTGCTCTATTCTTTCGTTTTCCATTTCGTTTAGGTCTAGTATTGGTTCTTCTATATTTAGTTCTTGTAGTTGATTTTCTATTTGTTCTTTTTGATCTTTGTATTTTTCGGTAACTAGTGGTTTATTGTATTGGTCACTTTTGTTGTTTCCTGCAATTTGTTCTAGGTCTTCGGTTACATATTTTTCTATTTCTATTGTTTGGGTTTTTCCTTCTTTGGTTATTTCTCTTTGTTCTGTTAATATGTATATGTCTTTTTCTTCATTGTTTATTTTTATGCTTCCTAGATATTTTACGTTATTTACTTTGTTGTTTTGTGCTATTTTGTTATAGTCTTCTTTTATGTTTATATCTCCTATTTGACTTTGTATTATTTTTATTGTTTCTTGTGTTTTTATTTTTCTCATTGTTTCTAATACTTTTTCCATGTTTTTTTCCATGTTTACCACCGTTCCTTTATATTTTTTTAGCTATTAGGTCATATTCGTTTACTTCTGTTATTTTGCAGGTTATAAATTGGTTTAATAGGTTTTTGGTTGTTTCGTTTTTTATGTATACTAGTCCATCAATTTCTGGTGCGTCTTGCATTGTTCTGCCTATATAGTATTTGCCATCAAATGATATGTTTTCTATTAGTATTTTGTAGGTTTTTCCTATTCTTTTTTCTAGGTTTTGTTTTGATATTTGTTGTTGGGTTTTCATTATTTTGTTGTATCTTGATTTTTTTGTGTTACCATGTATTTGATCTGGTAATTTTGCTGCTGGTGTTCCTTCTTCTTTTGAGTACATGAATGTTCCTAGTTTATCAAATTGTGCTTGTTTTACAAATTCGTGTAGTTCTTCAAATTGCTCTTTTGTTTCTCCTGGAAATCCTACTATTAGACTTGTTCTTAGTACTACTTCTGGTATTTCTTTTCTTATTTTTTGTAATAGTTTTGTTATGTTTTGTTTGTTGGTTTTTCTGTTCATTTTTTTTAGAATTTCATCTGATATGTGTTGGATTGGTATGTCAAAGTATTTTGCTATTTTTTGGTTTTGTTTTACTTCTTGTATTAGGTCTTCTGTTATTCCTTCTGGGTATGAGTATAAGAATCTTATCCATTCAATATTTGGTATTTTACTTAGTTTTTGTAGTAGTTCTGTTAGTTTTGGTTTTCCATATATGTCTATTCCATATTTGGTTGTGTCTTGAGCTATTATTATTAGTTCTTTTATCCCTTGTTTTGCTAGGTTTTCCGCTTCTTGTATTATTTCTTCTTGTTTTCTGCTTACAAATGGTCCTCTTATATATGGAATTGCACAATATGTGCATTTATTGCTACAGCCTTCTCCTATTTTTAGGTAGGCATAGTTTTTACCTGTTGTTACTACTCTTTCTGTATATTCTGGTTGTTTAAACATTGGTAGTGGTTTTATTTCACTTATTTTTTTGCTTGTTTTGTTTTTGCTTTTTGATTCTATTCCTTTTTTTATGTAGTTTTCTATTATTTCCCATAGTTTGTCATAGTCTTCTAGTTTTATAAATAGGTCTACTTCTGGTAGTGCTTTTTTTAGGTCATTATAGTATCTTTGCACTAGACAACCTGTTACTATTAGGTATCTGCAGTTTTGTTTTTTGTATTCTGCCATTTCTAGTATTGTGTTTATTGCTTCTTCTTTTGCTGTGTCTATGAATCCACATGTGTTTATTAGTATTATTTCTGCTTTTTGGGGGTCATTTACTATTGTGTATTTGTTGTTTTTAAATAATCCTATTGTAACTTCTGTGTCTATTAGGTTTTTGCTACATCCTAGTGATATAAATCCTACATTCATTGTTTTTTGTTTTTCTCCTTGTGTTTTTATTTAGGTTTTTGGCCCTATGCCTTTTATTCTTTATGACTGCATATGTGTTTTCTTGTCATTTCCATTAGGTCTAGTTTTGTAAATCCTTCAACTTGTGTTTTGCTTCTGTCTTGTTTTAGTTTTTCTTCTAGTAGTTTTTGGATTTTTTCTTTGTTTTTTTGGTTTTTCATGTCTATGTAGTCTATTATTATGATTCCTCCTATGTCTCTTAGTCGTATTTGTTTTACTATTTCTATTGTTGCTTCTTCATTTACTTTGTATAGTGTTTGTTCTAGATTTTGTGTTCCTGTGTATTTTCCTGTGTTTACATCTATTGCTGTTAGTGCTTCTGTTTTGTCTATTGTTATAAATCCTCCACATTTTAGCCATATTTTTCTGTTTTGGATTTTTTCTATTTGTTTTTCTAAATCGTATTTTTCTAGTATATTGGATTTTTCTAAGTTTATTTTTGTGTATGCTAGTTCTGGTGTTTCTTCTTTTAATTGTTGGATTTTTTTGTATTCTTTTTCGTCATTTATTATTATGTTTTCTATTTTATTACTTGCTAGGTCTATTATCATTTTTTCTATTATTGTTTCTGCTTTGTATATTAGTTTGTTTGGTTCTTTGTTTTCTTTTGCTGTTTTTTGTATTTGTTTCCATTTTTCTTCTAATTTTTTTATTTCTTCTATTATTTCTTTTTCTTTTTTACTTGCTGATGTTCTTATTATTGCTCCATTTCCTTCACTTATATTTTCTTGTACTAGTTTTTTTAGCCTTTGTTGTTCTTTTTCGTTTTCTATTTTTTGTGATATTGTTATTATGTCTGTGTTTGGCATTAGTACTATGTATTTTCCTGGTAGGTTAATATGTGTTGATACTCTTGCTCCTTTTTTTTCATTACTGTCTTTTTTGACTTGTACTAGTAGTTTTTGATTTGGTTTTATTATTTGTTTTATGTCTGTTTCTATTTTTGTTGTTTCTTTTTTTTCGTCTATTTTTGGTAATATGTCTTTTATGTGTATGAAACTGTTTTTTTCAGTTCCTATGTCTATAAAGGCTGATTGCATACCTGATATTATGTCTTTTACTTGACCTATGTATATGTTTCCTTCTTTTCTATCTGTTTCTTCGTCTTCTTCATAGTATTCTACTAGGTTTCCATTTTCTACTAGTGCTATTTTTTCTTTTTCTTCGTTTTTGCTGATGATTAATTCTAGCATTTGGGGTTCCTTCCTTTTTTATTTGTATTTTCCTTTTATTATTTCTGGTATTTCTTGTACTGCTTTTTCTACTCCTTTTTTTAATATTTCTTGTTCTTCTTTTGGTATCTTTTTTATTACATAGTCCATCCATTGTTCACTTGTTTCTGGTTTGCCTATTCCTATTCTGATTCTTATAAATTCTTCTGTTTGTAGGTTTTCTACTATTGATTTCATTCCATTGTGTGAGCCTGGTCCTCCTTTTTTTCTTACTCTGATTGTTCCTTTTTCTATGTCCATGTCATCATATATTATTATTAGGTCTTCTGGTTCTAAGTCATAGTAGTCCATTGCTTCTATTAGTGAGTCTCCGCTTAGATTCATGTATGTTTGTGGTTTTAGTAGCATTACTTTTTCGCCTTCTATGATTCCTGTTCCATATAGTCCTTTGAATTTCTTTTTGTTTATTTCTATTCCATGTGTTTTTCCTAATAAGTTTATGACGTCAAATCCCATGTTATGTCTTGTGTTTTTGTATTCTTCTTCTGGATTTCCTAATCCTACTATTAGATACATGTGTTTTTCTCTCCTTTTTACATATTGCTTATATTTTACACTGTTTCAGGCTTTTTTTCAAGTATTTTGTATGAAATTCTTTCTTCTCCTACTATTTGTTTGAATATTTCGTATATATCGTCATTTAGATATATTACTCCACATTCTTTTTCTTCTTCTCCTATTTTGACATATACTTTTATGTTGTTTTTGTCTCCTGTGAAGTATTTTAGTCCTCCTCTTAGTTTTGCTTTTGTTTCTTCTTCTAAGTCTGTTATGTCTATTATTAGTGCTTTTTGGGTTTGTTCTTTAAATGTTGTTATTTCATTTGCTATTATTGTTGTTGAGTCGTCTTCTTTTATACTTAGCCTTCCGTCTACTATTACTATGTTTTCTTCCATTATATTGTCTTTTGATTTTAGGTAGGCACTTTCAAATGTTATTACTTCGGTTGAGCCATATAAATCTTCTATTGTTATAAAGGCCATTATTCTGTTTTGTTTGGTGTATTTCTTTTTTATTTGTGTTATTATTCCTGCATATTTTACGTTTTGACCATCTTTGTATTTGTTTTTTTCTATTTGTGGTTCTGTTTTTTCGTCTAGTTCTCTTAGGTCTAATGTTGATATATTTGTTTGATTTTTGATTTGTTCTCTGTATTTTTGTAGTGGGTGCCCTGATAGGTATATTCCTAACATTTCTTTTTCCATTGATAATAATTCTTTGTTTGATAGTTCTTCTCGTTCTTGAAAGTTGTATTTTTGTTTTTGCATTTCTTCTTTGTCTTCTGTTGTTCCTATATCAAACATTGTTACTTGTCCTGTCATTCCTTTTTTGTTTGAGTTTTGTATGTTTTCTGTTATTTGTTCATATGATGCAAGTAGTGTTGCTTTTGTTTGTTTGAATTCTGAGAATACTCCTGCTTTTATTAAGCTTTCTATACATTTTTTGTTTATTCCTTTTTCTATTGTTCTTTCACAAAAATCTATGAAGTCTTTGTATTCTCCGTTTTGTTTTCTTTCTTCTACTATTGTTTTTGTTGGTTGTATTCCAACATTTTTGATACTTCCTAGTCCAAATCTTATTTTTCCTTGTTCTACTGTGAATTTTGTTTCACTTTTGTTTATGTCTGGTTTTAGGTTTTCTATTCCTAGTCTTTTACATTCGTCTATGTATTGTGGTATTTTGTCTAGGTTTCCTAGGTAGCTGTTTAGTGTTGCTGCCATGAATTCTGCTGGATAGTATCTTTTTAGGTAGGCTGTTCTGTATGCTACTACTGCATAACAGGCTGCATGTGATTTGTTAAATGCGTATTTTGCAAATTCTGCCATTTCGTCAAATATTTTGTTGCTTGATTTTTCGTCTATTCCATTTCTTATACAGCCTGGTATTATTATGTTTTCTTGTTCATCTGTTTGTCCATGTATGAATATTTCTCTTTCTTTTGCCATTACGTCTAGTTTTTTCTTTCCCATTGCTCTTCTGACTAAGTCTGCTCTTCCTAATGAGTATCCTGCTAGTTCTTGTACTATTTGCATTACTTGTTCTTGATATACCATACACCCATATGTTACGTTTAGTATTGGTTCTAGACTGATATGTGTGTATTCATTATGTCCTGGGTTTTGCTTTCCTTTTATGTATCTTGGTATTTGGTCCATTGGGCCTGGTCTGTATAGTGATACTCCTGCTATTAGGTCTTCTAGGCAGTCTGGTTTTAGTTCTTTCATGAAGTTGGTCATTCCTTGACTTTCAAATTGGAATATTCCGGACTGAGTTTCCTTCTTGCCATAGTTTGTATACTTCTGGGTCTGACATTTCTTTGTCGAATTCTACTTTTATTCCTTTGTCTTTTTCTACTAGGTTTATTGTGTCTTGTATTACTGTGAGTGTTCTTAGTCCTAAAAAGTCCATTTTTAATAGTCCTAGCTCTTCTAGGGTTGTCATTATGTATTGTGTTGATATTTGGTTGTCTCTTACATATAGTGGTACATAGGTGTCTACTGGTTCTTTTGTTATTACTATTCCACATGCATGTGTTGATGCTTGTCTTGGCATTCCTTCTAGTCCCATTGCTATATCTAGTAGTTTTTTGGTTTCTTCTTCTGTTTCGTATTTGTTTTTTAGTTCTGGATTTTGTTCTAGTGCTTTTTTTATTGTTATGTGTAGTTCGTTTGGTATCATTTTTGCTAAGTTGTCTGCTTCTATATATGGTACGTCTAATACTCTTGCTACATCTCTTATTACCATTCTGGCTGACATTGTTCCAAATGTTATTATTTGGGATACATGGTCATGACCGTATTTTTGTGATACGTAGTTTATTACTTCTTCTCTTCTTTCATAGCAAAAGTCTACGTCAAAGTCTGGCATGCTTACTCTTTCTGGGTTTAGGAATCTTTCAAATATTAGTCCGTATTTTATTGGGTCTATGTCTGTTATTCCTATGCTATATGCTAGGATTGAGCCTGCTCCTGATCCTCTTCCTGGTCCTACTGGTATTCCTTGTGATTTTGCATATCTTATGAAGTCCCATACTATTAGGTAATAGTCTACATATCCCATTTTTTGAATTACTGATAGTTCGTATTCTGCTCTTTGTTTTATTTCGTCTGTTATGTTTTCTCCATAGCGTTCTTTGATTCCGTCATCACATAGTTTTTTTAGGTAGTCATAGTGTGTTTTGTATTCTTTTGGTACTTCGTAGTTTGGTAGAATTGTGTGGCCAAATTCAAATTCTACATTGCATTTTTCTGCTATTTTTACTGTGTTTTCGATTGCTTCTGGGAAATTGCTGAAATAGTCTGACATTTCTTCTGGTGATTTTATGTATAGTTCGTCTGTTTCAAATCTCATTCTGTCTTGGTCACTTAGTCTTTTTCCTGTTTGTATACATAGTAGTACTTCGTGATTGAATGCGTCTTCTTTTTTTGTGTAGTGTGCGTCATTTGTTGCTACTAATGGTATGTCTAGTTCTTTTGCTAGTTTTATTAGTTTTTGGTTTGCTAGTACTTGTTCTTGTAGTCCATTGTTTTGGATTTCTATGTAATAGTCTTCTCCAAATATTTTTTTGTGCCATAGTGCTGCTTGTTTTGCTTGTTCTTCTGTTCCGTTTAGTAAGTAATGGTTTACTTCTCCTGCTAGACATGCACTTAGGACTATTAGTCCTTCATGGTATTTTTCTAGTATTTCTTTGTCTATTCTTGGTTTGTAGTAATATCCGTCTAAAAAACCAAGTGATACTAATTTGCTTAGGTTTTTGTATCCTTGGTTGTTTTTTGCAAGTAGTATTAGATGGTAGTATTTGTTGTCTATACCTGCTTCTTTGTCAAATCTTGAACGTGGTGCTACATATACTTCACAGCCTATTATTGGTTTTATTCCTTCTTTTTTGCAGCTTTTGTAGAAGTCTATTGCTCCATACATGACTCCATGGTCTGTTATTGCTATTGCATCCATTCCTAATTCTTTTGCTCTTTTTGGTATATCTTTTATTCTGTTTGCTCCGTCTAGTAGACTATATTCACTGTGTATATGTAGGTGTACAAATTTTGACATTTTTTTCTCCTTTTTATTTTTTATTCGGGTACAAATTAAAATTTGTACCCGTTTTTTTTCTTTTTTGATTTGTGTTATTTGCAGCTGTCACAGTATCCTTGCAATGTTCTCCAGATTATTTTGTGATGTGCAGGGATTTTTACGAATACGATTTCTCCTGCTACAATACATATTACTACTGGTGTGTCGTCACTCCTTATCTGTTTGTTTATTATTAGTGTGTCTGTTAATGGTAGTGCTTTCACAAGTTTTGTTGCTATCTCGTTGTTGTCAGGGTAATCTTTTATTAGTGTGTTCATGGTGTTTATGATTTCTTCCCGGTCGATTTGCCCCTGTGATTTTTTTCCTGCTTCTGTGATGTAACACAAATTAATTTTTTTCATTGGTTTACCTCCTTTATTTTTTTGTTTTGCATCGGAGGTGTTTTTGCCTCCGATATTTATCGAAGACATTTTTGCCTTTGACTTCTTGTATTATATCAAATTACTTCTTTTTATTCAATATTTTCGTGTATTTATTTGCAAAATCTGTGATTTCCTATAGTGACTGTTGCTGGTCTTGACCATATCCATTTGTTTGTTGCTGTTGCTGGATTAAAGTAATATATTGCTCCATAACTTGGGTCCCAGCCGTTTATTGCATCTTGTGCTGCTTTTTTTGCTGTTGAGTCCGGATTTAGGTTGATTTGTCCATCTGATACTGCGTCAAATGCTCCTGTTTGGTAGATTACTCCTGATATTGTGTTTGGAAATGCACTGCTTTTTACTCTGTTTAATACTACTGCTCCTACTGCTACTTGTCCGGAATATGGTTCTCCTCTTGATTCTGAGTATATTAGTCTTGATAGTAAGTTTACATTGTTGTTGTTAGTTGAGGTGCTTGTGTTTGATGATGCTGTTATTCCCATTGCTTTTAGTGTGTTTGGTCCTGCTATTCCATCTACTGTTAGTCCGTTTTTTCGTTGAAAGTATTTTACTGCTTCTACTGTTTTTGATCCATATATTCCGTCTATGCTTCCGCTATAATATCCCCATCTTTTTAGTTTGGTTTGAATTTGTGTTACTTCATTTCCTCTTGAGCCGTATTTTGATAATGCTTGTACTTGGGTATTTTTTGATATTATTAGTGTTGTGATTATTATTATTGTTGTGATAACTGTAAAAAATATTGTGGCTTTTTTCATTTTTTATCTTCCTTGTTTTTATATTTAGGTTTTTTTGAGGTTTTGCCTATAAACCTGTTTTTGTTTTATTTTTTACAGTTATGGAATTTTTATTCATTTTTTGGGTTTTTTGGATAAGAAAAAAAATAGAGTTTTTCTCTATTTTTATCCACAGTATTTGCATAGTGTTGTTTCTAGTCCTATTTGTATATCTATTAGACCTTTTTTTGTTTTGTAGTCTAGATTACATAGGTCTTGCATTATTTCTCTTAGTTCTGTTTTAGTAAAGTATTTGGCTTGTGTTTTGTATTTGTTTACTAAAAATGTTTGGTTTGGTTTTAGGTTTAAACTTGTTATTATATCTTTTTTTAGTTCTGTTGCAACTGTTGTTAAGTATAGTTTTTTGAAATGATTGTATAGTGTTATTAGTATTTTTTGTATTGGTTCTTTTTCATATAGTAGATTTTTTAGTACTTCTAAGGATTTTGTTATGTTCTTTTTTCCTAGATTGTCTGTTAGGTCAAATATTACACTTTCTAGTTTTTTGGTGCATAGTTTGTCTATGTCTTGTTTTGTTATTGTTCCATTTGGTCCTGCATGTTCTATTAGTTTTCTTATTTCGTTTATTAGTTCTTGCATACTTGTTCCACAACATTCTATTAGATATTGGAGTGTTGCATTTTCTACGTTTACTTTGTAGGCTGTACATATTGCTTTTAGTCTTTGTATTAGTTGCATTGGTTTTTGTTGTTCAAAGTTACATATTATTCCTGTTTTTTCTATTGTTTTATATAGTTCTTGTTTTTCTATTTCTTGTTCTACAAATACTAGTACTGTGCTTTGTTCTATTATTGCGATATTTTCTTGTATGTATTTTGATACTGCTTTTTTTGTATTATTTAATTCTTCTGATTTTTTTCGTCCTTCTTTTTTAAATAGTCCTGAGTTTTTTGCTATTATTAGTTTTTTTTCGTATCCAAAGCTTGGTGTTTCTATGTCTTGGATTAGTTGTTTGCTGTTTTGTTCATCTATTTGTATGTAGTTTATTCCTTTTATACATTCTCCAAATATTTTTTTTATTTTTTTTATGGTTTGTTCTATTAGGTATTGTTCTTCTCCATATAGTAGATATATGCTTTTTAGTTCATTATTTTTTAGTTCTTTTTCTAATTCTTCTATTTTTTTCAATTTTGCACCTACTCTTTATAATTTTTCTGCAAATCGCGCAGAGTGAGCATGACATATTGCTATTGCCATGCTATCTGTTATGTCGTCTAGT
This sequence comes from uncultured Clostridia bacterium, assembly GCA_947628775.1. Taxonomy (GTDB): domain Bacteria; phylum Bacillota; class Clostridia; order TANB77; family CAG-508; genus CAG-269. Next base: position 28,587 of record CANRBI010000005.1, read on the forward strand.
TTTGGTAGCTTTTCTTCATTTAATATCATTTTGACCATTCTTTGTACTTGCATTTTGTCTGCTCTACCATATCCTGTTACTGCTTGTTTTATTTGTAATGGTGTATATTCATATATGTCTAGGTTGTTTATTCTTGCTGTTATTAGTATTACTCCTCTTGCTTGTGCTACATTTATTGCTGTTTTTGCGTTGTTGTTGAAAAATAGTTCTTCTATTGACATTACTTGTGGTTTATATGTTTGTATTATTTGTGTTAGTTCTTGATTGATTGTTTCTAGTCTTAGTGGAAATGATGTTTTTGCTTCTGTTAGTATTGCTCCTGATGTTATTAGTTTAAATTTGTTTCCTATGTAGTCTATTACACTGTATCCTGTTATTGCAAATCCTGGGTCTATTCCTAGTATACGCATGTTTTTTCCTTCCTTTTTGTTTTGTGTTTTTTAGATTATTATTCTTAGTATTTCTGATATGCTCCATGCTTGTGCTATTGTTCCTCTTGGTTCATATGGTTTGATTGAGTCATATATTTCTGATATTGAGCCTACACAGCCTCTTTCTTTTATTTCTTTTTCAAATGTTTTTTGTGTTTTTTCTTTGAATTTTTGTATTTTTTCTTCTATTTCGTCTTTTTTCTTTTTGGTTTTTGCTGCGTTTTTCATATTTTGTAGGCTGTCATAGTATAATCCTAATAGCCATGGCCATGTTATTCCTTGGTGATAGCTTGAGTCTCTTTTGTATTCGTCTCCTTCGTATTTTTCTGTGTAGCCTGGTTCTCCTTTTGCAAGTGATTTTAGTCCGTATGGTGTTAGTAATTTTTTTTCTACTATGTTTATTATGTTTTGTGCTTGCTTTGAGTTTGGGTCTATTATTGGGTATGTTAGGCTTATGCTAAATAATTGGTTTGGTCTTATTTTGCTGTCTCCTAATACGTCATATAGACATTTTCTACGTGTGTTGTAGAATTTGCTGTCAAATGATTCTTTTGTTTTTTGTGCTAGTTCTGCATATTTTTTTGCTTTTGCTTTTTTTCCGTATTTTTTGCATAGGCTTTCTAGTATTTTTAAGCTGTTGTACCACATGCTGTTTATTTCTACTGCTTTTCCGTTTCTTGGTGTTACTGCATGGTTTCCTGCTTTTGCGTCCATCCATGTGTTTTGTGTTTCGTTTGTTCCTGATACTATTAGGTTGTCTGTGTCTAGATATATGTTGTTGTTGTCTATGTCTATTCCTTTTATGTAGTTTTCTATTATTGTTTCTAGTTTGTCAAGTATTTGCTCTTTTATGAATTCGTCATCTTTTGTGTAGTCTAGGTATTTTTTTATCTGTTCAAATAGTAGTAATGATGCATCTACACTGTTGTATAGTGGTCTGTTATCAAATCCTGAGTATCCGTTTGGTACTAGTCCGTATTTTATATCTCTTACCATTGTTTGTAGTACTTCTTTTGCTAACTCGTATCTTTTTGTTTTTAGTAGTAGTCCTTCAAATGCTATTAGGCTGTCTCTTCCCCAGTCTAGGAACCATGGATATCCTGCTATTATTGTGTGTAATCTGAATGATGGTCTGTATGCCATGAATGAGTCTGTTGCTATTATTAGAGTTTTTATTAGTTCTTTTTTGTTTTCGTCTTGTATTTTTTCTGTTAGTTTTGATTGTTTTATTATTGTTTGTAGTCTCTTTTTTTCTTCTTTTATTAGTTCTTTTACATTTATTTCGTCTATGTTTTCTTCTAATGAGCATACAAATGATATTTCTTTTGTTTCGTTTGGTTTTAGGTCTATTTCGTATCTTCCTACTACTGAATGGTCTTCTTCTGGGTAGAATCCTCTTTTTTGTTCTTCGATATAGAACATGTTTTTAAATGTGTCGTTATAGTGTTCTATGTATTTTCCTTCTGATAAATTCATGTATATTGGAAATTGTATCATGTTGTCTAGTATTATTTTTACTTTTGTTCCTTTGTAATTTTGTCTTAGATTATATTGGTGGTTTGTATTCATTGTGTGGAAGTCTCTGAAGTTCATTAGTGGGGCTAGTGTTAATTTTGCTGGTTTTTTTCCGGTTTTTATTTGGTATAATATTCCTACTGTGTTTTTTCCGTTTTCTAGACATATTGATTTTGTGATTTTTATGTCTTCTATTTTGTATGTGTATGTTGGTATTGGATTTTTTTCAAAGCTTGTTTGATATGTGTATCCTTTTGATATGTAGTTTTCGCCTATGTTTGAGTATATTGGATAGTCTTTTCCTTCTATTTGTATGCTTTCATCTACTTTTGATAGTATTAGGTATCTTCTTGCTGGTGGTGTTAGTGGTGCTATTAATAGTCCATGATATTTTCTTGTGTTTATTCCTATTATGGTAGAACTCGCAAATCCTCCGATTCCGTTTGCTATTACCCATTCTCTTTTTATTCCATTTTCTAGGTTTATGTCTTCTTTCGTATATTTCATATTTTTCGTTGCATTTATATTTTATAAATGCTCTCCTTTCTTTTTATTGTTTCTTTTTCTTTTTTAGTTTGCTTTCTTCTAGTTTTTTTATCATTTCTTGTCTTAGTTCTTCATTGTAGCTGCCTTTTTTTGTTTTTTCATTTTTGGTTTTTGTTGCATTTTTTGTTTTTTTTCTGCTTTTTTCGTCTGCTTGTTTTATTGATGCTATTCTTTCACTGTATTTGTTGCTGAATTTGCTTTTTGTTTTTTTGGTTTGCCTTTTTCCTGTTTTTTTAGGGTTTTTCTTTTCTTTTTTCTCTTTTTGTTTTTGCATTTTTTGTATTCTTTTATCTTCTCTTAGTTTGTTGCTTAGCATCATGTATTGTGGGTCATTTTGTTTGTCTTGGTATTTTAGGTCGTCACATATTAGTTCTATTATTGATGCTGCTACTTTGTTGTAGTCGTGTCTGATGTGTCCATCTGTTATTTGTGATATGTTCTTTTGGATGAATTTTATTCCTTTTGCTTTATCTATTTCTTGTTCTACTAGGTCTTGTCCTTCTTGATTATATTTTTTTATTATTTCTGGTATTATTTCGCCTGTGTCATATATACAGTAGTCTATTATGCCTTTTCCACAGTGTTCTATTATGGCATTTATATGGTCTGATACTGTGTAGTTGTCTGTTTGTCCTGGTTCTGTCATTATATTGCTTATGTATAGTTTTATTGCTTGTGATTGTTTTATTGCTTTTGCTACTCCACTTACTAATAGGTTTGGTATTACATTTGTGTATAGGCTTCCTGGTCCTATTATTATTCCGTCTGCATTTTTTATTGCTTCTATTACTCCTGGTGCTGGTTTGCAGTTTGATGGATTTAGGTATATTCTGTTTATTTTTGTTACTTTTTCATATACTACTTCTGGTATTCTTGATTTTTCTGTTACTACATATCCATTTGCTAGTTCTGCTTCTATATTCATTTGGTCTAGTGTTACTGGTATTACTTTTCCTATTATGTTTAATATTTCGTTGCTTTTTAGTATTGAACTTGTGAAGTCTTGTGTTACTTCATTCATTGCTAGGAAGTATATGTCTGAAAATGATAGTCCTTTTAGTTTTCCTTTTGTGAATTGGTGGTTCATTAGGTTGTACATGTCTTCTTCTTTGTTTGATAGTGATATTATACTTCCTGTTACATCGTCTAGTGGTGGTGTTTCTAGTATTTTTCTGGAGTTGGTTACTTGTTCTCCATAGTCTGATATTGTTACTATTGCTGTTATGTTGTGGGTGTATTTTTTTAGTCCTGTTAGTACTGTGTTTAGTCCTGTTCCTCCACCTATTACTACTATGTTTGGTCCTTGGTCATATACTGTTTTGTTAAATATTAGTGATTTTACGTTTATATTTTTTTTGTTTTCCATTCTTTCGTCTGTTGATTCTACTAGTACTTCTAGTGTTCTTTTGTTTAGTCCTATGAGTCCTGATACTATTAGTAAAAAGCCTACTACAAATATTGCTATTACTTTTGTTATTTCTTGAAATGATATTTCTTCTAATACTAGTATTTTTGCCATTCCATAACATGATAGTAGTATTCCTATTAGTATGAGGATCATCCATCTTTTCATTTTTGTGCTGCTGTTAAACCATTTTAATATTCCTTTCATTTTTTCCTCCTAGTTTATTGTTCTCCTATTATTTCTATTTCTAATTCTATTTTTTTACCTGTTTTTTCGTATATTTTGTTTTGTATGTATTTTATTAAGTCTTGTATGTCTTGTGCTGTTGCATTTCCTTTGTTTATTATAAATCCTGCATGTTTTTCTGATATTGCTGCTCCTCCTATTTGGTATCCTTTAAGCCCTGCTTCGTCTATTTGTTGTGCTGTTATAAAGTTTTCTTCTCTTTTGAATGTACTTCCTGCACTTGGATATTCTAATGGTTGGTTTTGTTTTCTTATTTTTAGGTATTTTTTTATTTTTTCTTGTATTTGTTCTTTTGGGGCTGTTGTTAGGTTTAGTGTTGCTTCTAGTATGATGTATTTTTGTTTTGTAAATATGCTTTTTCTGTATCCAAATTGTAAGTCGTTGTTTTGTAGTGTTTTTATGTTGTTTGTTTCGTCTAGTATTTTTACTTGTTTTATTATGTCTTTTATTTCTTTACCATGTGCTCCTGCATTCATTTTTATTGCTCCACCTATTGTGCCTGGTATTCCTGATAGTTCTTCTAGTCCTGATATATTTTGTTTTGCAAGATTTTGTGTTAGTTCTGCTAGTTTGTTGCCTGCTCCTACTGTTATTTCTATTTTATCTTCTGCTTCTTTTTGTATTTCTAGTTTTTTTATTTCTATTTTTATGACTAGTCCTTTTATTCCTTTGTCTGTTACTAATATGTTGCTTCCATTTCCTATTATTGTTGTTGGTATTTGTTCTTTTTCGGCTAGTTCTTTTATTTGTTTTAGTTCTTCTATTGTTTGTATTTTTATGTATATTTCTGCTGGACCTCCTACTTTGAAGGTGGTGTGTTTTTTCATTGGTTCATTATAATATATTCTTTCTTTTGGTATTGTTAATTTTGCATTTTCTATGATTTTTCTTGTTTGCATTTTTAACACCTCTTGAATTGTTATCTTTTTAATTGTATTTTTTCTTTTTTTATAATATATCCATAATATATCATTTTTTGAAAATAATTACAAGTTTTATTGGAATTTTCCTTATTTATTTGTTAATTTATGTTAATTTTTTCTTAAATGTATTTATTTTTGGTAAAATATGTGTTATAATGTAAGTGTAGTAGTTTTTAGGAGGTATTTTTTATGTGGCAATATTGGCTAATTTTATCTGGAATTTTTTTTATCGGCGAAATTATTACTGTAGGTTTTTTACTTTTTTGGTTTGGTGTAGCTGGTTTGATTTCTATGATTGTTAGCTTTTTTACTTCGAATTTGATTATACAGATGGCTGTATTTGTCATTTCAAGTGTTATTTTAATTTTTGCTACTAAACCTTTGGTTAAAAAAGTATCTAATTCTAAAACAATTGAGACTAATGCTTCATCTCTTATTGGCAAAAAGGCAATAGTTATACAGGATATTAATAATTTGAATAATGTGGGTCAAGTGAAACTTGGTGGTGAAATTTGGTCTGCTCAATCTGATGATGGTTCTGTTATTGATGCTAATTCTGAGGTTGAAGTTGTACGTATTGATGGAGTAAAACTTATTGTAAAATCACATTCTAATGTTACTACATCTGTTTAATTTGTTTTTTATATTTTTATATATTTTATTTTTAGAAAGTTTTGCTTTCTATAAAAAGGAGGTTTAAATTATGGGAGTATTTTTTATAGTGTTACTTGTTATTATTATGATAATTGCATTTAGCTCAATAAAAATAGTCAAACAATCTGAGGTGTATATTATTGAAAGGTTAGGTAAATTTTATAAGGTTGCTGATGCAGGTCTTTCTATTATCATTCCTTTCTTTGATCATGTAAGGAGTGTTGTTAGTTTGAAACAACAAACTATGGATGTTCCACCTCAAGGTGTTATTACAAAGGATAATGTTACTATCACTATTGATACAGTTGTGTTTTATCAAATAACTGATCCAGCAAAAGCTGTTTATGAGATTCAAAATTTGAAGAAAGGTATTGAATATCTAGCTATTACTACTATTCGTGATATTATTGGTAAAATGGATCTTGATGAAACTTTTAGCTCTAGAGATGGTATTAATACTCAGTTAAGAGTTGTTCTTGATGAGGCTACTGATAGATGGGGATGTAAAGTTGATAGAGTTGAAATTAAAGATATTACTCCTCCAGCTGATATCCGTGATGCGATGGAAAAGGAAATGAATGCTGAGAGAAATAAAAGGGCTTTAATTTTGGAATCTGAGGCTCAAAGACAATCTGCTATTACTATTGCAGAAGGTAAAAAACAGGCTGCTATTCTTGAGGCTGAGGCTGATAAGGAATCTCGAATTAGAAGAGCTGCCGGTGAGGCACAAGCTATTAAAGAGGTTGCTGAAGCTAAGGCTAAAGAGATTCAAATGGTTTATGATGCAATGAAAAATGCAGATCCTAATGATAAGTTAGTTCAATTAAAATCTTTAGAGGCTTTAGAAGAAGTTGCTAAGGGTGATGCTAATAAGGTATTTATTCCTTTTGAGGCAACTAGTGCTTTAGCTGGTTTAGGAGCTTTGAAAGAAGTTGTTTCTGATAAGAAAGTTGATAGGAAAACTAGTAAAGCAGAGAAAGATGATAAAGATGAATAAAATTTAATTTGTAAAATCAGGTTGTTTTGTAAATGCAACCTGATTTTTATTGTCGAAGACAACAAGGTTCTGGGGATGCCCACTGAAATCTTTGATTGCTTAAGTGGGCCCAAGTTCCTATTTTTTATGCTTCTAATTTTTTAATTCTTAGTTCCATTTTTTTACTGTTTTCTTTTAAGTCGTCATTTTCTTTGTATAGCTTTGTGCAGTTTTCGTCTAGAATATCATAAATTTTGTATGCTAGGTTTTTGGTTATTTTTAGTTCATTTTTTATTGATTCTAATATTCCTGCATTTTCTTCCCAGCGTTTACTGTTTTCTTCCCAACGTTTGTTGTTCTCTTCCCAGCGTTTGTCGTTTTCTTCCCATTTTTGTTTTTGTTCTTCTTTGAATTCTTTTAGTGTTACTTTTATTTCATTTTGTTCGTTTTTGATGTTGTGTAGTGTTTCTTTTATTTCGCTTTGTTCGTTTTCGAATCTTTGTAATGATTCTAGTATTTGATTTTCTATTTGTTTCATGCTTTTTCCTCCTTTGAATTTTTTCTCTTTTACTTTTTTTATTTTTCTCTAGTAAACTTTGGGTTTATCTTCGATATAAATTTTTTGAATTAAAATATTGTATTATTTATATCATTTTGTTTTTATTTTGTCAATACTTATATGTAAAATTTTATTGATTTTTTTGCTATGATTTTTTTATATTGTTTTTGTGGGTATTTTGCCTTGTTATGGATTTTTTGGTAGGTTTCTCCAGTCTTTTTTTGTGGAATTTGTTTACACTATTAGTATATGTGAGGAAATTTATTTTTTTAAATTGATGAAAGGGTTGAGTTTTGATGAATCAAATATTGTATGATTTGAAACATGGAAATAATTTTTCTACTAACCAATTTTTTGATAAAAATGATGATTTTGTTGATGAAGCTTTGTTAATTAAAAAGCGATTTTTTAAATATGCTTTTGTTGCATCTGTTGTTTTTTTGTTACTTTTTTTTGGTTTTTATGTTTATCATTTTTTGTCTCTTAAAAATAATCAGAGAATTAGTGATAATCTTTCTTATAATTATCATACTTTAAAATTGTATAGTTCTCCTAATTCTGATGATTATAATGATTTGTATGGTTCTAATTTTTATGAGGATAATTTTATTATTGGTGAGATTGTTATTCCGAGTTTAGATATTTCTTATCCTATTTTTTCTAGACTTGATGATGATACTTTAAAGGTGGCTCCTTGTATTTTTTATGGTAAAATGCCTCCTGAGTCTGGTAATTTATGTATTGCTGGTCATAATTATAATAATGAGCAATTTTTTAGTTTAATTCATAATTTGAGTAATGGTGATTTTATTTATATTTATGATTTGAATAATAATGAGTATGTATATTCTGTATTTTCTAATTATGAGGTTAAAACTGATGATTTATCTCCTATTTATTTTAGTGATTATCAAAATGAGTTAACTTTGATTACTTGTAACAATGTTAATGACAATAGAATCATTGTTAAGGCTCATATGCAATAAAAATAAGGTACCTTGTTTGTTTTATGGGTACCTTGTGTTTTATTCTATTTTAGTTTTTGTTCTATTAGTTTTGCTATTTCATTTGCTTTTTTAGTTATTTCTTCTTGATTTTCGCCTTCTATCATTACTCTTATTAAAGGCTCTGTTCCAGATGGTCTTATTAGAACTCTTCCGTTTCCAGCAAATTCTTTTTCTAGCTTTTTTATTGCTTCTTGTATTTCTTTATCTGTTTCATAATCATATTTTTTGTTATTGTCTACTTTTGCATTTACTAGTATTTGTGGATATAGTTTTATTATACTTGCTGCTTCTGATGCGGTTTTGTTTTGTTCTAGTATTGATTGTATTAACATTAGTGATGTTAGAATTCCATCTCCTGTTGGGTTGTAGTCTAATAAGATTACATGTCCTGATTGTTCTCCTCCTAGATTATATCCTTCTTCTAGCATTTTTTCTAGGACATATCTATCTCCTACTTTTGTTTGTAGTAAATGTAATTTGTTATTTTCTGCATATTTGTGTAATCCTAAATTACTCATTACTGTTGCTACTATTGTATCTTTTTGTAGTTTCCCTTTTTGTTTTAGATGATTAGCTATAATTGCCATTATTTTGTCTCCATCTATTTCATTACCTTTTTCGTCTATTGCTAAACATCTGTCTCCGTCTCCGTCATATGCTAATCCTAGGCTAAATTTGTTTTTTATTACGTATTCTTTTAAATTTTCTAAGTGTGTTGATCCACAGTTTTCGTTTATATTTATTCCATCTGGTTTGTTGTTTATTATTTCATGTGGTATTTTTAGAGTTTTAAATACCTTTTCTGCTACTTCTGATGTTGCTCCATTTGCTGTGTCTATAGCTACTTTAAAGTTTTTTGTTAATAGGTTTTCTAGTTCATCTTCAAAGTTTTTTCTGAAAAAATATATGTATTCTTCTTGTAAATCTTGTCTGTATTCTGATACTCCTATTTTGTTGTTTACTGCACTTAGTTCTTGAATTTTACCTGATTCCATTACTTCTTCTATTTCTTCTTCTAGTGAATCTGGTATTTTCATTCCTTTATTACTGAAGTATTTTATTCCGTTAAATTCGTATGTGTTGTGTGATGCTGATATTACTACTCCTGCATCTGCTTTTAGCTTTTTTGTTAAATATGCTACTGCTGGTGTTGGTATTACTCCTAGTAGTTTTACATTTGCTCCGTAACTTAAAAATCCTGATACCATTGCACTTTCAATTAGTGTTCCTGATAGTCTTGTGTCTCTACCTATTAATATTGTTGGTGCATGTTCTGTGTGTTTTGATAGTACATATGCTCCTGCTTTTGCTACTTTGTATACGAGTTCAGGTGTTAGCTCTGTATTTGCTATCCTTCTTATACCATCTGTTCCAAAATATTTTCTCATGTTGTTTCCTCCTATCTCGTATTTATTTTTTTATTAGCATCTTTAGTTTTTCTTTTACTGTTAGGTTTATTTCATTTGGTTCTTCTAATTCTATTTTTTTGTTTGATAGTACTAATTTTGGATTGGTTGTTGTTAATTGTTCTAATTTTTCTGGTCCTATTATTTGTTCTATTTTGTTAAGTGCTTCTGGTATTTTTGGGTATATTGACTTTTCTTTATGTACATCACTTCCTAAGAAGTGTATTTGATTTGTTTCTAGTAATTTTTGTACTATTATTTGTGCTTTTGATCCATATAGTCCTATTATACTTCCATAGTTTGCTTGCATTAGGCAACCTTTTTGAATTAACTCATATACTAAATCTGGTTCTTTTTGTATAAAGCTGTACCTTTCTGGATGTGCTAGTATTGGTACTATTTTATTCTCTTGTAGAGAATATATGACATTATATAGGTTTAATGGTTCATTGTTTAGTGGCATTTCAAATAGTACATAACTTGTTTCGTTTATTGTAGCTGCTTTGCCTTCTTCTAAAAGTTTTATTATATTTTCAGATATGTATATTTCATTTGCTAAGTATAGGTTAATATCTACTCCTTTTGCTTTTAGATTTTCCATGATTGCTTTTACCCAAACTTCTCTTTCTGGTTTGTTTGTTTCATAGTAATTTTCTATGTAGTGTGGAGTTAATATTATACTTTCAAATCCTGCTTGTTTTGCTTCTTGTAATAGGTGAAATGTTTCTTCTATACTTTTTGAACCATCATCTATATTTGGTAATATGTGTGTGTGAAAATCTATCATTTTGTTTTTATATTAGAAATCTAATATATTCCTCCCTTCTTTAGTGTGAGTTTGGCTTTTATTCTTCAAATTCTCCACTATGGTCTTCTTCCATGTAGCTATTTATTTGGTCTAGTATATCTTGCGTTTTTTCATCAGATACAGTTGCTTTATTTGTTTTATCTGAATCAGTTTCTTTATTGCTTCTTTTGGTTTTTGATTTAGATGATTTTGATCCATAGTAATATCTTTCATTGTATTTTTTGCTTGATAGTGGTATTTTGTTTATGACAACTCCTGCTAGGTTTCCTCCAACATTTTTTATGTTGGTGATTATTCTTCCTAGGCTGTCTTTTTTAGTTTCTTTTGCTGCTGATACTATAACTGTTGTGTCTACTATTCTTGATAGTATTACTGAGTCTGTTACTAATTCACATGGTGTTCCGTCTATTATTACTATGTCACATACTTCTTTTAGTTGTTCTAGTAAATTACTCATTTGCTCAGATATTAGTAGTTCTGATGGGTTTGGTGGTATATTTCCTGCTGGTATTAATAGTAGGTTGTTTATTTGTGTTGGTTGTATGTATTTTGATATATCTATTTCTTCTTCTCCTTCTCGGTCTATTCCTGATAGGTAGTTTGATAATCCTGGTCTTGGTGATACTTCGAATATAGAGTATAGTCTTCCTTTTCTCATATCAGCATCTATTAGTATTACTTTTTTTCCTGCTTGTGCAAATGTTACTGCTAGGTTAGATGCTACATAACTTTTTCCTTCTCCTGGTAGTGTTGAGGTAATTAGTAGTGTTTGTAGTTTTTTTGTTGTGTTCATAAATTGTATGTTTGTTCTTAGTGTTCTAAATATTTCGGAAACAGGAGCTTTGGGATCTTTGTGTACTATTAGTTCTTTTTTCATTATTTTTTACCTCCTTTTTCTGGTACATTTAGTGGTATTTCTGCTAGAACTGGTACTTTGAATAGTTTTTCTACATCTTCTCTTGATTTTAGTGTTGTATCTAGCATGTTTGCTATTAAAACATACATTACTGCAAATACTATACCTACAAATGCAAATATTATTACGTCTTTTGCATGGTTGATGTTTGCTGGTTCACTTGATACTTCTGCCTCATCTACTACATATACGTTGTTTATGTTATATATTTCTTTTACTTTGTCTGTGAATACTTTTGCTATTTCATTTGCTATTTTTGCTGCATATGTTGCGTCTTCATTTGTTACTGTTATTTCTATAAGTTCTGTATCTTTTACTGAACTTACTGATACTCCTTTTCTTATTGCGTCTTCTTCTTCATTTATTCCAAGGTTTGTTCTAACTTCTCTTATTACATTTTTACTTTTTACTAATTCGCTGTATGTTGATACTAGTTTTGAGTTTAAGGTTACTTCTGTTGTTGTGATTGTTTCAGTGTTTGTTGCTTGTGCTGTTTCTTCTGTTAAGTCTGCTTTTGCTAGTACTAGTGTTGTTGAAGATTGGTATTTTGGTGTAACAAATCCTATTGTGTATATTATTCCAATTACTATGAATATTGCTACTATTAAAAATATTTGTATTCTTTTACTCCAAAATATGGAGATTAACTCTTTTAAATCTAGTTCTTCCATGTTTTGCTTTTATTCCTCACTTTCTTTTTTCTTTTTCTTTAGAGATATTATTGTATTTCCTAATATTACTAGTATAATTCCGCAAATTGCTAGTATAATTCCATTTTTGTTTATTTTTGATAGTATTTCATTTAGTATTGTTTTTAATGTGTTTGATACTGATTCATTTATTATTACTATATTTGATATTTTGATTTTTGAATCTATGTATATTTTTAATATTATGTAGAATGCTCCTGATGATATTAGTGATATTCCTATATTTGAAATTGCTTTTATTATATTTTTGTAGTTGAATACAATTATTAATAGTACAAGTATTGCTGTTGCAATTATGACTACTTTATTTGCTAAATCAACATATTTGTTTACCTTTTTTATCATTTGGTTTATTTGTGTTTCATAGTTTGTGTGTGACATTGTTTCTTTGTATTGTTCTATTATTGTTTTTACATATTCGTCTATTGCTTTTTGTTGTGTTGCTGTTAGTTGTGTATTTCCTAGTGATTCTTTTATGTTATTATGTAGGTTTGTTTCTATTGTAGTTGTGTCTACTGTTTTTTCTATTCCATCATATATGTTTTCAATTATTGTGTTTGTATCTTCTTTTATTTGTTCTATTGTTACTATGTTTTTTACTACATTTTCATCTAGTCCTGATTGTCCAATATAGTTTTCAAAGTTTGATTCTATTTCTTCTTGTATTTTGCTGTAATAATTTGTTTCCTCTAGTTTACTTAGTATATAGTCTTTTTTTAGGACTGTTGAAGAAACAATATTGATTATTACACATCCAATTATTGTGCATGTTAATAAAATGATTGCTATGTATTTTATTATATTTGCTATAACTTTCATATTGTTCCTCCTTTATTTTTGTAATTCTGCATATACAACATATCTTTGTGTTGCATATCCTATATTGTTAAATGGATAACATGTGTATACCATTAATATTTCTTTTTCGTCTTGAATTGGAAGTTTTTCTGTTTCTGTTTCGTTTATTAATTGCATGTCATATATTTTGTATGTATATTCTCCATAGTCTGTTGTTACTTTGATTTCATTTCCTTTTTGTAGTTCTGAAAATCTACGAAATACGTTTTTTGAGTTGTGTCCCATGTAGATTATTGAGCCACCTTCTCCTGGGAAATAACTTCCACTTGAATGTCCTACTCCGTTTTTTAATATTTCTAGTGTGTCTCCATAGTATACGGGTAGTTTTATATCTATTTTTGGTATTTCTATTGTTGCGTATTGTGTTCCATATTCTGGATAGCTTTCTAATTTGTTTTTAGATGTATCTATTTGTATTGGTTTTTGTTCATATTTTGATTCTACTTTTACTGCTACTTGATTTACTAATAATATCATATCTTCTATCTTCTGCCCAAAAGATAGTTTTATTCCTAATATGATTATTGCTACAATGAATAAAGCAACTATTAAATCGATAATAGTTGCTTTTACGAATTTACTCATTACTTATGCTCCAATTTTAGCAAATCTTTTTTTAGCAACAACTGTTGCAGCTAGGGCGATTACTGCTATTGAAGAAACAACTAAAACTGTATTTGTGTTACTTCCTGTGTATGCTAATTTACCTGTGTTTGTTGCTGATACTTCATCAACAAGTTTGCCATCTTTGTAAACTTGGAAATCTCCGTTTTCAAATGATAGTGTTAAACCAATTTCGCTAGCTGCTGCTTGAGCTAAAGCTTTTACTTTTTCTCTAGCTTCACCTTTTAGTTCTCTGTAATCTGTAATTCCTTCACTTTCCATTACTGCTATTGCTGCATCAACATCTGCCATTATTGCGTTTGCTTGAGCGTCTGTTGCTGGGTTGTCATTTAGATATCTTTCAATTCTTACTTTATCTGAGCTTGTAGCTCCATATTTTTGTAATTTTGCATAGATTTCATCTGCTAATGTTGCGCTTGTTGCAGCCTTAACTCCTGTTAGTGTTAATGTTACTAGCATTACGAATATTACTGCGATTGATAACATTTTTTTCATTGCACATCTTCCTTTCTTTCTATTTTTGACTATTAAGATTATAACATTAATATTTTTGTTTGGCAATAGTTTTTTGTAAAATTTTTTAATTTTTTTTGAGTATGGGTTTTTGTTGAGTTTTGGCGGGTTTGGAGTTTGGTGTGGTGTTGGGATTTTGT
>CANRBI010000006.1 GCA_947628775.1 uncultured Clostridia bacterium
ATTTTTCCTGTTTCTCCATCTACTATGTATTCATTTTTTTCTGTTTCTACTACTATTTCTCCTTTTTCGTTGTCATGGGTTTTTGGGTCTATTGATGGTATGTCTTTTACTTTTTCTTTGAATACTTCTGGGTCGAATTTTCCTTCTTGTGCGAATACGTCATATATTTCCATTTGTACTTGTTCTCGTTCTTGCGCTCTTTCTGTTTCTTCTTTTGCTTGTATTGCTTTTTTTATTATTCCATTTTCTCCTGTTAGTACATTTAGGGTTATTCCTGCCAATATTAATATTACTATTACTGTTATTACTAGTGCAATTAGGGTAATAGCTGATTCTTGGTTTTTTTGTGGGTTATAACTATTAGTTAGGCTTTTATTATTTTTCATCTTCTTCCTCCTACATGATATATTATGTATCATATTTCAAATATAACATATATGTTTTTGTTTTTCAATGGTTTTTTCTTGCAGTTTTTGTGATAGTTTGTTTTTTAATTTGTGTTTTGCCTTAAATATGGCTGTTTGTTTGGTTTATTAAGTTTTTATTACATTTTTGTTACATTATTATTACACTTTTTATGTTGTATAAAAGTGTAAGTTTGTGTTTTGTTTGTTGTTTTTATTTAAATTTTTTGGGGTGTTTTATTAACTTTTTTGTGGTAGTTTGAATATATTAAGATTAATTATGGTTCCATTAAACCAATATAATTAATGGAGAAAGGTAAGTATAATTTTTATTATACGAGGTAGTTATGTGCGGTTTTGTTGGTTTTACAAATTTTAAAAAAGATTTTAGTTGTACAAATGATACTTTGAGTTTGCTTAAAAATATGAATTCTACTTTGGCAAAAAGGGGTCCTGATGAGGAAGGCTATTACATAGATAATCATACTTGTATGGCTCATAAACGTCTTATTGTTATTGATCCTAGTAATGGTGGGCAGCCTATGATTGAAAAATATAGTTATGGTGATTATGTTATTGTGTATAATGGGCAGATTTATAATACTGATGAACTTAGGAATGTCTTAGTTGAAAATGGTTTTACTTTTAAGGGACATTGTGATACTGAGGTTTTGCTTAAAAGCTATATTTTTTATGGTAATGATGTTGTGAAACATTTGAATGGTATTTTTGGGTTTGCTATTTGGAATCAGAAGAATAATGAACTTTTTTTGGCTCGTGATCATTTTGGGGTTAAGCCTTTGTTTTATACTTTGATTAATAATACTATTGTTTTTGCTTCTGAAATTAAGGCTATTTTTGCTTATCCGGGTGTTGAAAAGATTTTGGATTCTGAGGGTATTTCGGAACTTTTTGGTATTGGTCCTAGTCATACTCCTGGTACTACTATTTTTAAAAATATTTATGAGTTAAAACCTGCTCATTTTGCTGTTTTTAATGAATCTGGCTTACATGTTGAGAGGTATTGGAAGTTTGTTTCTAAACCTCATTCTGATGATTTAAGTGTAACTTGTGAGAAGGTTAAGTTTTTGTTAAATGATGCTATTACTAAACAGCTGGTTTCTGATGTTCCTATTTGTACTTTTCTTTCTGGTGGGTTAGATTCTAGTATTATTACAAAATTTGCTGCTGATTATTGTGAAAAGAAAAATTTGCCTCCTTTGGATACTTATTCTATTGATTATGTGGATAATGATATTAATTTTGTTAAAAGTGATTTTCAGCCAAATTCTGATAATTATTATATAAATCTTATGAATGAAAATTTACACACTAATCATCATTCTATAGTTATTGATACTCCTGAGCTTGCTTCTTATTTAGAGGATGCTATGATTGCTCGTGATATGCCTGGTATGGCTGATATTGATTCTTCTTTGCTTTTGTTTTGTAAATATGTGAAAAAGGATATGACTGTTAGTTTGACTGGTGAGTGTGCTGATGAGATTTTTGGTGGTTATCCTTGGTTCTTTAGAGAAGATGCGCTAAATAGTAATACTTTCCCTTGGTCTATTGCTTTGAATGAAAGACAGGAGTTGTTAAATGAGAGTATTGGTAGTAAGGTTAATTTGAAACAGTATATTGATTATAGGTATAATCAGAGTTTAGATGAGGTTGATATTTTGGATTCTGATTCTGATGAAACGGCTGAGAAAAGGAAAATTTCTTATTTGACTCTTAATTGGTTTATGCAGACTCTTCTTGATAGGTCTGATAGAATGGCTATGTATAATGGGTTTGAGTTGCGTGTTCCGTTTTGTGATTATAGGTTAGCTGAGTATGTTTGGAATATTCCTTGGGAAATGAAGGCTTTGAATGGTCGTGAGAAGGGATTGCTTAGATATATTTGTAGTGATTTCTTGCCTGAGGAGATTGTGTATAGGAAAAAGTCTCCTTATCCTAAGACTCATAATCCTAGTTATTTGAAGGCTGTTAAGGGTATGCTTAGTAAAATTATGGAGGATAAAAATGCTCCTATTAATGATTTGCTTAATAGGAAGTATATTTTGGAAATTTTGGAGACTGAGGGTAAGGCGTTTTCTAGACCTTGGTTTGGACAGTTGATGACTGGTCCTCAGCTTATGGCTTATCTTTGTCAGGTTAATATGTGGCTTGAGAGGTATCAGCCTAAGATTGAATTATAGCTTGTATATTAAACTTGAGGTGTCTTTTTGGTGCTTCAAGTTTTGTTTTTATTGATTTATTTGTGGGGTTGTTTACAGTTATTTACAATTTGGGTGTTTTGTGGTATAATTATGTTAGTGGGAATACCCATAAATAATTAAAACGGAGGAACTGTTTATGACAGAAAAATCGAGAAACTACAAAATTCTGGTAATTTCATCAGTTAGAAATTATCGGGATGAGATCCTCCAGGAGTTTTTACTTCTGGCGGATGAGCTCAAGAGTGAGCTCGTAAGGTTTTGTGAAGCGGGGATAGATGCAGAAAAACGCATTACATTCAAAGAGTATGCCCCTGAAAATGCAAAACACAGAGGATACATTGTTGTTGAAGAGGAGAAAACGAAAAATATGGTTAGCATCATATCAACAATAAATAGATCCAACGGGTGTGCCATCTATAAACGGTTTACTGCCAATCTATCTGGCACAGATTATCTTTTCTTAAACCGTTTTTCTGCATTTGCAGAATTAGATGAGTTATATACCGTTTTCCGTTATGCTCAGAAGGCTTTAGATCTTTTGAGCTATGAAGAGTAAAAACTCCAATACAACCCGAGCATCTTTTTGCTCGGGTTGTGTTTTTTTATTTTTCAGTTTGAGGATTAAAAATTATCATTTAATAAAAAATCAAATATATTAATATGTTGAATTCCATCTTTTGAGTAATCTTCATCATCCAAAGATATAATGTATTTTGGATATGAATCATTTATTCCTTTATATGCTCCAAATTCTCTTTGTTTGGTTTCTTCTGAAGCTAATTTATAGCAAACTTGTATATATTTAAAATCTTTATTTTTAGTTGCTACAAAATCTACTTCTCCTTTTTTTGTTTTTCCTATATATACTTCATATCCTTTAGCAAGTAAATCACTATAAACTATACTTTCTAATGCCATAGAATAGTTTATTTCTTTACTATTTGTTTTTATTTTTTTTACTCCTAAATCAGAAACATAATATTTGTTTAGTGTTTTTAAAATACTTTTGCCTTGAATATCATATCTATAAACTTTATTCATAATAAAAGTTGAGCATAAAGCTTCTAAATAGTTATATAATGTATCTGTCGCTATTTCGTGATGTTCATTTTTTAGGTATTTTAAGATGTTATTTGCTGAAAATTCTTTTCCTTCTGTTTCTAAAACATATTGCAAAATTTTGTTAAATGAAGTAATGTCTTTTATATTTAACCTTTCTACTACATCTTTTAGTAATATTGAATCATAAACATCTGAAATATAATTAAGTTTCGCTCTTTCATTATCAAAAGAAAATCTTTGTGGTAAGCTTCCCCATTCAAATATATCAAATAATAATTTTTTATAGTCTTTTTCTTTTGTTTTTGTGAGTTCTATAACTTCTTTAAATGTTAATGGAAAAACTCTAAAACTAACATATCTACCAGATAAATCGGTTGATAATTCTAAAAATGTCATTTTGCTATTGGAACCTGTTATAAAAATACTAAATTGATTTGTGATTCTTAAAGAGTTTATCCCTTTTTCAAAATCTTCGACTTTTTGTACTTCATCAAGAAAAACATAATATTTATTTTTATCTTTTACTAGACTTTTTATGTAATCATTCAAATCTTTTGCGTTTTTAATAAAGCTATAATCTAATGATTCAAAATTAATATAAATTATATGCTCATCATCAATATTATTTTTTCTTATTTCGTCCATTATTTGAGTTAAAATGACTGATTTTCCACTTCTTCTTAAGCCATATATTATTTTTATTAAAGATGTCTCATCATAAAAGTCTCTTATTTCTTTTAGATATTTTTCTCTAATTAACATTGTACATCTCACCTCAAATATATTTTAACATTAATTTTTAAATTTGTAAAGTTATTTTGATGTATTGGAATAACTTTTTGTTTTTGAGACTTATTTTGATATAGTGGAATAACTTTTACTAAATTATTTCAAATTATCTTTTTTTATTTACTTCAATACATTTTTCAGGAGGCTCTTTAAAACTTAAATACCAATTTATTCCATTCCTGTTTTTATCTATTTCTGCGTTTCTCGCAATTAAAGCTTCAAAAGTTTGAGGAGAAGGAACAATAACAGGCTGATTAGGTAGCCAATTAGCAGCAGTAGATCCATTAGCACAATCAGCCATTTGCAAAGCCTGCACAATTCTAATTATCTCAGGTATAAATCTACCAATATTCAATGGATATACAAGAATAGTTCTAACAATACCATTATCATCAATAACAAAAACATTTCTAACAGTTTCAGTACTACTAACATCACTAGAAATCATACCATATTTTCTGGCAATTTCGCCGCTTCTATCTGCGATAATTGGAAAAGAAACCCTAATACCAGTTTTACGATAAATATCATAAACCCAAGCTAAATGTGAACTATTACTATCAATACTCAAACCTAATAGCTCTGTATTAAGATTCTTAAAATATGTATGAGCCCTAGTAAAGGCAATAATTTCAGTTGTACAAACAGGAGTAAAGTCTCCGGGATGTGAAAATAGAATAAGCCATTTACCTTTATAATCAGATAAACTTACATTTCCAAAAGTACTAATACCACTAAAATCAGGTGCCTTTTGCCCAAGTTTTACATTACCATTCATCATCAATTCATAATCCATACAAATACTCCTAACCCGATAAAAGTTTCAACTTAACTAATTATCGTTAAAAATCTATAAATAAAAGTTGTAAATAAAATTTATTATTATAAATATAATATGAACAAATATAATATAAGTTACTTTTTTTATATTTTTTCATTAAAGTTTTAACAATTTTTTATAATTTTTAGGAAATCCCATTTTATATAAAACATTATCAATCGATATTGTTTTTAGTTCTTTTTCTAATGTATTAATACTTTCTATTAATTCAGTATAAAATACTCTGAATTGTTTCTCTTCTAATAACATTTTCAAAACAATCACAATTGAAAATAAATCTCTTGTAGCATAAATTATTTTCAATTTGTCATTTATTAATTTCATTTTTCTATGATACTCAGTAATACCTATTCTTTTAGTTAATATAATATCATATAGTTTTTCATCATGAGCACATATATTTCGTACATTACCTAAATTCATTAAATATGTTTTTAAAGTTTCACTTCTAATATTGAACTTTTTAGCTATACTATTTTGTTCTTTTTGCTTCATAAAGCTATAAAATTTTGAAACTTTTCCAAAAGATAATATTCTTATTAATACCCATAAAGGTATATAACTATATTTGTCTAAATAATGTACAACCATTTTATTTGAATTTTTGTATTGATGGGAAATTTCAAGACTAATATCATTTAAAAACTTATTAATTAAGTCTTTGTTTTTACTGATATTATTAAAATTTTCTGGAATTAAATAATTTTTATGACCATAATTTTTTGAAAATTCATATGCTATATAAGTATCAATTTTTCTTTCAATTAACAAAATATATTCTAAAAATATAATTCTTATTTTTCTGTCAAATTCATATAAACTATAAATTTCTTCTAAAGTTGTTCCGTTATGAAATATTTCTGTTTTACTGTTTTTATCCAAAAATAAATCTTTATAACCATTTATCAAATAATAATAATTATTATTTAATAATATTTCTCTTGCAATTTCTTTGTCTTCAATGTGTAAATTTCTACTTTGTAATACTTCTATTTGTTCATCTATTGTTTTAAATGTTTTTTCCAATATTTACCTCCTATATGATAAGAAAAGACCTCGGACCCTTAGGCTACCCGAGGTACGATCCATTTCCGACTTCAGTCCCGTAGGTTTTCTGAAGTACTGATCTACTATAGATAGTATAACATTTTAACCTTGAGTTTGTCAAGTAAAATGTTAAATTTATCTATTAATATTATTATATTTTTATTTATAAAATTTATACTATACATAGTAAATTTAAAAAAATGTATTGATTTTTTTGTATTAGTATGATAGAATATTATATGGTTTTAATTATAACTATATCAAAGTATATTTGATAATTAACTAGGTTCGGAGATTTAATTTTGAAACTTTACGAGCGTTTCTATATTGTTCTATCTCCTAACTAATGGAAAGAGGGTTCTTTTGGGAGCCCTCTTTCCTATTTTTTGAATCGTATGTAACCTAGTATTGGTAGGTGAAATATTATGAATTCTTTTAGCATTTTTTTGGTTAGGTTTTTGCCGTATAGGTATTTGAAATATGATATGAAGTGTAGGTTTAGGTATTTGGATTTTTTTAGATTTTGGTAGTAGTTTATTAGTTTGTTTAGATAGTCTTTTTCCGCTTCTTTGTTTGCATATTCTAAACACATTTGTGCTCCTGTTAGATATGCTTTGTTTATTACCTTCTCTTCTCTGTATTTTAGGTAACTTGAAAATGTATTTCCATTTTCGGTTTTCCATTTGTTTAGGTTTTGGTCTAGACTTCTTCCTCCAAATACATTTGATTGGTGTAAGCGATAGTCAAATAGTGGCTCTGTTATATAGTCCATTCCGTTGTTTTGGTTGGCTATAAATGCTGCGAGCCAGTCGTGTGCCATAACTGTTTCTTTGTATGGTAACATTTTGTCTCTGATTTTTTTTGTAAATAGTTGTGAACAGCCTATTCCTATACATCTTGAAATTGCTAGGTGACTTTTTGTTTTTATTAAAGGAACATTTTTGTATTTAAAGTAGTTATTGTTTATTATGTTGTCATTTTCGTCTATTTGTTTGCAGTTGCAGTATACTAAATCAACTTTTGAAGATTTTAGTAGTTCTAGGCTCTTTTGGATTTTTGTAGGATACCATATATCATCATGATCACTAAAACAGATATATTCTGCATTTGATTTTTCTAGTAAAAAGCCGAAGTTTTTGGTATATCCTAGGTTTTGGTCTTGATAATATATGGTTATTCTATTGTCTTTTGCTTTGTATTCCTCTAGTAATGCTTTTAGGTCTTCATCTTGTGAATTGTCATCACTGATGTATAGATGAATGTTTGTGTGTGTTTGGTTTAATATGCTGTCTATTTGCTTTTTTAAATATATTAAATTAGATTTATATGTTGCTAGTAATACATCTACTTTTTCCATTTTTACCTCTTTTTTATGTGTATTGGTTATCTATTTCTTTTAATATAAGGTCATGTGCACTTCCTTCTGAGATACTTGCTTCTGATACTAGTGTTAGCCTTGCTTTTTCATGGAATTCTGGGATTGTTATACTTCCACAGTTGCACATTGTAGATTTTATTTTGCTACATGTTATTTCTAGGTTGTCTTTTAGTTTTCCTGCATATGGGATATATGAGTCTACTCCTTCTTCAAATGAAAGCTTTTTTTCTCCTCCCATGTCATATCTTTGCCAGTTTCTGGCTCTGTTAGATCCTTCGCCCCAGTATTCTTTTACATAGTTGTTTCCTCTTCTTATTATTTTTGTTGGACTTTCGTCAAATCGGGCGAAATATCTTCCCATCATTACAAAGTCTGCTCCTAGTGCTAGTGCTATTGTGATGTGGTGGTCATGTACTATTCCTCCGTCTGAACATATTGGTATATATATTCCTGTTTCTTTAAAATATTCGTCTCGTGCTTGTACTACATCTATTAGTGCTGAGGCTTGTCCTCGTCCTATTCCTTTTGTTTCACGGGTTATACAAATAGAGCCTCCTCCTACTCCTACTTTTATAAAGTCTGCTCCTGCTTCTGCTAGGTAGCGGAATCCTTCTTTATCTACTACATTTCCTGCTCCTATTTTTACGTCTTCTCCGTAGTTTTTTCTGACATAGTCTATTGTGTTTTTTTGCCATATTGAATAGCCGTCTGATGAATCCATACATATTAGGTCAACACCTGCTTCGATTAGTGCTGGTATCCTTTGTTCATAGTCTCTTGTGTTGATTCCTGCTCCTACTATATATCTTTTGTTTTCATCTAGTAGTGAGTTTGGATTGTTTTTTCTTTCTTCGTAGTCTTTGCGGAATACTAGGTATTTTAAGTTTCCCTCTTTTGTTAGGATTGGTAGACAGGCTTTTTTGTGTTCCCATATAATGTCATTTGCTTCTGATAGAGTTACACCTTCTTCTGCCCATACTACATTTTCTTTTGGTGTCATAAAATTGTCTATTGGTTCTTCTATGTCATCTCTTGATATACGGTAGTCTTTGTCTGTTACCATTCCTAAAAATTTTCCGTTTGGTGTTCCGTCATCTGTTATTATTACTGTTGAGTGACCTGTTGTTTTTACTAGTTCTATTACTTCTTTTAGTGGTGTTCCTGATTTTACATTTGAGTCACTTACTACAAACCCTGCTTTGTGTTTTTTTACTGCTTTTACCATTTTGGCTTGTGATTCGATTGTTTGTGAACCATATATAAATGCAACTCCTCCTTCTCGTGCTAGTGCTATTCCCATTTCTTCTCCTGATACTGATTGCATTATTGCTGAGACCATTGGTATATTTGCATAATATTTTGGTTCTTCTCCTTTTTTGTATTTTACTAGTGGTGTTTTTAGTGATACTTGGTTTGGTATACATCTTTCGTCTGTTAGATTTGGTAGTAATAAAAATTCGTTAAATGTTCTTGAAATATCTTCTAAAACTTTTGCCATTTTTTATCCCCCTTTATTTTAATAATCTTACTGTTTCTTTAGCTATCATTAGTTCTTCATTTGTTGGTATTACATATACTTTTATTTTTGAGTTTGGTGTTGATATTAGCTTTTCTTCTCCTCTCATGTTGTTTGCATTTTCGTCTATTTCGACTCCTAGACATTTTAGTTTTTCACATATTGCTTTGCGTATATTTATTTGGTTTTCTCCTATTCCTCCTGTGAATACTATATAGTCTGTTCCGTCTAGTGCTATTGTGTATTTTGCTATATATCCTGCTATTGCGTAGTTGAATTCGTCTATTGCGATTTGTGCTTTTTCGTTGTTTGTTTGTGATGATTCTTCTATTTCTCTAAAGTCTGGTACCATTCCAGATATTGCTGCTAGCCCTGAGTTTTTGTTTAGTAGTTCTTCCATTTGTTCTGGAGTTAGATTTTCTTTTTTCATTAGGAACATTACAACAGATGGGTCTAGGTCTCCTGATCTTGTTACCATTGGTATTCCTCCTAAAGGTGTTAGCCCCATACTTGTGTCTATTGATTTTCCGTTTTTTATTGCACATATGCTTGAGCCTTGCCCTAAATGACATGTTATTGCTTTTATTTCGGTTGTGTTTTTGTTTTCTAGTTCTGCTAGTCTTTGTGATACATACATGTGTGATGTTCCATGGAATCCGTATTTTCTTACACTGTATTTTTTGTAGTATTCTTCTGGTATTGGATATAGGTATTTTTCTTTTGGTATTGTTTGGTGGAATGCTGTGTCAAATACTCCTACCATTGGTTTTCCTGGCATTACTTTTTGACATGCTTCTATTCCTAGTATACATGCTGGGTTGTGTAGTGGTGCTAGGTCTGTGTATTCTTTTAGTACTTGTATAACACTTTCATCTATTTTTACAGATTCTGCTATTTTTTCTCCTCCATGTACTAGTCTGTGTCCTATTGCTGATATTTCGTCTAAAGAGTCTATTACTTTGTATTCTGGGTTTGTTAGTTGTTTTAGTGTGAAGTCTATTGCTTCTGTGTGATTATATGCTGGGTTTTCTAGTTTGATTTTTTTGCCTTCTTTTTCTATTTTGTGTGTTAAAAATGCTTCTTGTTCTCCTATTCTTTCATATTTTCCTGATGCCATTACTTCGTTTGTTTCCATGTTTATTAATTGATATTTAAGTGATGAACTACCACAGTTTAATACTAATATTTTCATTTTTTTTAGTCCTTTCTTATTAATATAACCAAAAACCTAAAACTTTTAGTTTTAAGCTTTTGGTTTGTTTTAATTATTTTACTAGTCTTAATGTTTCTCTTGCTATCATTAGTTCCTCATTTGTTGGTACTACATATACTGCTACTTTTGAGTCTTCTGATGATATTTTTGCTTCTACTGCAAATGCGTCTTGGTTTGCTTGTTTATCTAGTTTTACTCCCATGAATTCTAGTTTTTCGCATATTGCTGCTCTTGAGTCTTTTCCTCTTTCTCCAACTCCTGCTGTGAATGTTATTACATCTACTCCATTCATTGCTACTGCACATCTTGCAACATAACTTGCTATTAGGTAATGGTAGTTGTCAAGTGCTAGTTTTGCCATTTTGTTTCCTTCTGCTACTGCGTTTTCTATATCTCTGTTGTCTGCTGATACTCCTGATATTCCTAATAGTCCTGATTTTTTATTTAGCATTGTGTTTGCTTCATCTGGTGTCATGTTTTCTTTTTTCATTATGAATGTAACTATTGATGGGTCTAGGTCTCCTGATCTTGAGCCCATTGGTATTCCTGCTACTGGTGTTAGTCCCATACTTGTTTCTACTGATTTACCATTTTGGATTGCACATATACTTGCTCCTTGTCCTATGTGGCAGTTTATTATTTTTAGGTCTTCTATTGGTTTTCCTAATATTTCTGCTATTCTTTTTGATACAAACATGTGTGATGTTCCGTGGAATCCGTATTTTCTTACACTGTATTTTTCGTAGTATTCATATGGTATTGGGTATATGTATCTTTCTTGTGGTATTGTTTGGTGGAATGCTGTGTCAAATACTGCTACATTTGGTTTTCCTGGCATTTCTTTTTGACATGCTTTTACTCCTAATACTCCTGCTGGGTTGTGTAATGGTGCTAGGTCACTACATTCTTCTATTGTTTTTAATACTTCTTCATTTATTAGTACTGATGAATTGAATTTTTCTCCTCCATGTACTATTCTGTGTCCTATGCTGTCTATTTCGTCAAGATTTTTTATTACACCATATTCACTGTGTTGTAGTTGTTCCATTACAAATTTTAGTGCTTCTGAATGGTCTTTTACTGGGTTTTCTAGTTTTATTTTTTGTCCATTTACTTTGTGTGTTAAAAATCCTTTGTCACTTCCTATTCTTTCGTAATATCCTGATGCTAGTGTTTCTTCTGTTTGCATATCAATTACTTGATATTTTAATGATGAACTTCCTGAGTTCAATACTAAGATTTTCATGATTGCTTCCTCCTATTTTTTCTATATATATCAAAAGAAAATTAATTTTTCTTTTATATAACTATATTTGTTGTGCTTGTACTGCTGTTATTGCTATTACTCCTGCTATGTCTTGTGCTGAGCAGCCTCTTGATAGGTCATTTACTGGTTTGCTTATTCCTTGACATAGTGGTCCATATGCTTCTGCTTTTGCTAGCCTTTGTACTAGTTTGTATGCTATGTTTCCTGTGTTTAGGTCTGGGAATATTAGTACATTTGCTTCTCCTTTTAATGGACTTGTTGGTGCTTTGGTTTTTGCAACTTCTGGTATTATTGCTGCATCTAGTTGTAGTTCTCCATCACATAGTAGGTCTGGTTTTTGTTCTTTTAGTATTTTTGTTGCGTCTATTACTTTTTGTGTTAGTTCTGATTTGGCACTTCCATATGTTGAGTATGATAGCATTGCTGTTTTTGGTGTTTTTCCTACTAGGTTTTCAAAACTTTTACTTGATGATATTGCTATTTCAGCTAGTTGTTCTGGTGTTGGGTTTTCGTTTAGCCCACTGTCTGCAAATATGAATGTTCCATTTTCTCCATATTCACAGTTTGGTACTACCATAACAAAAAAAGCAGAAACAAGTTTGGTGTTAGGTGCTGTTTTTAGTATTTGTAGAGCTGGTCTTAGTGTGTCTGATGTAGAGTGTATTGCTCCTGATACTAATCCACTTGCTTTTGTTGTGTCATCTTTTACTAATAATACTCCATAATATATTGGGTCTAGAACAAGCTGTTTTGCTTGTTCTAGTGTCATTCCTTTTTGTTTGCGTAATTCGTATAATAGATTTACGTATTTTTCGTAGTCTGCTGATGTTTGTGGATTAATTATTTCGGCTCCTGTTATATCTATACCATTTGTTTTTGCTTTGTCTATTATTTGTTGTTCATTTCCGATTAATATGATATTTGCATATTTTTCTTTTAATGCTATTTCGGTTGCTTTTAATGTTCTTATGTCTTCTGCTTCAGGAAGGACTATTGTTTTTATTTCCTTCCTTGCTCTTTGTTTGATATCTTCTATAAATGACATCTTTTAGGTTTCCCCTTTCTAATTGCTTTTATTTGAATCTTTTACCTTTGCCTTGTTTTTTTCTTTTTGCGTTTTCATAGAAATCGCCATAATCTTCTTCTGGTTCGATTTCTGGTTCTGTTATTTCTTGTTTTGGTTCTTGTTCTAGTTCTTGTTTTTTTGCTTTTGGCTTTGGTATTTCTTGAGTTTGTTCTTTTTCTTCTGGTTCTGGGGCTTTGTGTTTGAATGCTTGTGGTGTTTCATTATCATCTTCCCAGTCGTTTTCATCGTAGTAATCGTCGTCATATTCGTCATTGTATAATTTTCTTCTTCTATATATTATTATTGCTATTATTGCTATTATTATTACTGCTATTATTAATCCTATTGCGATTAGACGTTTTTTTCTTTGTTCTTGTTCTCTTTTTTGTCTTGCAATTAGTTCTTCATCTACTAGACTTTTGTTTACTATGATTTGATATGTTGTTGTGTTTTCTCCATTTTGATCAGTTACTAGGATTGTTATTACATTTTCACCTTCTTTTAGGTCTTCGTTTCCTAGGATTTCAATTTTTTGTGAGTTGTCTATTAGTTCTGTTCTAATGTCTAGTGTTGTTTTGTCTCCTATTAGTTTTGCTGTGTATTTGAATACATCTTTTTTAAATGATGGTTCTAGTGTTGCTCCTGATATTTCTAAGTTTGATAGTCCTATTTCTGTTTCTTTGTTTGTTGTTTCGTTTGTTGTTTCGTTTTCGGCTGTTGTGTTTGTTTCTTGTTCTTCTTCTTGGGCTTGTTTTGTTATGTTTAGTGTATATGTTTTTTGTGTTGCTCCATCTTCTGCTGTTACTACTACATTAAATGTGTTTGCACCATCTTTTAGTGTTTGTGTTCCTGTTCCTGTAATTGTTTGTGCACTTTGCCCTTTTGTTGCATATATTTCTATACTTGATACTGTACTTGGTACTGTTACATCATATGAGGTTTTGTTTGGTGAAAATCCTGAAAAGTCATTTGGTCTTATTCCTAAATTTGATAGTGTTGCTACTTTTGATTTTGCTGCAGCAGCTGGTTTTGTTGTTTGTGTTGGCGTTGATGTTGCTGTTGTTCCGAGATTGTGGTGTTTCAGTTGTTGTTGTGTTTGCCTCTTGTGTGTTTGTTTCTGATGTATTTGCTTCTGGTGTTGTTTCGTCTACTGCTTTTACGTTTCCGATAAGATTAAAAATTGCACATGATAGTGCTATACATATAGTTAGTTTTAAGATTAATTTTTTTGCCTTCATAGTTTCCTCCTTATATTTTCTTTTTGTCTTTTGTTTTACTTCTATTTGTACAACACATTATATCATCACAATTTTTTTTAGTCAACACAATTTACATTTTTTTAATTGTATTGTAATAAATTTGTAATATTTTTATTGTTGTGATATAATGTGGGTATTAAATTAATATTTTTAAATTGAGGTGGTCTTTATGGTGGAGTTATTAGTTCCAGTTGGCAATTTTGATAGTTTAAAAGCTGCTGTTCAAAATGGTGCTGATGCTGTTTATTTTGGCGGTGAAAATTTTAATGCTAGGGCTTTTGCGGAAAATTTCGACAATACTACTCTTAAAAAAGCTATTAAATATGCTAAAATTCGTGGTGTTAAGACTAATTTAGTTTTAAATATTCTTTTAAAAGATTATGAATTAAAACCAGCTCTTTTACTTGCTAAAAGGGCTTATGAATATGGAATTGATGCTATTATTGTGCAAGATTTGGGCTTGGCTGAAATATTAATTAAAAATTTTCCTGACCTACCTATTCATGCTAGTACTCAGATGAGTATTCATAATTTAGAGGGTGTTCAAAAGTTAGAGAAACTTGGTTTTAAAAGGGTTATTTTGTCTAGAGAACTTTCTTTGAATGAGATTGAATTTATTTGTAAAAATACAAAGGTGGAAATTGAATGTTTTGTTCATGGTGCTCTTTGTATTTCTTATTCTGGTCAATGTTTATTTTCTAGTATGGTTGGTGGTCGTTCTGGTAATAGAGGTAAGTGTGCTCAAAGTTGTAGGCTTCCTTATACTTTACTTGAGAATAATACAAAAATTGATAGTGGTTATCTTTTGAGTACTGCTGATTTATGTGCTTTGGAGGTTTTACCTAATTTGATTTCTGCTGGTGTTAAGAGTTTGAAAATTGAGGGTAGAATGAAGAGTAGTGAGTATGTTGCTGTTGTTACTAGGATTTATAGGAAATATGTTGATTTGGCTAATAAGTGTGTAAAAAATAGTGATTTAAAATATGTTGTTGATCCTGAGGATACTAAGCAGTTGATGCAGGTTTTTAATAGAGGTAATTTTTCTACTGGTCATTTGATAAATAGAGCTAATAGGAATTTGGTGTTCCCTGAAAAGCCTAATAATATGGGGCTGTTTTTGGGTATTATTCAAAAGTATAATATTTTTAAGGGTCATATTACTATTAAGTTGAATGAGGTTATTGAAGTTGGTGATACTATTTCTATTGAGAATGAGTCTGGTACTTATACTGTTTCTGAGTTGATGCAAAATGGCCAAAATATTAAGGAGGCACAAATTGGTGATGTTGTTACTATTGGTAGAATGAAGGGTAATATTAGGTCTGGTTTTAAGATTTATAAGATTTCTTCTAAAAAATTGCTTCAGGATGCTGATGATAGTTTTTCTAAAGAAAATAGAAAGGTTATGCTTAATGGTTTGATTAATATTGAAAAAGGTAAGCCTATTTCGATTGATGTGACTCCTTATCATAATGCTCCTTTGGTATATAAAAATATGCATATTAAGTGTTTAGTTGATGATGCTATTCCTGTTGAGGCTGATAAACATCCTTTGCAGGCTGAGAATGTTGTGATTCAAATTAATAAGACTCATAATTCTCCTTATGAATTTAAGAATATTAAGATTAATTTGGATAATAATGTTTTTTTGCCAAAGGTTAGTATGTTAAATGAGCTTCGTAGAACTGCTTTGGAGAAAGTTGAGGAGTTTGCTTATAATAATATTGTTAGGTCTACTCCTGATTTTAATTTTGTTCCTTATACAAATAAGGTGGAGATTTCATCTAATAATATTTGTCCAGATGTTTCGGTGTTGCTTAATTCTTTGGATATTAAGTTTAATTATGATGATTTGGATAAGTCTATTACTAATATTTATATTCCTTTGAAGTTTTTTGTTACTCGTTCATATAAGAAGATTATTAAGACTTTGGCTAAATCTTTTAATATTTTTATTTATATGCCGACTATTATAACTTCTAATTATAGGAATATTTTTATAGCTAATATTGCTCAGACTTTGGAGAATTTTCATATTAAGGGGTTTGTTGTTTCTAATATTGGTAATATCCAGTTGTTAGAGACTATTGGTCTTGATTTGAATAATTATGAAATTGTTAGTAATTATACTTTTCATCCTTATAATACTCAGACTGTTTTGAAATTAAAGTCTATTGGTATTGATAAGTTTACTCCTTCTTGTGAGTTGGAGAAAAATTCTTTGCTTAATTTGTGTAAATGCGATATTTTGCCTAAAGAACTTATTATCTATGGTAAGTTGCCTTTGATGCATACTAAGTATTGTTTGCTTGGTAAGAGTAATTTGTGTTATCCGGAGTGCTTAGCTAAGTGTACTAGTGATAATAAATATTATTTGCAGGATAGGTTAAAAATGAAGTTTAGGATTATTCCTAATCATATGCAAACTGTTACTTCTATTTATAATTGTAAGACTCTTTCAATTTGCCATGATGAGTTTCCTGTTGATTCGGTTAGAATTGATATTTTAGATGAGAATATTAAGGAGATTAATAAAGTTGTTGATATGGTTTATCATAATAAGAGGTTTGAGGGTAAGGAGTTTACTAGTGGTAATTTAGGTAGAGAGGTTTAATTTTTATTTTATAAAAATGTATTAAAAACTATTGTATTTTTGTTTTTTATGTTATAATGAATTTGTGTATTTTGTTTTTAAGGAGTGTTATTATGAAAAGAAGTTTTAAAATTATGATATCAGTCGTTTTGATTATAATATTTATTCTTATTTGTGTTACTGTATATTTGAATATGTCAGCTAAAAAGGAAAATGTAGAAAGTTCTGAAGAAAATATTTCTACTGAAAATGTTGTTGAAGATGAGGACGTTCCTATTGATTATACAAGGCTTGATGATTCTTCTGTAAGAATACTTGATGGTACTATAATGAATGAATATTTGTTGAATAATTTTATAAATTATGTTTCTTCTGATGATACTTCTAGAGAAGCAAAGATTAATATTTCGGTTGAAAATGATGATGGTAATAAAAATTTGACAGTATCTTTTGTTCCTAATATTGAAGGTGGTACTTATTCTTTTTCAGATAATGGTGAAGTTAGGGAATTTAAGGCTTCTGAATGGTCTATTGAAAAAAAGAAGGAATATGAAGTTTTGAATGCTATTTATTTTGTTCCTTCGAATTTAAATGATGAACAGGTTTTAATTTGTGAATATGGGACAAGTGCTTATTTTAGTCCTACTTTTGATTTGACTTATGTTCGTGATAATTCTAATGAAATTAATACTATTATTAGTAAGAATTTTTCGGATACTTATGATTATAATATTTGTACTTTTGGTGGAGATGTTACTATTACTTATAAAAATAAAAAGTATTCTTTTGGTGATGCTCTTGAGATGGGTTATGTTACTATAGGTGATATTTTGGATCAGGCTGAAATTGATTCTAATCTTGGAAAATGTGAGGTTAAGCTTTATGAAGATGGTGGTAGCACGGAATATGTTTATTCTAATTTTACTATTTTAAAGTTTAATCAGTTGGAAAAAAATTATGATTTTTATATAGGTATGACTGGTTCTATATATGATAAAATTGAGAATTTAAAAAATCAGCAAAAAGAGAGTGTAAATCAAGAAGAGGATAGTACCGATTAGGTATTATCCTCTTCTTGTAAATTTAGTAGTAGGTCTTGTAGTATTTGTTCGTTTGTTACTTTATTTAATTTGTTGGTTGTTATTTCTAAAATTTTGCTTGTTGGTTGTGTTTGGTTTGAATATGTGTCTATTGTTTGGTATGGATCCATTTGTTCAAATGGATATTCTGTTATTTCTCCTGTTAGATCATCTCTTGTGTATGTCTTTCCTTGGCAGTCTATTATGTATTGCATTTTTGAGTTTATTGCTTCATTAATTTTTTGAGAATCACTTGTTGGGTTAGAATTTGTAGCTTGTAGATATCCTTCTTCATTTATTGTATAATCATTTATTCCATTAGCTTGTAGAAGATTTGAAAATGCTTCTCTTGATTGTGATGAAACCCATATTCCTGTTTTAGTTAGTTGTTTTGTTTGCATATTGTTTATATCTTCTTCTGTTGGTTTGTCATTTTTTAAAATTCCAGCTAATACTGTTTGATATTGTATATTGGGTTTTACTTGTGTTATAGTTAAGCCGTTTTCTTCGTGTGTTTCAAATATTTCATTTACTTCGTTTGTTTCGTTATTGTTTTGAGCTATTTCTTGTTCTTCTGTTGTTGTTTGGTTATTTGTTGTTTGGTTGTTTTTTTTGATATATATAGTTGCTCCTAATATTAGAAGTATTATTATAGATAGTGTTAATATTACTACTATTTTTTTATTCATGAAAATTGCACTTCCTTTCTAGTTTGTGCGTAATATACCCATTGTTGCATTGTTGAATTTACCTGCATAATTTCTTTGTTGTACTTGGCTATGGTTGCTTACTTCTGGCAATTCTACTAGTACTGATCTTCCATTTGTTAGTTGACGAGCCCAGTTTACTAAATATCCTGCTCCATATGAATTTATGTGGTTTGGTAATCCAAAATTATCTATGTAGTGTTGAGCTAAACCTCTATCTCCTATTGTTTCATTTAGCCATCCATGTACGTCTATTAGGATATTTTTGCTTCCTTGATGACTTGTTATGAAATCTCTTAATTTTGCTGTTTCATGTGCTGAGAATGGTTGATTTCCTGTGTTATTTCTTGATGACCTGTCTACTTTAAATCCTACACTCCAGTTTCTGTTCATGTCTATTCCTTGATATACTGTGCATCTTCCTGGTCCATTATTTGTCCATCCATGTGTTTGACCATCTGGATTTAAGCATGGTAGTATGTATATTGTCCAGTTATTTATTATTGATTCATCTGCATTGTTTAATATGTAGTTTTTAAATTCGTTTGCCATAAATGTTAGCTCTGATCCGTCATGAGCATATGAATCTTCAAATCCGTGAATTGAAAATGTTGTGAATAGGACTTTAGAGCCTCTTCCTAGTTTATAGTATTTTAGGTTTGTTCCTCTTGAATCTCCTATTTGTAGTAAACCTGATTTTCCATATGTTCCTTCTTCATAAAATTTTCTATATCCTGTTACAAATCTGAATTTTTGGGCATTACTTCCATTTTTTTGATATACTCCTACATTTTGTCCGTCATTTGTTATTGCTCCATTTACATCTAAAACATATCCATTTTGTTTTGATACTATATAGTAGTAATCTCCTCCTGCTTCTGTTATTTCCCATTGTTGGGCTGGGGTTCCTGTGTATGTTGTTTGATATACATTATTTGTGTTTGTATCTACTGTTAATGCTTTATTAGAGTGTTTTGCTATTATTTTATATATACTTTTTGTTCCTGGTAGTGCTTCTATTTGAAATCTTTGTTGATTTACATTGCTTGCTGACCATAGTTGTAAATTTGCCTTTTCGGCTGTTGATCCTCCTGATATATCTACTACTTTATTTGAATTTAGTTTTGTTTCTATTTCATATGTGTTATTATTTATGATATTTATTGGTGTGATTTTAAATTTTTGGGCATTACTTCCATTGTTGTAGTATAGTTGTACATTACTTCCTGATGAGTTTACTAATCCTGATGTTATGTCTAAGTATAGTCCATTTGCTGCTATTATGTTATAGTAGCCATTATTGCAGTCTTTTAGTAACCATTGTTGGCTGTCTGTTCCGTTGTATGAATATTGATTTACATTTGTTTCTATTGATGTGCTTCCTCCTACTACATCTAATACTTTAGCAGAGTGTACTGCTGTTATTTTGTAGTAGTCTGTATTATTTATTTTTGTTATGTGGAATTTTTGTTGTTGAACTTTTTCGTTTTTCCATACTTGAACATTTGCACCATTTGATTGACTTCCTCCAGATATATCTATAACTGTTGTTCCTGTTGTTTCAATTTGATATACTCCATTTTCTAGGTTTGTTTTTATGTTTGCTTTAGGTGTTTGATTTATTAATATGAATTGTTGGGTTG
Organism: uncultured Clostridia bacterium; assembly: GCA_947628775.1. Lineage (GTDB taxonomy): Bacteria > Bacillota > Clostridia > TANB77 > CAG-508 > CAG-269. Next base: position 20,090 of record CANRBI010000006.1, read on the forward strand.
GTAAATCTGTTTGTGTTTTTAATTGTAGTTTGTGATTATTTTGTATATTTGATGTTAGAGTGTCTATGTATAGATTTCCACATTTTGATATTATGCTATATATACTTTCTGAATGTTTTTTTAGTATCCATTTTTGGGTGTCTAAGTTATTGTCATTTTGCTCTGTTATGTTGCTTCCTATTCGTGGATTTTCACTTTCTACTGTTAGTACATTGTTTGTGTTTTTATGTTTTATTTTATAGTAACCGTTTCCATCATATTGAAGTTCATATCTTTGGTTTGAGTTTTTAGTGTCTGTATTCATTTGAAGTATTGAATTTCCTGATATACTAAATACCTTTTCTTTGTTGTTTATGTTCATTATTCTATATGTGCCATCTTCAGCTGATTGTGTTCCTTGTTCTTGTTTGCAAGGTTCAAATGTGAATTTTTGAGCATTTGAACCATTTAAGCGATAAGTTTGTACTTTTGCTCCTGTTGATATACTTCCTCCTGTTATGTCTAGTACTAGATTATTACATTTTGATATTATTGTATATGTTCCATCTTGGTTTTTTTGTATAAACCATTTTTGTGCATTTGAGTTGTTTGATTGATATTGTTGTACTGTTGCTCCATTTTTTCCATCTGCTCCTGCTACATCTAATACTTTTCCACTGTGCATTGCTGTTATTGTGTATGTTCCATCATTATTGTATTTGACATTAAATTTTTGGTTTGCCATATCTTCACTTGTTGTTGTTTTTATTGATGCTCCATTTGATGTAGATTTATTATCTACTTGTAATACTCTGTTTGTTGTGACTTTAGAATATATATTATATATTCCATCTTCTATAGTTTTAGTCCCTGTATCTTGAACTTTTACTATGTTAAATTTTTGTGCTTTGCTTCCATTTCCTTGATATATTTGTATATTTGTTCCATTGTTACTGTATCCACAGTATATGTCTAAGTATAGTCCTTTTAATTTTGATATTATGCTATATGTTCCATTTCCTAATGGTTCTATATACCATTTTTGGGCGTCGCTTCCATTTTGTGCATATTGCCATACATTTGCTCCATTTTTTGCTTCTGCTCCACATACATCTAATACTTTATTTGAATGTACTGCTCTTATTGTATATGTTCCATCTTCATTTTTTTGTAGTCTAAATTTTTGACTAGCTTTATTTTCTCTTTCATTAATACATACGTTTTCATTTGAAACTCCTACTACTTTTGTGTCTGAAACACATGTATATATTTCATATGTTCCGTTTTCTGTAAGTTCTGTTTCATTTGTTGCTTTAGTAGAGTTATAGTTTACCATAAAAGAAATTATAATTGTGAATAATAAAATTTTTATTATTTTTTTCATTTTTTTCTCCTTTTTTTAATTGTTAGTATAATACTTATTATTATTGCAAGTATTAATACAATTATTGCTATTATGCCTTTATTTGTTGTGCTTTTTTGTGTTTCTTCGTTTGTTGTATTTTCTGGTTCTATATATTGTTCTACATTTTCTGCTTTTTGTTCTGCTTCTTCTTTGTATTGATTGTTTAGATATATTGTATATGTTCTTACTGTACCTGATTCTGCTGTTACATCTATATTTAATTGTTTTGTGTTTTCATCTATTTTTATTTTACCTATTCCTTCAATTTTTGCTTTTTCGTCACTTGGTGTTGCTTTTATTTCTAATTCATTTGTTGTTATTTGTTCGTTTATTGTGTATTCTATTGTTTGTTTATCAAATTCTGGTGTTAGTTTATATCCTTGTATTTCTAATGTTTCTAAATAGTTATTTCTTGATTTTTCTTCTGATTGTTCCAGTTCTTCTTCTTGTTTTTGTAAGGCTTCTTGTGCTTCTTGTTCAGCTTGTTCTTGAGTGTATTCTGCATATCCTTTACTGCTGTTTGGGTCTGCGTAACAAATGTTACTTATTGTTACGCAGATTATTAATATTAATATGGTTATTATTGTTTTTCTTTTCATATTTCCTCATCTCATTTTAAATATTTTATTGGCATAAATGCTTGTGTTCCATTTGATAGTTTTATTCTGCACCAGTCATATCCTGTTATGTTGTTATATCTTCCTTTGTCTATTATTGTTACTTCTGTTCCGTCTGAAAGTGCTGTTATTTTGTCTATATCACAGCTTGGTCCTATTCTGATATAGCATCCACTTCCATCATTTGTTGCTACTTTTGCTTTTTCATTACAATTTGTTACATCATTTACTTGTGTTAGATATTGACCTGACATGTATCCTATTGTTCCATCTGTTGTCATTACTTGATGCCAATTGCTGTTTATTCCTCTTTTTACTGATAGTATTATTTCTCCATTTGGAACTTCTTTTAATACTTTTGAGTTTGTATCTGCTGATTCTCTTAGCATTAGTGTTGGGTTTGCTGTTACTTTGAAGTTCATTGGTCCTGTTTCTTGTGCTATTGATGGTTTGCTTTCTGAATATGTTACTTTGTTTATGTCTTTGTATAGTGGTATTATGAATGTAAAGTTTGATTCTGTTTTTCCTGTGTTTGTATACATACTTTTCATTATTCCAGCTTCACTGTATGCTGCCATTAAGTTTTGCATATATTGGTGTGTGTATAGTGAAGATCCGCTTCTTTTATCTATGTCAAATTTGTTTTGGTATAATGTGTTTTGATATATATTTAGCCAGTTGTTTTTAAGGAATGTTATTCCTCCTTCTAGTCCTTTTTGCATTGTATCCCATCCTGCTGAACTTGCATAATTTAATGCATTTCCTTTGATTTCATCATATGAGTTTCCTGTTGCTCCTATATTGAATGGATTATAGTATGTTTTTCCATCTTTTCCATTCATTCCTTTTCCTATTTCTGTTCCTTTACTTCCTTGTTCTTGTAAAACTCTTGCTGTTATGAAATATGGGTTGACTCCTTGATTTCTGCATGCATCATTTACACTTGTTGCATAGTTTTGTAAAAATGTATTATTTACTTTGTTTTGTATTCCTTGTAATGAACATGAATCTGGTACATATTCATTTAAGTCTAGGAATTGGAATATATTTGAATCATCTAAGAAGTTTCTTGGATCCATGTAATATCCTACTGCTCTATCTGATGCACAATACCATGTTCCATTATCATATCTTTTTGTTCCACATACTGAACATATGTATTCTCCTTTAACTGTAACTGGTACTAAGTTTCTTGCGTGTAGTGCTGTCTCTCCTTGTATTACTTCACTGAATGTTAGTCCTGTGTCAATAAATTCTATGTTCCATCCTGGGTGATTGTTCATTATGCTTTGTAATTTTTCTTTATATCCTGGATATTTTGAAGTATCTAGTGTATCTACAGGTCCTATAATTGGTTGTACAAATCTAAATTTTTGAGCAATTGTGTTGTTTCCTTGATATACATGTATATTGCTTCCGTTGTTTGTTAATCCTCCTGATAGGTCTAGATTTAGTCCATTACATTTTGAGATTATTGAGTATGTTCCATCTCCATTGTTTTTTATTTGCCATTTTTGGGCATCTGTGTTGTTGAATTCATATAGCCATACATTTGTGCCTGATTCTTTAAAGCTTCCATATACGTCTAGTACTTTATCTGTATATGTTGATGAGATTTTGTAGTATCCATCTTGTAGATATTGTACTTTGAATTTTTCACTTGCTATTGGTTGTTTTTCAAATATTTGGATATTTGCTCCATTATCTTTTGACCCACCACAGATGTTTAGTACTGCTTTATTACTTACTGCTGATTCAATCATATATGTTCCATCTGCTATCGGTCTTTCTGATGCTGATTGTGGATTTATATTATTTCCTCCTGATTGATTATTTTCTCCTGATGCTGTGTATGTTGTTTTTTCTAGTAAGAATTTTTGTGCTTTACTTCCATTTCCTGTGTATGTTTGTACATTTGCATTATTTTTTGCTATTCCTGAGTTTATATCTAAGTATAGTCCTGTTCCTTTTGATACGAATGAGTATGTTCCATCTCCATTATTTTTTATTTGCCATTTTTGGGCATTTGTATTGTTGAAGTCATATTGCCATACATTGGTTCCTGGTTGTTTTGATGCTCCAGATACATCTATTACTTTATTTGAGTTTATTGATGTTATTTTATAGTATTCTCCATCTATTCGTTCTATTTGCCATTTTTGGGCATTTGTATTATTGTTTTGATATAGTTGTATATTTGCTTGGTTTTGTTTTGAACCTGATTCTACATCTAATACATAATTTATGTTTATTACTGATCTTATTTTGTATGTTCCATCTGCTACTGTTATGTTTGGAGTATTGCTTTCTGGTGCTTTATTTGTTTTTTCTAGTATAAATTTTTGTGCTTTACTTCCATTTCCTGTGTATGTTTGTACATTTGCATTATTTTTTGCTATTCCTGAGTTTACATCTAGGTATAGGCCTGTTCCTTTTGATACAAGTGAGTATGTTCCATCTCCATTATTTTTTATTTGCCATTTTTGGGCATCTGTATTGTTGAAGTCATATTGCCATACATTGGTTCCTGGTTGTTTTAATGCTCCATACACATCCATTACTTTATTTGAGTTTATTGATGTTATTTTATAGTATTCTCCATCTATTTGCTCTATTTGCCATTTTTGGGCATTTGTATTATTGTTTTGATATAGTTGTATATTTGCTTGGTTTTGTTTTGAACCTGATTCTACATCTAATACATAATTTTGATTTATTGCTGATTTTATTGTGTATGTTCCATTTAAATTTGTGTTACTTATTGCTATTGGTTCATTACTTATTGGTTCTGGTTCATTTGTTTTTTGTTCTTGTATTACTTCTTCTTTGTTTATTAATTCTTTTTCTGTTTCGTTTGTTGCTAATGATGTTATTGTGTTTAATTGAAGTAAGAATAATATTATTAGTATTGTTATGATTTTTGTAATTGTGTTTCTTTTTATTTGTTTCATTTGTATAACCTCCTATCATTTTTATTTTATCATATTTTGTTTTAAAAAAGAAGCTGTTGTTAATTATTTCCTGTAAATTTGTATATATTATATTGATTTATATTTGTTATTTTTTCAAATTTGTATTCGTTGTTACTATATTTTTCTAGATTATTTCCTGTAAATATATATTTTACTTCTAATTTTTGTAGTTCTTGAGGTGTTATATTTACTTCAAAACTGTCTGGGTCTATTAGTTTGAATTTTTTTTCTGGTATTTCGTCTTTGTTTTTTATTTTTATTGTTATGTGTGCATATCTATTGTATACTTTTTCATATTTGTTTTCAGTATCTATCATATGCCATTTTTCCATATCTGGATATGTATTTGTACTGTTTATTATTGGTATTCCTGCCATTAATATATAGTTTCCTGTATGGTAGCTTTCCCCTTCTACTATCCATTTTCCGTTTTCTTGTTTTTGTATTGATTGTATTTGTTTTATTATTTCACTGTTATATATTACGTCTATTCCTTTTCTTATTGGGTTTACCATTCCTCCTGATATTATCATTATTGGTATTATTCCACAACATAAGATTCCTTTCATATATTTTGCTTGAAATCTAAATAGCAAGTAAAATATACATGTATTTATTAGGAATATTTTTAATAATCTTTTTGTTTCTATGTAGTTTGGATTGAATTTTTTACATAGTATTGAGATTATTATTGATAGTATTATTGATGTTATTATTGCTATTAGTTTTTTGGTTGGAATTTCTTTGTTGGATATGCTTCTTATTAGTATTAGTATATCTATAAAGCCAACTGCTAGTATTGCTCTGTCTGATGGTACATTGCTCATTAGAGTTAGTTTTGCTATTATTTTTGGGAATCCTATTATGCACCATAAACTTAAAAATCCATATATTATTAATAAGGTTATTAGAAATATATCTTTCTTTTTGCTTTTTATTAGATTTATTATTGATAGTATTATGCCTATTGGGAATAGTGTGAACATTGTTGCTTCTTCACATACATTTGTTTCTATCCCTTCTTGATTATATGGGAAGAATATATTTGATGGGTATTGGAAATATTTTGATATTGCATGTCCGCCTGTTTCGGCTCTTGACCCTGGATATACGGTGTTCATTACAGATTTTATTGTATCCATTGATGTTGCAAATATGTAGCCCATACAACATATAAAGATTAGTAATGCTATTAATATTGATATTATGTCTTTTTTGTTTATTTTACATTTCTTTCTGTTTGTAATTATTACTGATATTGCTAAGGCTAAGAATACATAGAACATTGGTATTTGCCAAGCTGGATATATTACTAATATATATCCTCCTGCACATATTATCATACATAATAGGTATAAGCATCTTTTTTTTATGTTTTGTGTGTTCATGTATTTATGTAATAATATTACTGCTAATTCTCCAAATACAAATATTTCTACTATTCCGTTTACTGCAAACCACCATTGTATTATTGGTGCTAGGGTTATTAGTGTTGCCATAACAAATGATAGTAGTTTTTTTCTGTTTGTTAGTATCATTCCTAGTTCAAAAGTTACCATGAATAGTGCTATAAATCTACCACACCAGAAAAATGATAATCCTTTTGCTAGACCTAGAAATAAGAATCCTATTTGAAATGGTCTAAATATTTGTGCAGGATTTAATACTGGTAGTCCATATACTATAAAGACATCTGTATTTCCTCCTCTTATTAAGTTACTAAAGTATTTAAATCCGTCAAATGCTTGTGAAAACGTCATTGGTGTTAGTACAGACCATTCGTCACTTCTTATTGTTCTTGATTCTCCTAAGATTACTCCATCATTTAATTCTTGTTGTCCTAAAAAATCTTTCCAACATCCTATTGATGAGCCACTTATTTCAAATATTATACATAATATGAATATTGTAATTGCTATGTGGTATCGGTATTTGTATATTATTTCTCCTAGCTTGGTTAATTTTTCTGCAAATGTATTTATTTTGTGTTTTATATTTTCCAATTGTATTCCCTCACATATTTTATATTTTAATGTCATATTGTGCTGTTGTTAGTGTTAGATTTTTGTTGTAATATGGATCCCCTTTTTCTATTACTGTTTTCCATTTTTCTCTAAAGTTGTTACTTTCTCTTTCAAATCTTTCCTTCTTTTCTGGTGTGTCTTCATATCCTCTTGTTTTTGATTCGTAGTGCATTAGTTCTATAAATGGATTATATATAATTTTGTATCCTTTTTCTCTTATTTTTAGGCAAAAATCTACATCATTAAATGCTATTTTAAATTTTTCTTCATCCATATATCCTACTTCTTCATATATGCTTCTTTTTGAGAATAAACATGCTCCTGTGACTGCACTCATATTTTGTATTAGACAGTCTTTTCCGAAATATGCATGTATTCCGTATGGTAGCCCTGTTAACATGTTTGCTGCTAATCCACATATTCCTACAACTATTCCAGCATGTTGTATTGATTTATCTTTATAGTATAGTCTTGCTCCTACTGCTCCTACGTCTTCTCTTTGTGCATATCCTATGAATTTTTCTAGCCAGTCTGGTGTAAGTATTTCTGTATCACTATTAAGTTGTAAGATGTATTCTGCATCTGAGTTTTTTACTCCAAAATTGATTATTTTTGAGTAGTTAAATCCTTTTTCGTTATATGTTATTACTTTAACTTTTTCATTTTTTTGTATTGTTTCATAGTATTTAAATGTTTTGCTTTCTTCACTATTGTTTTCTACTATTAATATTTCATAATTTGAATATGTTGTTAATTTTAGTATTGAGTTTATACAATCTTTTAGGAAATTTATACTGTCCTTATTTGGTATTAGAATACATACTTTTGGGTTTCCTTGTACTTCATATTCTACTTCATATATTCCTTTTATTTCTCCTCCATCACTTACTTTTGCTGGTAAGCCTTGCCTTTTTAGGTGGTCTTCTATTACTTTTTGCCCTGCTTCATATGCATATGGTTTTGCATCTGATATCATTGCTGTTGATTTTGGGTGTACTCTCCAGTGATATAAAATTTTTGGGATGTGTATTATGTTTTGAGTTGTTTCGGTTGCTCTTATTATTATGTCATAGTCTTGTGCTCCATTATATTTATCTCTAAATCCTTCTAGCTTGTCCATTAATTCTTTTTTAAATATTGATAGGTGTGTTATATAGTTGTTTGATCTTAATGTGTCTATTGAAAAGTCTGGTTTGAAATATGGGTCTTTTCTGTTTTCTTTTTCACCTTCTATTTTGTCTTCATCTGTGTATATGAATTCTACTTCTGGATTTTCGTTTATGCATTTTACAATTTCATATAAGCAGAATATTGGTAATAGGTCGTCATGGTCTAATAGTGCGATATAGTCCCCTGTTACAAGTTTTAGTGCTTCATTTGTGTTTCCTGATATTCCTTTATTTTCGTTTAGGAATTTATATTTTATTCTTGTGTCTTTTGTTATGATTTTTTGTAGATTTTTGTTTTTTTCAGGACTTCCATCTGCTAAACATAGTTCCCAATTTGTGTATGTTTGGTTTATTAAACATTGTACTAATTCTTCAAAGTATTTTTGTGGTGTATTATACATTGGTACTATTATGCTAATTTTGGGTTTTATATTGAATTCTGTTTTTCTTTGTTGATTTAGTTCTTCTTCTGTTGGTTCATTTTTTTCTATCCATATTTGATAGTTGCTTTTTTCTATTATATTGTCTTTTTTGGTTAATTTATATTTTATTTTATTTATTACTTTTTTTATTATTTTTTTAATTGTTTTTATTAATCCGTTCTTTTTTAAATAATAACTTATTTGATTGTATCTATGTTTTATATTCATTTATTTCCTCCACCTTTTTCTTTATTGCCTATTATTTTATCTATTGCTTTTGATATTTTCCATGATAATGAACTTCTGATTATTTGTGTTAGTTCTTCTATTTTTTGGTCTTTTTGTTGTATTAGTTGTATATTTTCTTGTATTTGTTTTTGTTCGTTTTGTATTTGTTCCATATTTTTTTGATTTTCTTGTTGTTGTTGTTCTAATTGTGTTTCAATTGATTGGTTTGTTGTTCGTAATGTATGGTTTTCTACTATAAGGCCTCTTACTGTTTTCATTGGTTTGTGCCATACTTCACATATTTTGTCGTCCATTATTTTTTTTGATATATGTTCTTCTAATTGATTGAATAAATCTTTATATTTTAGTATATCTAGTTTTTCATATATTTCATTTATATCTGTTAATTTTTTTAGTTCTTCAAATATTAGTATTTCTCTGTATATTATAAATTCAATTGGAACTTTTTGTTCTATCCATTCTTGATCATAGATATAAAATTTATCATCTATTAGAAAACAGTTTTGAAAATTTAGATCCCATAGTCCTTCTTTTATGAAATGTAGGTCTTGTATTTGTTCTTTTTGATAATTTATATTGAAGTGGTCAAATATGTTATTTTCCATATCGGTTGTTTCTAGTTTTTGTATAGTTTTTTGTGTGAATTCATTTATTAATTGTATTAGTTTTTCTATTCCATTTTGTTTGTATTCTTCTATTAATACTTTGTTGTATGATTTTGCATTTTCTACATATTGACTAATTATTTTTTCGTTATCATATGTGTCTAATGTGTTTATATTACTGTTTTTTAGTATGTCTATATTGTGTTTTATTGTGTCTATATGTTTTTTAGCTAAGTTGTTGTTTGGATATTTGTATACTTTATTTCCTTGGATTATTGTTTTTAGTCTGTATTCTTGTTTTCTGTTGTTCCAATATGATACATATTTTATTTCATTTTCTTCTAATTGTTTACTTATTTCAATGAAGTATGAATTTGTGAAGAATTCAAATAAGTTTTTATTTTCTTTTATTATTTGTATAAATCCATCATTTTCGTGAAAGTTTATTACTTCTGTGTCTTTGAATAGACTCATATTTCTGTGTATATTATCTTGATCTGGCATAAATTCTTTTGTGAATATTACGTTTGTGTATCTATAGTCTGGTAGTGGGTAATAGTACTTTATTTTGCCTAGTTCTGCTTTGTTAAATATTGTTTCAAGCTCTTTTTTTGATAACAGTTGGCAATCTTCTTTTGTTTTTCCTGCTTTGCTTATAGCGTTGTATTCTATATCATGGTCATTTTCATTTATTACACACCAGTTTCTCATGGCAAATTTATTGTTTGTTGCAATTAGTATTGTGCCATCTTCTTTTAATAATGTTTTTATGTGTTTTAATAGGTCTATTGTTGAATTTTGGGTTTTATATATTTTGGGTGCATATTCTAGTGTTCCTATTAATGTTATATAGTCAAATTTTTCGTTTATTTGGATGTCTTTTAGATTTCCTATTATTATTTCTAGATTTTCTTTATCTTCATGTCTTTTGGCTATTGCTTGTCCTCTTTCTTTTGAGAATTCAATTGATGTTACTTTTTGTGCTTTTTTACATAGTTCTCCTGTTATTTCTCCAACTCCTGCTCCTATTTCTAGTATATTGCAGTCTTTTTTAAATGGATACCAATTTATTATGTTTTTTCTAATTTCTGATAGCATGCTTATTGTTTCTATGTTATTGTCATTTTTTATTATGTTTTCATAGTCTGTTTCTTTGTATTGATTTATATAATTTTGTATGATGTCTTGCTCTTTGGATAATTGGTTGTATATTATGTCTTGGTTATAAAAATCTAGGTTTAGTTTCATAGGTGTTCTCCTTCCTTTATTTTTACTACTATGTATAACAATAGAAACAATTTTACTTTACTATATTTTTATATATTATTTTATCGTAGCCAACTTGGATTTTCTAAGTACCAGTCTATTGTTTTTATTATTCCGTCTTCAAATTTTGTTTTTGGTTCCCAACCTAATTCTGTTTTTATTTTTGTTGGATCTATTGCGTATCTGTAGTCATGTCCTTTTCTGTCTTCTACAAATTGTATTAGGTCTTCTGATTTGTTTAGGTGTTTTAGTATTAGTTTTACTATTTCTAGGTTTCTTTTTTCGTTGTGTCCTCCTATGTTATATCTTTCTCCTGATTTTCCGTTATGATATATTAGGTCTATTGCTTCACAGTGGTCTTCAACATATAACCAATCTCTTATGTTACTTCCTGTTCCATATACTGGTAGTTTTTCGTCTTTTAGTGCTAGTTTTATCATGTGTGGTATTAGTTTTTCGTTGTGTTGATATGGTCCATAGTTGTTTGAGCAGTTTGTTACATTTATATTCATTTTGTATGTTTCTTTGTATGCTAGTGCTATTAGGTCTGAACTTGCTTTTGATGATGAGTATGGGCTACTTGGTTTTATTGGTGATGTTTCTGTGAAGTATCCTTCGTCTTTTAGTGAACCATATACTTCGTCTGTTGAGATGTGTACGAATTTGTTTGGACTTCCTTCTCCCCATTTTTGTTTTGCTGTTTCTAATAGTGTGTGTGTTCCTATTACATTTGTTTGTGTAAATACAAATGGATTTTTTATGCTGTTATCTACATGTGATTCTGCTGCAAAGTGTATTACTCCATTTATGTCATATTTATTAAATATTTCTTTCATTTTTTCAAAGTCACATATATCTGCTTTTTCAAATATTATTTTGTCTTGTACTTTTTTTAGGTTATCCATGTTTCCTGCATATGTTAGTTTATCTACTACTACTATTTTATATTCTGGATGTTTTTTTACAAAATATTCTGCAAAGTTTGCTCCTATAAATCCGGCTGCTCCTGTTATTAATACATTATTCATTTTTTTATTTCCTTTCTTTTTTGGTTTTATATGTTATTAAATAGGTCTGTTTCCCTTAGGTCTTTTAGGTTTGGCCATTTTGCGTCTTTTTCTGATGTTATTAGGTCTGTTTCTTTTAGATTTCCTAGTGGCCATTGTATGTTTACTTCTGGATCGTTCCATGCAAGTCCACCTTCTGCTGAGGCGTTGTATATGTCATCACATTTGTAGGTGAATTCTGCTTCTTCTGATAGTACTAAAAATCCGTGTGCAAATCCTTTTGGTATCATGAACATTTTTTTATTTTCTTCTGATAGGATTACTCCTTCCCATTTTCCATAAGTTTTACTTTCTGGTCTTAGGTCTACTGCTACATCAAATACTTCGCCTTTTATACATCTTACAAGTTTTGCTTGTGTGTTTTCTTTTTGGAAGTGTAAACCTCTTAGTACTCCTTTTGTTGATTTTGATTGGTTGTCTTGTACAAAATTGTAATTTAGTCCTATTTCTGCAAATTCTTTTTCACTGTATGTTTCCATGAAGTATCCTCTGTTGTCTCCAAATACTGTTGGTTCTATTATACATACTCCTTCTATACTTGTTTCAATTTTTTTGAATTTTCCCATGTTTTTCTCCTTTTCTTTTTATTCTTCTCCTAGTCTGTTTTCTGCTAGGTCTTTTAGGTATACTCCATATTCTGTTTTCATGTATCTTTCTGCTAGGTTTGATAGTTGTTCTTTTGTTATCCAGCCTTTTTTATATGCTATTTCTTCTGGACAACATACTTGCATTCCTTGCCTTTTTTCGATTGTTTGTACAAAACTTGCTGTTTCAAGTAGAGCATCATGTGTTCCTGTGTCAAACCATGTCATTCCTCTGCCTAGTTTTTCTACTGTTAGTTTGCCTTTTTTCATGTATTCGTCATTTACTGTTGTTATTTCTAGTTCTCCTCTTGCTGATGGTTTTACATTTTTTGCAATTTCTATTACATCATTTGTGTAGAAGTATAGACCTGGTACAGCATAGTTTGATTTTGGGTTTTGTGGCTTTTCTTCTATTGATATTGCTTTTCCGTTTTGGTCTATTTCTACTACTCCATATGCTCTTGGGTCTTTTACATAGTATCCGAAAATTGTTGATTCATCATCTCTTTTACTTGCTCTTTTTAGTATTTCTGGTAGGTGTGAGCCGTAGAACATGTTGTCTCCTAGTATCATTACTACATTGTCTTGGCCTATGAAGTCTTCTCCTATTATAAAGGCTTCGGCTAGACCGTTTGGTTTTTCTTGTACTTTGTATTCAAATTGCATTCCCCATTGTGATCCATCTCCTAGTAGTTCTTTGAATGTTACTATGTCTCTTGGGGTTGATATTATTAGTACTTGTTTTACTTCTGCTTCCATTAGTACTGATAATGGATAATATATCATTGGTTTGTCATATACTGGCATTATTTGTTTTGATATTGCAAGTGTTAGTGGGTATAGTCTTGTTGCACTTCCTCCTGCTAATATTATTCCTTTTCTATTTTTCATATTTTTTGTTCCTTTCTTTTTTTTAGTTAAATTTGAAAGTAGTCAGATATTATCTTTCTACTTTCAAATTTTCTAGGGATTGTATTTTTTAATATCTATTATCAAACTTTTTTTTAAAGGGATTACAATATGTTCGATAATAGGTATTAACGAAGTTTAGTGATATTTAGTTTAGTTCTTTTTCTAAATATCTTTTTAGTGCATCTTGCCAATTTGGTATTGTTATGTTTTGGTCTAGCAATTTTTGCTTTGACATTTGTGAATTTTTTGGTCTTTTGGCTTGTGTCACTTTCATCATTTCTATATATTGTTCTGTTGTTACTGGATTTACTTTACAATTTATTTTGGCATATTCAAATATTGTTTTTGTGAATTCATACCATGTTGTGTAACCTTGATTTGTTGCATTATATATTCCATATGGTATTTTGTTTTGTATTGCTTGATATATTATGTTTGCTAGATCTTCTGCATATGTTGGACTTCCGTGTTGGTCATTTACTACTGATAGTTCTGGTTTTTCTTTTCCTAGTTTTAGCATTGTTCGTACAAAGTTGTTGCCTTCACCATATAGCCATGCTGTTCTGAATATGTAGTATTTTGTGGTGTTTTGTTTTATGTATTCTTCTCCGTGTAGTTTTGTTATTCCATATGCTGTTACTGGGTTTTTTGGGTCTTCTTCTTTGTAGTCTTTTTGGATTTCTAGCTCTCCTCCAAATACATAGTCTGTACTTATGTGTATTAGTGTGCTGTTGTTTTGGTTTGCTGCTTTTGCTAGGTTTTTTGGTCCGTCTGCATTTATTTTTTCTACTATTTCTCCTGCTTCTTCTGCTTTGTCTACTGCTGTGTATGCTGCACAGTTTATTATGTATTCTGGTTTTGTTTTTTCTACATAGTCTAGTACTGCTTGTTCGTTTGTTATGTCTAGGTCTTCTACATCTGTACAGATTAATTCGTTTTCTTTATTTAGTTTTTCTTTTACTGCTTTTGCAAGCATTCCGTTTGCTCCTGTTATTAAAATTTTCATTTACTTTTTCTCCTCTTACTATAAATGAGTTTTTCATTTTTTAATTTAATTAAATTATAATGTTTTTGGTATTTATATATTATCATTTAACACGAAAAAATACAAGATTTTTTTAAAATTTCTTGTATTTTTTGGAATTTTTTCTATTTTTATATGTTGATTTTTTTATCTATTATGTATTCAGGTCTTTTTTGGGTATCGTTATATATTCTAGCTATATATTCTGAAATTATCCATATTGATAGTAGTTGTACTCCACTAAATAGTGTTATTGCTACCATTATTGATGTCCAGCCTGCTGTTAGGTTGTTTAGTTGTAATGCATATGATATTAGAGAATATATTAGTATTCCTATTGATAGAATTATTGTTAATATTCCAAGTTCTCCTACTATTTTTAGTGGTTTACTTGAAAAACTTATTATTCCATCTGATGCTAATTTTAACATTTTCTTTAATGGATATTTTGTTTTTCCTGCATATCTTTCTTGCCTTTCGTATTCATATGGTATTTGTTTGAATCCTACCCAACTGAATAGTCCTCTTAGGAATTTGTTGTGTTCTGGCATTGTATTTATTACATCTATTACTTTTCTGTCTACTAGTCTAAAATCTCCTGTGTCTTTTGGTATTTCTACATCTGATAGTGCGTTTAGTGTTTTATAGAACATTTTTGCTGTTAATAGTTTGAATTTGGATTCTCCTTTTCTGGATTTTCTTTTCCCATAGATTACTTCATTTCCATTTTCCCAGTATTTTAGCATGTTTGGAATTAATTCTGGTGGATCTTGTAGGTCTGCATCTAGTATAACTACTGCATCTCCTGTTACATATTTTATTCCTGCTACTACTGCTGCTTGATGTCCAAAATTTCTTGAAAATGTTATTACTTTAACATTTTTGTCTTTTTGTGCTATTTCTTCAAGTATTTGCTGAGTGTTGTCTTTGCTTCCGATCATTTACTATTATTATTTCATATTCGTAGTTTTCTATGTTTTTTAGGGTTTTTGTTAATCTGTTATAACATTCTTTGGCTGTTTCTTCTTCATAATACATTGGTATTACTACTGATATTTTTTTCATTTATTTAAACCTTCCTTTTATATTTTTTCTGTTTCTTTTATGATATATATTGGCCTATTTTTTATCTCTAGGTAAGTTTTTGATAGGTATTGTCCTATTATTCCTAATGAGAATAGTTGTACTCCGCTTACAAAGAATATTATACATATCATTGATGGCCATCCACTTGTTGGATCTCCATATACTAGGGTTCTTATTACTATTAATAGTATTAGTAGAAATGATATTATACAAAATACTATTCCTATTATTGATGATAATACCAGTGGTACTGTTGAGAATGCTGTTATTCCTTCTATCGCATATTTGAATAGTTTCCAGAATGACCATTTTGTTTCTCCTGCTATTCTTTTTATGTTTTCATATTCTATCCATTTTGTTTTAAATCCTACGAATGTGAATAATCCTTTTGAATATCTGTTATATTCTCTCATTGATTTTATGCTTTCTGCTACTTGTCTTGTCATTAATCTATAGTCTCTTGCTCCATCTACCATTTCTACATCTGATAATTCGTTGATTAGTTTATAGAACATTCTGGCACATAGGCTTCTTATTGCTGGTTCACCTTTTCTTGTTACTCTTCGTGTTGCTACACAATCGTAATCTTCTTGTTTTATTGTGTTATACATTTGTTTTAATAGATGTGGTGGGTCTTGTAGGTCTGCATCCATTAATGTTATGTAATCTCCTGTTGCTGCATCTAAGCCTGCTAACATGGCTGCTTCTTTTCCAAAGTTTCTTGAAAATGATATGTATCTTACTTTTTGATCTTGTTGATGTAGTTGTTTTATTTGTTGTAGTGTTTTGTCTTTTGAACCATCATCTACAAAGATATATTCAAATTCTATTTCTGGGAAGTCTTGTTTTCTTGTTTTTTCTATTTCTTGATAAAATATTGGTAGGCTTTCTTGTTCGTTATAACATGGTACGATTACTGATATTTTTTCCATTTTTTTATTCCTTATTTTTTATTTAGGTTTTTTTATTGGTATTACCTATAAACCTCTACTTATATTTGTTCTTCTTTTGGATCATTTCTTTTTTTGAATACGATTAATTTGCTGAAGATATAGTTTATTATTACTACCATTATTTGTGTTACTATTTTTGATATTATGTCATTTATTTTTAATACATTTGTCATTAGTGCGAATGTTCCTATATCACATAATGCTCCTGATACTATTCTAGCTAAGAAGAAAGATGTTAGTTCTTTTAGCATTGCTTTTATTCCTTTTGTTTTACTTTCAAATACAAATATTTTGTTTGTTATATATGCAAATAGTACTGAAAAGAACCATGCTATTCCACTGCTTAATACTTTGTCTATTCCAAATATTCTGACTGATATTATGTATGTTATGAAATTTACTACTGTTGCTAGTCCTCCGAATATTAGATAGTTTATTATTTTTTTATATTTTTTGTATAGATCTTTTATTTTTTCCATTTTTCGTCCTCTAATTTTTTCTTTGTAATTTTTCTATTTGGTCATATCTTGATAGTTGTAGTTCATAGTTTTCTTTGTTTTGTTTTACTACTGTGTCTAGTATAATTCCACATTGTGATGTTATTAGTGCAAAAATCATTATTCCTGTTGCTAATATTGCTGATGGTACTTTTGTTATATACCTTGTTTTTATAAATTCAATTATTACTGGCATTCCTACTATTAGTCCTAGTATTATTAGTATTAGTCCTATTATAGCGAAAAATTGCCTTGGTTTAAAGTCTTTGAACATTTTTATTATTGTTTTTACTACTTTTATTCCATCACTTATTGTGTTTAGTTTTGATTCACTTCCTTCTGGTCTGTCACGATATGTTATTGGTATTTCTTTTATTATGAATTTTTTGTCTAGTGCATGTAGTGACATTTCTGTTTCTATTTCAAATTTTGGACTCATTACTGGCATATTTTTTACAAATATTTTATTGAATACTCTATATCCTGTCATTATGTCTTTTAGATTTGTTTTAAATAGTATGTTTATTGTCTTTTTTACTATATTGTTTCCAAATTCATGAAAATGTCTTTTGTTTTCTTTTTGATATGTTCCGTTTGTTAGCCTATCACCTATTACCATGTCTGCTTCTCCATTTTTTATTGGTTCAATTAGTTTGTGTACTTCTTCTGCTGGATATGTGTCATCTCCGTCTACCATTACATATATGTCTGCTTCTATATCTCTGAACATACTTCTTACTACATTTCCTTTTCCTTGCCTGTATTCGTGTTTTACTATTGCTCCATTGTTTATTGCTATTTCTGCTGTGTTATCTTTTGAATTGTTGTCATATACATATATATCTGCTTCTGGTAATTCTTTTTTAAAATCTTTTATTACTTTTCCTATTGTTAGTTCTTCGTTATAACAGGGTATTAATACTGCTACTTTCATGACATTTCTCCTTTTATTTTTATTTTTTTTGATAGGTTTATTTATTTAGTTTTTTTATTGTTATGTCTGAGTCTAAACGTATAAAACCTACTGTGTCTTTTGTTGATAGTACTTCTATTAATAGGGCATCATATTTTCTGTTTAATACTTCTAGTTCTCCTCTATGATTGAAATGAGTGCAGCTGAATGATAGTGTGTATTTCCCTGGTGCTATATTTATTTTTTGTTTAAATGATACTTCTACAATGTCTCCTTTTTGATAGTTTCCTGTTGCTATTTTTTCAATTAATGTGTTTGTTCCTCCCATTTCTAGGCCTTTGAAGTCTTTTACTGTCATTGTGAATATTGGGTCTTTTATGTCTTTGTTAAATACTATTTTTGATTTTAGTACTACTGTTTTGTCATTTTCTAGTACTGAGATATAGTTTCCTTTTTCGTCAAACATTCCATAGTCTATTACTTCGGCGTCTCCATTTCCATATGTTATTAGGTTTGGGTTTTCGCTGAAGTGTGTTTTCCATAGTTCTCCTGTTTTTTCTATTACTTGTTTGTAGTTTGGATTTTTTTTCAGAATTTCTGCATCTGTTAGTATTCCTTCTTTGCTTTCTTGTGGTGTAAGGCCTACTATCATTTTTTTGTAGCGTTCTACTCCTTCTTTTACGTCTCCGTCAAATATTTTTCTTCCTGCATCTATTATTATTGTTCTGGTGCAGTTTCTTAGTATGTCTGTTATGCTGTGTGTTACAAATAGGATTGTTTTTCCTTTTTTCTTGAATTGTTCAAATTTTTTGAAGCATTTTAGTTGGAAGGCCATGTCTCCTACTGATAGTACTTCGTCTACTATTAGTATGTCTGGGTCTACATTTATGGCACATGCAAATGCTAGCCTTGCGAACATTCCTGATGAATATGTTTTTACTGGTTGATATAGATGGTCTCCTATGTCTGCAAATTCTATTATTTCTTGTTCCTTTTCTTTTATTTCTTCATTTGATAGTCCCATTACTTGTCCATGTTGATAGATGTTGTCTATTCCTGTTAGTTCTGGGTTGAAGGCTGTTCCTAGTTCTAGTAGTGAGCTTACTTTGCCGTTTAGTTCTATTGTTCCTGAGGTTTGTGTTACTACTCCTGTTATCATTTTTAGTAGTGTTGATTTTCCGGCTCCGTTTTTGCCTAGTACTCCTAGTACTTCTCCTTTTTTTACTTCTAAGTTGAAGTCATTCATGGCACTAAATACTCCGTGTTTTTGTATCATTGGGAATATTGTTTCTATCATTCTGTCTTTTTTGCGTGCAAACATTTTGTAGTTTTTACATAGGTTTGTTATTTTTACTGCTGTTTGTGTGCCTATTATTGAGTTTGATTCTTGATTGTTTGTTTCTTGTTCTTTGTTTTTATGTTCTGGTTTCAATGTTTTCACCCTTTCTTTTTGGCTTATCGTTTTTTTAGTAGTTTGAGTATTGTATATCTGATTTTGAATAATGGTCTTCCGATTATTGGTAGGTTCATTATTATGAAATTTAATATGTAGTATGTAAATGTTTCTTGTTTGTATAGTTCATGAAATACTTTCCAGTTTTTGAAGTTTATGTTTTTCTTTTTTTGTATGTCTTGAAAGTATGCTAGTGCTTTGTTGTTTAGTTCTTGAAGTGGTTTTGGGAATTTTTCGTTGTTTTCTACATATGTTTGGAATATTCCTAGTTTTACGTCTATAAATAGTGTTCGTACTTGTTCTAGCTTTTTGAAGCCGTGTGATATTTTGTTTGTTCCTATTTCGTTGTTGCCGTGTTGTCTGTATAGTATATATGGTTTTTCTATGTATTCTGTTTTACCGTTTAGTGATGTCATAAGTCCAATCCAATGATCATGTGCTACATATTTTGATTTGTTTGGTATTGGTAGTATTTGTTCTATTGTGGTGCTTTTGGCAAGTACTGTGCAGCCTGTTACACAGTTGTATAAGTAGTTTAGTTTGTAGCTTTTTAGGTATTTTTGTATTTTTCTTTTTAGTAGCATGAATTCTGTAAATGATTGGTGTATTGTGTTTAGGTCTTGGTCTACTATTTGTAGGTCTCCAAATACTAGGTCTGCATCTGTTTGTTTTAGTTTGTTTAGTGATGTTTCTATTTTTTCTGGTAGCCATACGTCATCTTGGTCTGATAACATATAGTATTTGTTTTTTACTTGTTTTAGTAGGTATTCAAAGTTGCGTATATATCCTAGGTTTTGTTCTTGCAGATGTATTTCTATTCTTGGGTCTTTGTTTTTGTATGTTTCTAGGATTTCTCTTGTTCCGTCTTTTGAGCAGTCATCTGATATTATTAGTTTTATGTTTTTATATGTTTGGTTTAATATGCTGTCTATTTGACTTTCTAGGTATTTTTCTCCATTATATGTTGCTAAAAGAACGTCTATTGTTTCTTCCATTTTTTTCTCCTTTTTTGGTTCTTATAGTACGTCTGCAAAGTCTTTTTTGTTTTTGGTGAATATGTAATTTCCCCATACAAACATTACTATTGTTACTACCCAGAAGATTATTGTGTATATTCCGTGGCCTTGTGTTATTATGTTTCCATTTGAACTCATGAATGCGTCTCTTAGTCCTGTTACTAGGTATGTGAATGGCATGCATTTTATTGCTCTTGTTATTGTGTGGTGCATTGCTATTTGGCTTAGATTCCATACTACTGGTGTAAACCAGAAGAATAGTTGCATTATTATTCCTAGTAAGTTTGTGAAGTCTGGTACTAGTGTTGATAGTGCTGATGTGAATCTTGTGACTGCTAGTAAAAATGCGTATGCTGAAATTATTATATATAGTACTTGTAATACATTTGGTACAAATCCGTATGCTATACATGTTATTGTTGCTATTATAAATAAAAATAGGGCTACAAATGAGTTGGCTATTAGTGAGATTATTGGGATGATGTCTACTGGGAATACTACTTTTTTTACTAAGTAGCTATAGCTTCTGATTGAATTGCTTGCTCCTATTATTCCGTCATTTATACACATCCACATTGCCATTCCTGGCATAAACCATACTACATAGGGTGCTCCATCTGGCCCTGGGGTTACAAATATGTATTGAAATACTATTACATACATTATCATGAATACAAATGGTGATAAGAATCCCCATATTGCTCCTAAGCTTGTGTTTGCAAATCTATTTTTGAAGTCGTTTTTTCCTAGTTGCCATGCTATTTTTTTGTTTTTCCATATATTTTTTATAAATTCCATTTTTTATTTTTCACTCCTAATTTTTTGTTTTTATTTTTTTGCCTTTCTTTGCGTTTATATTGTATATTTATTTTTGGGTTTTGTCAAGTAATTTGGGGGGTATTTCGGTAAGTTTGTATAATAAAAAACTGTTCTTTTTTTCACATGTTTTATGTGAATTAAAAACAGTTTTTTGTTGTGTAGGTATATTCTTCTTATTTTTTCTTTTCTTTAAATATTCTTCCAAATATGCTTGCATTTTCTTCTTGCATTCTTTTGCTTTTGGCTTTTGATTTTTCTCGTTTGATGTTTCTTTGAATTCTTTCTACTTCATTTTCTTCTTCTTCATTATTTTTTTCTTTGCTTCTTTTTCCTTCTTTTTTTGATTTTGCTCTTGTTGCTTTGCCTCTTGTTTGTCTGGTGTTTTTTCCTGTTTGTTCTTGAGTTTCTGGTTCTTCTTCGTCGTCGTCATCTACTCCGAAATCGTCATAGTCGTCATAATCATCGTAGTATTCTTCATATTCATCATCATCTTCTTCGTCATCTTCTTCTGCTTCGTCGTTTTCGTAGTATTCGTCGTCTTCTTCGTTGTCACTGTCAAATATGAAGTCGTTTTCATCGTCGTCTTCTTCTATTTCGTCTTCATTTTCTTCTTCGTCGTCTGAGTCAAAGAAATATTCGAAATTATCTTCGTTATCTTCTTCTTCGTCTTCATTTTCTGTGCTTTCATCATATTTTAGCCAATCATCGTCTTCTTCTTTATTAAATGATTTTTCTTGGTTATAATTTTTTGGTTTTTTTGCGAAGATTAGGTCTTCTTCATCTTCGTTGTCATATTCGTCTTCGTCGTCTATGTAGTCTTTGCCTTTTGATTTTTCATCATTACTTATGAACCAGTCGTCGTCATCGTCGTCTTCTTCTATTTCTTTGGTTATTTTTAGTTTTGGTTTTTGTGGTTTTTCTTCTATTGGTGGTTGTTCTTCTTCTTT